>JBIQKQ010000036.1:0-26945 GCA_044506365.1 Hyphomicrobiales bacterium
TTTTTCTTGGGTCGCGGCAGCTGCGACGCACCGCGTTAAGCCGGTGCTCGTGCGGCATGTTCCGAAGGTCGGGCGCCGGTGGACCAGCCATTAACCATCCCCAGCTTTGTTCCGGGCGGCCACGTTTTGGTCGTCTAGTCTCCATGCTGGCGCCTTTACCCGTGTTTAACCACGCGGGTCCAAGGTGAATGGGGGAAGTTCTCTTGGGATTTGTGGGGGTTTTGCGTTCCATGACGCGTGCGACCTCGTGCCGGCGCGTCGCAATGCGCAACCGGGGGGCTGTGCCAGGCCGCTTCGCGGGCGCGCTCGCCCGCGGCATGGCCGGGCTCGTCGTCGCCTTCACGATCGTGACAGGCACGCTGACTGCCGCAGGCTGGCTGTTTTCGGTCGCAAGCGATGCGCGCCAGGAGCGCCGCACGACCATAGGCCTGCCGCCGCAGAGCAAGTTTGCCTGGCTGGCGCTTCCCGCAACCACAACCGCCATCGCCTCGACTGTCCCCTACATCACCCGTAACTGGCCCGACGACGAGGACAAGCCGGCGGCGACGGGCTCCATTGCAGCGAAACCGGTGGCACTGCCCTCCTCCGGCTTCCTCAGCGGCCATGCGGACGATCCAATCTTTACGGGTACGCCTGGCTACAATGCCTCCCAGTTCGAGCGCCGCTTCTCCGCTGCGAGCGACCGGTTCGAGCAGATGACGCGGCCGGCGATCGTGCCGCCAATGATCATTCCGCGCAGGCGGCCGCAGAAGCTGGCGGCGCTGCCGCCCGCCACCGGCATCAAGATCCCCGACGAGGATCCGCAGCTTCAGAAAACCGCGATCTACGACATCAACGCCAAGGCAGTGTACATGCCGAACGGCGAGAAGCTCGAGGCGCATTCCGGCTTCGGCCAGTATATGGATGACCCGAAGCATGTGCGGCTGCGAATGCGCGGCGTGACACCGCCGAACACCTACCGCCTCACCATGCGCGAAGCTTTGTTCCATGGCGTCGAGGCGATTCGCATGAATCCCGAGGACAAGGGAGCGATGTTCGGCCGCGCCGGCATCCTCGTGCATCCTTATATGCTTGGACCGAACGGCCAGTCGAATGGCTGCGTCTCGGTGAAGGATTATCCGAAGTTCCTCGCCGCCTTCAAACGCGGCGAGGTCAACCGCATGATCGTGGTGTTTCGCCTACCGGAGCCGCCGGCAGCCTATGCGCGGCGCCACATGGGCAAGACCGCGAGGGCGCTGTAAGCCGCGCCGGTCACCGGCGCGAATGCCCTTCCGCCTCACGGGCCATGGCAGCCGCTGCGACGATCGTGTCCGGATGCGCCTCGCCCTCGCGCCGCGAGGCAATCATCTCTGCGAGAAGCCTATCAATCGCAGCCTGCTCTTCTGCAATCCGTCTGTGGATATAGTCCCGCTCCAGGTTGGTGAGTTTGGCGGCCAAGAGTCGGCGATAGCGGTCAAGATTGTCCTTGTGGCCCTTGATGCGCGCGGCGTGCAGCTTGGTCATCATCGTCACCTCTGACGGGTCGTCTCGGTCCTCGTTACGATTGCAAAGGGGAGTGCCTTCCCGGCAAGCGGACGAAATAGGTCGCGCATGCGTGATGTCAAGTCAGGAGCGTCGGCGAAGACGGCCTGCTTGAGCGGTGGTCAAGGAGTGCGACACCGACTCGCGCGCCACACGCCCAAACCTCCCCCCCTTTCGGGCCTTGCAAATGGGCACCATCTTTTTATTTTTGCGCCGCAAGGCTGAGGCAGCCTCGGCCACCATCCCGATCGAAACAACGTAGACGGCGCCAGTCATGAACCTGCGCTCTTCTCTTTGTTTTTTCATCGCCTTGTGTACCGGCTTTCTCGCGCCCATCGGTCCCTTACAAACCCAGACCCCGACTGTTTCCGGCGGCCGCATCCCGACTCTCGCACCGCTGGTGCGCGAGGTAACGCCCGCTGTCGTCAACATCTCCGTGCGAGGCAAGGTTCGCCAGGATAATCCGCTCTACAACGATCCGTTCTTTCGCGAGTTCTTCGACGTACCACGGCAGGTGGAAAAGGAAGTCAGCGCCGCCGGATCCGGTGTCATCGTGGACAGCCAGCATGGCTATGTCCTCACTGCCAATCATGTGGTCGCGCAAATTTCGTCGGCGCAGATCACGACGAAGGATGGACGCAGATTCGCGGCGAGGGTCGTCGGACGCGACCCGGCAACCGATATTGCGGTGTTGCAGGTCCAGGGTGGCGGCAGTCTCAAGGCGCTCCCAATGGGAGACAGCGATCACCTGGAAGTCGGCGACTTCGTGATCGCGGTCGGCAATCCGTTCGGCCTTGGACAGACCGTGACGTCCGGCCTTGTCAGTGCGCTCGGCCGGACCGGCCTGAGCAAGCAGGGCTATGAAGATTTCATCCAGACTGACGCAGCAATCAATCCAGGCAATTCCGGCGGTGCCCTCATCAATCTCAAGGGAGAACTAGTCGGTATCAATACCGCGATCATATCGCCGGGCGGCGGCAATGTGGGCATCGGCTTTGCCGTGCCGATCAACATGGCACGACAGGTGATGTACCAAATCCTGCGGACAGGCCGGGTGCAGCGCGGCCGCATCGGTGTATCCGTGGGCGATCCTTCCAGCGCTTCGGCGTCGCAGGGGGCGCGTATTGTCGAGGTCGCGCCGGGCTCAGCTGCGGAAGCGGCCGGACTTCGGTCGGGAGACGTCGTCATTCAGGCCGACGGCGTACCCGTGCGCAGCGCCGCCCAGTTGCGCAACAAGATCGGCCTGACGCCGGTTGGCCGAACCGTCGAACTCACCATCAGGCGCAACGGAGCCACGCTGATTGCTCAGGTGCCCATCGCACCCGCAGCCGGGAAAGCGCCGGCACGCCTCGGCAGCGGGCGGGATCGTAGCCCCCGGAACCGCAATAGCGCGCTGCAAGGCGCACCGCACCGGCCGCATTCCGGGCTGATTCCATAAAGCCTCGAGCGTGCCGGTTGTGGCCGGGGCCAAGGAGAGGCCGCCAGCTCTGCGCTCTATCATAGAAGAAGGATCAATTTCTCCTTCAACTGCTTCAGGTACCGCTCAGCATCCCTGGAAAGGTGTCCAGCCGCTTTAAGCTTGGCGATGGTTTCTTCCGTTCTCACGATGTCGGCACGAAGGTTTTCGATGGCGGAATGGACCACCACTGAATCATGGCTTTCCATGCTTGGCACAGGCTCTCTCACAACAGTTTCCCCTTGCGCTATTGCGTCTTCAACGCGCCGCTAACCCGTGGTTTCGCTCGCCGTGTCTGCGACGTGCGAAGCGGATCGAGTGTGTCGAGCCTCGGCAGAAGCGCGTCTTCGTTCGGTACCTTCGGGCTCCCGATGTGATCGATCGATGACACATCCGCGAACGAATGTGCCGCAGGAGCTTGCCCGAAATCCTTCTGCCACCAGTCGGGTGGCTGCGGGTGTTCGCGCGTGCCATTCGCGCTTGCGGCCACCGGGTCAAAACTCGCGGCGAGGATGATCCCGGCAATCAGCAGCAGGGCGAACATCGTCTTGATCATACAGCCTCCGCTTTGATGCTGGTTGAGATGACGCTGTCAGGCTGCGCGCGCGGTGCGTGCGCGCGCAGGGCCCCGGCGCCCGGGAAGGGTGGTGGGGGCGGTTCGGGATTGCGCCCGAAGTCGACGCGCACGACATTGTGCTCCCGCCCGATCACATACCGGTCGAGACTCTTTGCGATCATGCCGGTCCCCTATTGCAGCGATCGCCCCTCGTCCGGATTGCCTGCCCGCAACAGCCCGCCCCAGCGTCCCTCGCGGACCAGACGCCGATAAGACGGCGTGCCGCTGCTCCGCTCGGCTTCCTTGTCGAGCGCGCGCAGCGCATCCATGATGTCGTCGAAACGCACGCGGGCCCCGCCGGGTATTTCACGCAGTTCAGGCGCGGCCTCGAGCGCACAGGCGTCCGACGCCCAGGAGGCGAGGATCGCCCGTTTCTCGTCGAGCGTCAGATCGGGATCATGCAGCACTTGGTTCGGATGCTCGAAGGCCAGTGCCGGATGCAAAAGCTCGTCGAGATCGAAACGATCGCTCATCGTCCCGCCTCCACGACTTTCGGAAACTCGCCGCCGCCGATCGGGATGCGGCGCGGCTTTTTCGCTTCCGGGAGATTGCGGACGAGCGAGATTTGCAACAGCCCGTCCTCGAACGAGGCGCTCTCAACCTCCACATAATCGGCAAGATCGAAGCGTCGTTCGAACGAGCGGGATGAGATGCCCTGATAGATATAATCCTGGTCGTCCGCCGCCTCGGTCTTCTTGCCCGTGATGGTCAGCAGATTCTGCTGTGCAGTAATCGTGATATCCTGGGGCTTGAAGCCGGCGAGCGCGATGCTGACGCGAAACGTGTCTTCGCCGGTGCGAATGATGTCGTAGGGCGGATAAGGCTGGTCAGAATCTGCCCGGTCGGCATTGAGCATTTCGAAGAGGCGGTCGAAGCCGACCGTCGACCGCGACCAGGGAGCAAAATCGAAGGCTCTCATAGCTACATCCTCCGTAGAGCAACATTGCTACGAGCAGTGCGCCGGACGTCCTCCGGCGCCCGCAACAGGCCCTCTTCAGGCACCTGTCGGCCGGTCGATTTAGGGCGGAGCCGTGCGCCGTCAAGAGGACGATGGTCGCCACATCCGCGACGATTATAATTTTATGTTCAATAACTTACGGGGCGGGACAGAATGTCGCACCATGGCGCCGCTTCGGCATATTCGCGAAATTTCGAACGAAGAGAGTTCACAGCGCCGGCGACCGCAACATCCGGAACTGGCTGCAAGGTGGTGCCGTCGCAGCTCCAATCCCAAAAGAACTGCGCTTACGCTCCTGGCGCGCGCCGTCCCCTTCCCGTTGCAGAAAGCCGAAGGCTCAAGACGCTCCCGGAGCCTCCCCGACCAAAGCGAAGGGGCGCTCGCCCGGCTTTCACATCAGCAGAGAATTCAGGCTATTCAGCAGGTTCACCCCCCGCGAATGCGGGAGGCCGGGATGCGTTACTCCGGGGTTTCCGGTTTTCGCCGGGCCACCGAGTAGGGATACGTCGCAATCACATGGACGCCACAACCAAAAGCGCGCATGCGGAAACGAGAACCCGCCAACTGCCCGGGCGCACGGCGACAGCGATCGGTTTTTGCGCGGTGCTGCTGTGGGGCACGCTCGCGACTTTGACCGCGCTGAAGGGCGGCGATATCCCGCCGTTTCAATCGACCGCGATCACCTTCGCGGTCGGCGGCGCGACGATCGCCGCTTACGCCGTCGTCACCGGCCAGGCCCGCGCGATGGCGCCGACGCTGCCCTCCTTCCTGTTGGGCATCTACGGGCTGTTCGTGTACCATGCTCTGTATTTCGCCGCGCTGAAATTCGCCCCGCCCGCGGAAGCAGGGCTCATCGCCTCGCTCTGGGCGCTGCTCACCGTGCTGTTCTCCGGTTTTCTGCCCGGCGTGACCCTGAGCTACCGGCACATCGTCGGCGCGCTGATGGGATTTGTTGCAGCCGCGCTCCTCGTTTTCGACAAGCTCGGTGCATCCAGCGGACATCCCGATGCCCTGCTCGGCTTCAGTTTCGCCTTCGCCAGCGCTCTGGTCTGGGCAACTTATTCGGTGATGTCGCGGCTGATCGCGTCGGTGCCGAGCGAGAGCGTCGCCCCCGCCTGTTTCGCGACGGCCGTACTCGGGCTCGTCTGCAACCTCATGTTCGAGGGCTGGGTTGCGCCCTCGCCGTCGCAATGGCTGGCAATGCTGCTTCTCGGCTTCGGTCCGATCGGCGCCGCCTTCATGCTGTGGGACATCGGCATGAAACACGGCAACGTCGCCTTCCTCGGCGTGCTCGGCTATGCGTCGCCCGTGATTTCAACCACGCTGCTGATCCTGATCGGCCTTGCGGCCCCGACCTGGGTGCTGCTGGTATCGGTCACGCTGATCGTGCTTGCGGCGCGGCTGGCGGCACCGCGCCGGCGCAAATCGTGAATAGGCGCCCCTCTCAGGAGGCGAGGCTCGCCGCGGGGAAACGTCGCACGGCCTTGGCGGCGGCAGGATCGCCCGGCGCGTAAAGTCCGCGCTTGTCGGGCACCGATTTGAACGCATGTGTCAGCCCGATCGTGGTCTCGGCCGCGCCAAGGATCAGAAACCCGTCTTGCGCCGTGACGCGGGCCAACCGGTCGAGCACCTCGGACTTTGTCTCCTCATCGAAATAGATCAGCACGTTACGGCAGACGACAAGATCGAACAGGCCGAGCCGCGCGAAATCCGACAGGAGGTTGAACGGACGAAACTGCACCATGGCGCGGATTTCGGGCGCGATCTGCCACGCTTCGCCGACCTGGCTGAAATATTTCAACAGCAGCTGGATCGGCAATCCGCGCTGCACCTCGAACTGGCTGTAGATGCCGGCCGCCGCCTTTTCCAGGACCGCCTCCGACAGATCAGTCGCAAGAATCTCGATGCGGAAACCGTCGACTGCCTTGCCCATCTCCTTTATCGCCATCGCAAGGGAGTACGGCTCCTGTCCGGTGGAGGCGGCGGCGCACCAGATGCGGATACGCTTGTGGTTCGCGCGTGCGGCCATGAGGGCCGGCAGGATGAAGCTGCGAAAATGATCGAAGGGCAGCCGGTCGCGGAAAAAGAAGGTTTCGTTGGTGGTCATCGCCGTGACCACCTCGGCGATCAGCGCCTCATCGGCGCCGGTGCGCAGCCGGTGCGCCAGTTCGCACAGGTTTGAAATCCGATGACGCTGCGCCACAGGCATCAACCGGCTTTCGACGAGATATTTCTTCTCTGCCGACAGCATCAGGCCAGAGCGCTGCTTCAGGAGCTTGCGGATGAAGTCGTAGTCGTTGCCGGTCACGCGGGCCTCCTGAAAGCGCGCATGATCGCCGGCGCGATGTCCGGCAGCGGCAGAATCTGCGAGCAGAGGCCAGCCTGGGCGACCGCGCCTGGCATGCCCCAGACCACACTGGTCGCCTCGTCTTGCGCGACGACGCTGCCGCCTGAGGCGACGATCTCGGCGCCTCCCCTCGCGCCATCGGTGCCCATGCCGGTCAGCACAAGGCCGAGCACCCAGCTGCCCCACACCGCGGCGGCCGATGCAAACAGCATGTCAACCGAGGGCTTGCAGAAATGCACCGGCGGGGAATCGTCCAGCACCGCCACCGGCTGACCATTCGCACGCGCCACCCTCAGATGCATGTGTCCCGGCGCGACATAAATGCGGCCGGCGCGGATCGGTTCGCCGTCTTCGGCTTCCCGCGCCAGCCGGCCGGTGGTCCGCCCGAGATGCTCGGCAAGGATGGTGGTGAAGGTCGGCGGCATGTGCTGGGTGATCAGAACCGGCGCCTCGTCGATGACGGGGCCGAGCCGGCTGCAGACCTCGTTCAGCGCCTGCGGCCCGCCGGTGGAGGCGCCGATCACAAGAACGCGTGGCGGGATGGTCGGCGAAGGCCGCAGGGCGATCGCGAGAGCCGCTGCACCCGCGCCGCCGCCCGCCCGGCCTGGAACCGGCCGCGCTGTCCGATCCCGGCCGCCGCGAGCGTGCCTCCCCAATTCCCTGATCTTTGCGACCAGCGCGTGCCGATAATTCGCGCTGGTGATTGCGCCCAGCGCGTCCGGCTTCTGGATACAGTCGAGCGCACCGAGCGACAACGCGCGCAACGTGACCTCGGCATTACGACGCGTCAGCGTCGACGCCATGATCACCGCGAGATCGGGCTTCGTGCGCAGCAGCAGCGGCAGCGCGGTGATGCCGTCCATGTCCGGCATTTCGACATCGAGCACCACCACATCGGGATTGGCGCGTTCGAGATAATCAAGCGCCTCGCGCCCGGTCCGCAGCGAGGCAACGATCGCCATGCCCGGCTCCAATTCGAGCCAGCGGCGGATAAAGCCGCGTGCGACCGCAGAATCGTCAACCACCATCACGCGCAGCGGCTCGGCCGCTGCGCCGGGCAGGCGGGCATATCTGTCAGAAAGCGCGGTCACATTTTCTACCCGGATCGAGAAGGCAATGGCCGCGCTCAGATCAGCCCGACTTCCTGGAATTTCGCCTCGACGATATCGCGGTCGAACGGCTTCATGATGTATTCGTTGGCGCCCGCGTGCAGCGCGCGCGCGATATGCGCGACGTCGTTTTCCGTGGTGCAGAACACGACCTTCGGCTGGTCGCCGCCAGGCATCCGGCGCAGCGCTTTCAGGAAATCATATCCATCCATCCGCGGCATGTTCCAGTCGAGCAGGATCGCGTCTGGCAGCATGCGCTGGCACTGATCAAGCGCCTGCTGGCCGTCCTCGGCCTCCATGATCTGGAAATCGAGCCCCTCCAGGATTCGCTTGGCGACTTTGCGGATCACACTGGAGTCGTCCACAACCAGACAGGTCTTCATGGCATTCCTCACTCGCTTTTCTAGCGGAACGACCCGCATGTCCGGGCCGCTCTATGCGGCCAATTCCGAAGGCTTCAGATCGAGCAGCTTGTCCACGTCCAGCACCACCAGCAATCCGTGCTCCAGACGGTGAACGCCGGATGCCACGCGTCTGAGCCGGTCGTCGAGATTGACCGGCACAGGTTCGGCGGTTTCGACGTCGAGCGTGAGCACTTCGCCGACCGCATCGATCGCAAGCCCATAGGACTCGCCATCGCTTTCGATACCAACCGCCATCTGCGTGCGACCGCTATCGCTCGCTAGACCAAGGCGTCGGCGCAGATCGATCGCTGTCACGATCCGGCCGCGGAGGTTGATCACTCCCGCAATGTCATCAGGTGCGAGCGGAACGCGAGTGATCTGGCTCAGCACGAATACGTCCTGCACACGTGCGATCGGCAGGCCGAACAATTGCGTTCCGACGGTGACGGTCACGTATTCGGCGCTTGCGGTCTGCTGCGTGTTCTGCATGGCGTCAGGCGGCCCGGCTGGCGACGGCATCCGCCTGTTCCTTGATCGCGGCGATCAGGCCCTGGCGGTCGAATTTCGCGACGAAATCGTGGAAGCCGGCGTCGCGCACGCGCTGGATCATTTCGGGCGTTGTCATCGACGAGAGCGCGATCAGCGGCGTTTGCGCGGTTTTACGATCGCTGCGCAGCGCCCGCGCGAGCGCAAGTCCGTCCATACCCGGCATCTGCAGGTCGCTGACGATCAGGTCGAAGACGCGGCCGCTCCGAATGAGACCGAACGCCTCGTGTCCGCTCGATGCGGTGGTGACCGCATAACCGGCGGCGCGCAGGACCGGCGCCAGCACGTTGCGGAAAAAGGCCGAGTCATCGACCAGGAGCAGGCGCGGCCGGACGCGCTGCGGCGTGCTGCTGCCGAGCCAGTCGGCAAAGGCGATCGGCAGATAATGCCCGACATCGACGATATCGGTCGCCTCGCCTTTCACGATCGCGGAGCCAAGAATACCCGCACGCCCGTCACTAACCTCGATCTCGAATGCCTCCTCCACGATGTCCACGATCTGGTCGACGACTAGCGCCATCGAGCGCTCGCCATCGGAGAAAACCAGGAGCGGCTGCGATCCGCTCTCCTTGATGCGCACGCAATCGCCCGGGCAGATCAGCGGCATCAGATGGCCGCGATACTGCATCACATGGCGCCCGCCTGTGACTTCGATGCTGCGCACATCGATCTCCTCGAGGCGCGTCACCAGCGAGAGCGGTACTGCGCGTGGCGCATTTGAGCCGGCGCGAAATACAAGAAGCGCGGTCGTGTTTCGGTCCGCTGTACGATTTTCCTCCCCGGCCGCGGTTTCGTGAGCGATTCCGCCGGCGCGAACCGATCCAAACGCGGCCGCGATCCCGTTGGGGTCGAGGATCATGATCACCGCGCCGTCGCCCAAAATGGTGTTGCCGGAAAATGCATGGATGTGGCGCAGCTTGCTCGCCAGCGGCTTCACCACGATCTCTTCGGTGTGGAACACGCGGTCGACCACAATACCGAAACACTCGGCCCCGACCTGAGAGACCACCACAAAGCCGTTCTCGCCTTCCTGCTCGGCCGGGTCGCCCAGGCGCAGAAACTTGCGCAGGAAAATCAGCGGCAGCAGCTTGTTGCGCAGCCGCAGCACCGGCGTGTCCTTGATCCGCTCGACGCGGTGCTCGCCATCTCCGCGCACGCGCACGAGCTCCATCACGGCAACCTGCGGCATCGCGAAACGCTCGCCGGCGGCCTCGACGATCAGCGCCGACACGATCGCGAGCGTCAGCGGGATCTTGATCGTGAAGACCGTGCCCTGCTCCGGGACCGATTTTACGTCGATGGTGCCGCCGATCTGGTCGATATTGCTCTGCACCACGTCCATGCCGACGCCGCGACCGGAAATATTCGTAACCGCATCCGCGGTGGACATGCCGCGGACGAAGATGAACCGCTGAAGCTGTGCATCGGTCATCTTGTCGAGTTCGGATTCGCTCGCGAGTCCGCTCGTCAACGCTTTCGCGCGGATTTTGCGGCTGTTGAGGCCGCGCCCGTCGTCAGCCACCTCGATGACGATGTGGCCGCCCTCATGGCGGGCGGACAGGCGGATGGTGCCGCGCTCCGGCTTTCCGGCCGCTCGACGTTCCGCCGGAAACTCAATCCCGTGATCCGCCGAATTACGCACCATATGCGTCAGCGGGTCCTTGATCATGTCGAGAACCTGGCGGTCGAGTTCGGTTTCGGCGCCCTGCATCTCAAGTTCGATCTGCTTGCCCAGCTCGGCGGAGAGATCGCGCACCAGCCGCGGCAGCTTCTGCCAGGCATTGCCGATCGGCTGCATGCGCGTCTTCATGACGCCTTCCTGCAATTCGGCGGTGACGTGCGAGAGCCGCTGGAGCGGCAGCTTGAATGCGGTTTCGGTCTGCCGGCGCGCCAGCTCCATCAGCTGGTTGCGGGTGAGAACGAGCTCCGAAACCATGGTCATCAGGTGTTCGAGAGTCTCGACATTCACGCGGATCGACTGGCTCACGACTTTCGCATCCGCGCGCTCGGCTGGCTTGCCACTTTCCAATCCCGGTTGGGCCGGTGCAGGGCCCGGCGTTTCGCGAAAGGCACGCTCCAGTTCGTCGAGCGTCGCCTCGCCGGGCTTCAGCGGCCGTTCCAGCACCTGATAGACCAGCTTTCCCGAGGAATGAGTTGCACCCGGCGCCGCTAATTCCTGCGCCATCGCATCGAGCTGGGCGATCAGGTCCTCGTCGCTTCCGGCCGGTTCGCCCTGGCGCTGTTCCAGCGCATCGAGAATGTCCTTGATGCGATCGAGCGTCGTGAGGATCAGCGACACCGCGCTCTGGCTGACTGGCAGGCCGTCGCGGAACCGGCCGATCAGGCTTTCCGCAGCGTGCGTCAGCGCCGCCAGGCGCGGAAGACTGAGGAAGCCGCAAGTCCCCTTGATCGTGTGAACGAGCCGGAAAATGTTGGCGAGGATTTCGGCATTGTTCGGCTCCTGCTCGAAACGCACGAGCTCGGAATCGACCGTGTCGAGGCTCTCATGAGTCTCGGTCAGGAAATCCCGCAGCAACTCGTCCATGGCAATGGGCCTTCCGCGCGCCGGATTGCGACCGGCGCGGCATGGTTCGAACCATCGCAGTGTGTTGGTTACCGTTTAATTTTGCGTAAGGGGAAGGTACCGCGCTCATGGAATTAACCGCGCGTTAACTATCAGCGCGGGCCTTCCGGGCCGCCGTGTAGCGGGGATGCGCCGCCCCCCCTTGGGCCTTGCGCCCGGATTGCGGGCTCCGCGCGGCGGAGTGTTAGCGTGCGGCGACGACGATCGTCTCGCCCTCACTGATGGCCGTAACGGTCAGACCGCAGTCCCTCGCCAGCAGGCCGGTATAATAGGGCTGCACCGCGTGCGCATCGACACCGCCACCATGCGAACCGCCGGCAAGCAGTTCCGGCACCGCCTGCGGAACCTTGGCATATCCGCCGGCGGCCGAAACCGAGAAGCTCATAGTTTCGCCGCTGCCCAGCGGATCGACAACGATCTGGCCGCCGCGGGGGATCGACTGTCCGGCGATCAGCAGCATGTTGAGGAGAAGCTTGACGCGGTTCTTGGGCAGCAGAACGCGCGGCAAATTCCAGACAAGCTTGGTCTTCTCGTCTTCAAGGAAGGCCCGCGCCACCTTCTCCGCATCGCCCACATCGATCTGCGCGCCCGCCGAACCGGCGGCACCAAAAGCCAGCCGGCAGAATTGCAGTTTCGCCGAGGCCTGCCGCACGCTTTTCTTGATCAGGTCCAGGGCGAAATCCTTGGTTTCCTGGTCGTTGTCGTCCTCCATGACCTCGAGGCCATTGACTATCGCGCCGACAGGGCTGATCAGGTCGTGGCAGACGCGCGAGCACAACAGGGCGGCGAGGTCCACGGACTCGATCTTGGTAAGTGTCTGGGCGGCGGACGTTTGAGCAGCAGACGCTTGAGCAGCAGAAATGGCGGACATGAATCTGGCTCCGATCAAACGGGCGGCGGAACGCGAATCACTCGATCCTGATGCGGCCGGCCGCTTGATACACCCCTCCTGCCGCAGCGCCAAGCTATGACTGCCCGGGCAGGACGCGAGGGGGTTATGGCATGACGAAGGAACTCACCGATCCCTCGCTTGTCGACTCATTGACTGCAATTGCGTCGAACGCCGGCGCAGCGATCATGCGCGTGCGCATGGCCGGCGCTGCAGTCCGCATCAAGGCCGATGCAAGCCCGGTTACCGAGGCCGACGAAGCGGCCGAGGCGATTATCCTCGACGGTCTCGCGCGCACGCTGCCGGGTGTCACGGTGGTGTCGGAGGAAGCGGCCTCGCAAGGAACATTGCCGGACTTGCCGGATACCTTCATTCTGGTCGATCCACTCGATGGCACGCGCGAGTTCATCGAGGGTCGCGACGAATTCACGGTCAATATCGCAATCGTGCGTGACGGGCGTCCGATCGTCGGTATCGTCGGAGCGCCGGCTCTGGACGCGATCTGGCGCGGCGCGGTTGGCGCCGGATCGGAACGCCTTTGGTTACAACCCGGCGCCGGACCTCAGGACGCAAGCGAGCGCCTGGCCTTGCGCACCCACCCGCATCGGGGAGGCCCCTGGCGCGCCATGGTCAGCCGCTCGCATCTGGACCCGAAGACCGAGCAATGGCTGACCCGGTTCCCCGCTGTGGACCGCATGGATTGCGGCTCCTCTGTGAAATTCTGCCGCATCGCCGAAGGCAAGGCCGATGTCTATCCGCGGCTGGGCCGCACTTCGGAATGGGACATCGCTGCCGGAGATGCGGTGCTGAGCGCCGCCGGGGGCGTGGTGCTGTCGCTCGACGGCACGCCGGTCCGCTACGGGCAAACCGCGCGCGAACTTAAGGTACCGTCCTTCGTCGCCTGGTGCGATCCGGCGGAGGCTTCACGATTTGCCTGATCAGGGCACGAGTCGGCGCATCACGTCTGGCCACCGCGCTTGCGCCTGAAGCGCAATGTGTTCCGGATTGGCCTTGAAGGCCGTCCGGGCATCTTCCGAATAGAACAGGAAAAGGCGGTCGTTGTGGATCGCCCAGAAATCCGGGTGCCCGGCACGCACGACCCCGCGCGCGATACCCACCGGATCGTAACCGCCATATTGCGGCATGTAGATCGCCGGATCGCGGGCGAAGGCATCCCGGTTGCCCTCGTTGTGGAATCGCCACGCCGCGCCAGCCTGTCTTACCTCGAGGTCGGGGCGCCCGACCTTCGGCGCGCGGTCGGTGAAATAGGCGACCGGATCGTAGCCGTAGATCGCAAGACCGGAATTGTGGTCGGTGACAATCCGCCCGGTGGTCGCGGCGTGACCCGTCTGCAACATTGGCACGCCCAGCATTGCCGATAAGGCGAGCCAAAGCAGTGCGGCACGCGGCTTCGGTCGTTGACGGCGCAGTGTTGTCATGATTCGGTCCAACAAGTGTTCCGATTCGGATGCCTTTAACAGCGTCCGCATGAGTAACCGGTTAAGTCCGCTCAACCGACCTATTCTTATGGAGCACCCGATGCGTTCGCTGATCTGCCTTCTGGCCGCCGCGGCCTGCCTGGCCTGCGTCCACAGCCAGCCGGTTTCGGCGCAACAACCTCAGCCGGCGCCGCCGCCCGGGCCTGCTCCGCAGCAGCCGTCGCAGCCGCAATATTCCTCGAACGAGATCCTGGACAGCGGACACCGTTTCTTCGGGACAGTGTCACGTGGACTGGCGCAGGTGGTGGAAAAGGCCTTCAGCCAGTTCGGGCAGCCGAACGGCTACATCCTGGGCGAAGAGGCCGGAGGCGCGTTCGTGGCCGGGCTGCGTTATGGCGAAGGCACGCTCTACACGAAAAATGCAGGCGACCTGCGGGTGTTCTGGCAGGGCCCCTCGATCGGCTTCGACGCCGGCGGCGAGGGCGCGCGGACCATGATGCTCGTCTACAACCTTCCTGCCACCGAGACGATCTACAACCGCTTCGGCGGCATCGACGGCTCTGCCTATTTCATCGGCGGTTTCGGGATGACGGCGCTCGGCGCGGGCAACATCGTCGTGGTACCGATCCGGGCCGGGGTCGGGCTGCGGCTCGGCGCCAATATCGGCTATCTGAAGTTCACGCCGAAGGCGACCTGGAATCCCTTCTAGCATGAGGCTCATCCGATGAGCGTGACTCATGCGAATTTCCTTCCCCGCCGGGCGCGGACCGGTTTAGGTTAACGACGGGAGGCGCTAGCGAGCGGCGACACCATCGTGGCACCGTTCCACGTTGCCGTTGCGCTCAAATCGCCGCTATGGGTTGGAGTCTCCGGTCATGATCGAGCCGGCCATGTATCTGGGCATCGGCTTCCTTCTGGCGAGCCTGTTCGGACTTGTCTTCATTCCGCTGGTCCATGCTCGCGCCGTACGCCTGACAATGCGGCGCATGGAAGCGGCAACGCCCTTGTCAATGGCGGAAATCCAGGCCGACAAGGATCAGCTCCGCGCCGAATTCGCAATGTCAACGCGGCGGCTGGAAATGAATGTCGAGCAGCTGAAAGCCAAGAGTACGAGCCAGCGCGCCGAACTCGGCAAGAAGAATGACGCCATCAACCGGCTGAAAGCCGAACTCGGCGAGAAATCCGCCACCATCTTTGCTCTCGAAGCCCGTGAAAAGGCGCTGAAGGACCAGATGAAGGCGACCGAAGACGAATTGTCCGTCAAAACACTCGGCTTGCACGAAACCGAGCGCGGCCTGTCGGACAAGGAGGCGGAGCTGGTGCGGCTGTCCGCCGAGCTTGGCGACCGGACGGCAACCACGGAAGCGCAGCGGGTCGAACTCATCTCGCTCAGGACGCAAATTGAAGCGCTGCGGCTGCGCATCGGCGACTACGAGCGTGACATCAAAAAGACCGAGGACCGACTGGAGAAGGAGCGCCAAGAGGTCGCCGCGGCGAGCCAGAACCTCAACGAAGAGCGCGGCAAGGTCGAAAATCTCGGAAAGCGCGTGGCCGAGCTCGAGCAGCAGCTGGTTGCCCAGAGCACGGAAGCCGAATTGCTTGGTAAGCGCGCGGCGGAACTGGAAAGCCGTATCGCCGACCAGGGACGGCTGCTGGTGGAGCGCGAATACGAGTGCGACCGGCTGCGCGCCGAATTGGAAAACGCGCGGCGCACCGGTTTCCATCTGCGCGAGGAACTCACCACTGCCAGCGGCCAGAACCGGGAGACGATCCAGAATTTGACCGCCGAGAAGGAGATCCTGCAGAACGAGTTAGAACTCGCCAATACAGAGCGCGCCAAGTTGCAGGCCGAAGTCGCCGCCATGAAGCGCGAGGCCGAGGCCAGTTGGGCGGCAGAGCGGGTCGAAAACGCGCTTCTGCGCGAACGGATCAACGACGTGGCCGCCGAAGTGGCCAAGCTTGCGGTCACGCTCGAAGGTCCGAACTCTCCGATCGAAGCGATCCTGGCTTCGGCCGAAGCAGAGTCCACGCCAGCCCCTCGCCTGGCGCCGGTCGGTCGTGTTCCGGTGCCGGCCAACGATATCGGCGAGGACGATGGCAAAGGCAGCCTCGCCGACCGCATGCGGGCGTTGCAGACCCGCGCCTCGCGCCTGACGACATCGTCCTGACCAACAATTACCTTCGCCCTTGTGGAAAAGATTCCAGATCAACACGCGCGGGCCGTTTGGCGTCATGTCGAGCATCGGAACACATGACGAGCGCGCGTATCCGGGACCCGTTTGACGCGTTGGCGATTCACAAGCCGGCGATAACCCTGCGAATGCTTCGCGGCGTCCTCGCACTCATGTTTGGTCTGCTGGTCGCGGCGGCCTCATGGTCCACAGCCGCCGTTGCCGAGAATGTGGAGGTTGCCAAGCGCCGCGCCGCCGAACGCAAGGCCTTTACAGACGCAGAGATCGTCGACGGATTCTTCCGTGTCGTGTTCGGGGCGGAGTTTCACGTCTCGGGCCGCGTCGACCGCATTCGCAAATACGAAATGCCGGTCCGCATTTTTGTCGACAATCGCGCGAAGCCCGACCGCCGCAAGCAGGTTGCGCAGGTGGTCAATGACATCCGTTCCAAGGTGCGCCATCTCGACATCGCAATGGTCGACAGCCGCAAGGATGCCAATTTCACGGTGACGCTGGTGCGCGACCGCGACATCGAAAAGACGATCCGCCGATTCTACGGGCGCGAGCAGGCCGAACGGATCGTCAAGTCCCTCGAGCCGCAATGCCTGTCCGGATTCCGCAAGGATGAGCTGTTCCGTATCCAGCATTCCGATGTGATCATCGTGATCGACGCCGGCGAGTTCATCTTTCTGGATTGCCTCTACGAGGAATTGCTGCAGGCGCTCGGCCCCATCAACGACGACGACGCGCTACCCTGGACCATGTTCAATGACGAGGTTCAGATGGGATTCTTCGGCATCTACGATCAGTATCTTCTGAACATCCTGTACGATCCGCGCATCCGCGCCGGCATGACCGGCGAGCAGGTGAAGGCATTGCTGCCGCAGATACTGCCGGACGTCCGCGCCTGGGTGACCAAGGTCAACGGGCTGAAGGAATAAAACAGCGGCATGGATGAGCGAAGCGAAATCCGGGATCCCCCTATTGCTTCGCTCATAAGACTACGTCCCGCTCGGGCGCTACGCGTCTCGCGCCCTCCCGCGTCAAGCAGCGGACGGAAGAACATCACAACCCCTTCAGCCATTCGATGATCCGGCCGCGCGACTGATACGGAGTCGACAGATGCATGCTGGCCGTCACGACATACCTGCTCTTGGGATGCCGCGCGCCCCGGCCATAGATGTAATCCTTGCCGTGAAAGATGATCGGGTCGGCGACGCCGGCGATCCACAGGAACGGCACGTCGCCCATGGCGGCGGCGTTCTTGGGCATCACCGCCGGCCCATCGGGATCGAACATCGACAGATAAACATGCGGCGTCGCGCGCACCGAGAACGGGATGCCCTGCGCGAGATCGGGGAAGGATCTGCGCTCGTCGCCCTTGCCGGCCGCGATCAACTTCTTCGCCTCGGCGATCGCGCCACGGGTGCGCACCCGCAGCGCCCAGGCTTCCGGCAAATGGCCGGGCGCAAGCGCCACCACCGCATGCACATCGTTGCGCCGCGCAGCGTATCCGATCGCGGCATTGGCGCCGAGGCTGTGACCGATCACCGCGATCCGGTTTGCACCCGCTTTCCTGAGCCGGTCGGCCGCATCGTCGATCTCGGTCATCGCCTGATCGAAAGTGGCATCGTAGATCCGCCGCGCCGACCACGGCATTTCCGGGGCTTCGACAATCGCGCCGGCGCGCTTCAGCGATTCGTGCAGCCCCTCGATTGCGCTAGTGGGCGTGCCGCCTTTGCCGTGAATGAGGACTATTCCGAGGCCCGTCAGCGCCTGCTGACCGAGCGAAGGGCCGGACGCAACCATGCCAGCGACCGCGGCCAACAGGCCGATGGCGGTCTCGCGAAAACGCAGACGCATGATCCTGATGGCGCTCCGAATCATGGGAGCCCATCTTAGGTGCGCCGAGCGGCCGGAGCGACCCTGCCTGACGGCCGATTTGACGCACCTTCGCTTTTATTCGCCGACCCCGATCAGGCTCGCCAGCCGCTCCGGATCCTCGCGCAATGATTGCGACGGGCCGTCGTAGACGATGCGGCCCTTGTCCATCACCACCGTACGCGGAGAAAAGGCGAGCGCGACGCGACTGTTCTGTTCCACCAGCACGATCGTCAATGCGCCTTCGTCGCGCAGCTTGCCCAGCACTTCGGCAAGGGTTTCGACCAGCACCGGGGCAAGGCCCTCGGTCGGCTCGTCCATCAGGAGAACCGAGGGATTGGTCATCAATGAGCGTGCGATCGAAAGCATCTGCTGCTCGCCACCCGAGAGCTGGTTGCCCATATTGCCAAGGCGTTCGCGCAGCCTCGGGAACAGGTCGAAAATGCGCGCTTCCGTCCAGTAGCCCGGGCGCGCCGCGATTTCGAGATTCTCGCGCACCGATAGAGAGGGGAAAATTTCGCGCTCCTGCGGCACGAGGCCGAGTCCCCTCAGCGCACGCTGGTAGACCGGCAGCTGCGTGATCGTCTGGCCGTCGAACACGACGTCGCCGCCTTTCACATTGGTATGGCCCATCGCGGTGACCAGAAGCGTGGTCTTGCCGACGCCGTTGCGTCCAATGATGCTCACGCTCTCGCCCGCCGCTATCGCGAGGTTGATATCCTCCAGCACAACAGTGTCGCCGTAGCCGGCCGACAGGTTCTTCCAGGCGAGCGCGCTAGCCATGCGACGCCTGCCCCAGATAGACGGCGCGAACATCGGCATTGGCGCCGATTTCCTTCGGCGTGCCCTCCGCGAAAATCCGCCCTCCGACCAGTACCGTGATGCGCTCAGCGAACCGGAACACAAGGTCCATGTCATGCTCGATGATCAGCACGCCGATATCCTTCGGCAGCCGGGCGATCGCATCGAGGATGATGTGGCTCTCGGCACTCGGCACGCCGGCCGCCGGCTCGTCCAGCAGCAGCACCTTGGGCGCAAGTCCAAGCGCGATGGCAATCTCGACCAGGCGCTGACGACCGTAAGGCAGTTCGGATATTTTGTGGCCGGCGACATCCTGCAGCTTCAGCATTTCGAGCAGCGCCATGGAGGCATCGATCACGTCCCTGCGCAGACCCGCCGGCTTGAACATGTCGGGGGCCGCGCCGACCTGCTCGGCGACGGGGATATAGACATTCTCCAGAACCGAAAGACCGCGGAACAGTCGGTTGATCTGGAAGGTGCGGGCGATCCCGCGCTTGACACGCTCGGCTTGCGCGACCTGCGTCACGTCCTCGCCGTTGAACAAGACTTGCCCCTGCGTCGGCGCGAGCACCCCGGTCAGGAGATTGATGAAGGTCGTCTTGCCGGCACCATTCGGCCCGATCAAGGCTCGGCGCGCGCCCTTTTCGAGCTGGAAATTGATATTGCTCGACGCGACGAGCGCGCCGAAGCTCTTGCTGACGTTCCTGGCTTCGAGCAGCACTTGCGTCATGGCACGGCGCGCTTGCCGCGCAGGCGGGTGAGAACGGAGTCGGCGATGCCGAGGATGCCGTTGCGGGCGAACAGCGCGATGATCATCAGCATCAGCCCGAGCCCGAGCTGCCAGGCTGTCGGATAGATTTTCGCGAGATAATGCGAGAGCACCATATAGGCGACCGCGCCGATGAACGCGCCATAGAGCCGGCCATAGCCGCCGAGCACAAGAATGATCAGGACGGTCGCTGCGCGATCGAGACTGAGGACGCTTAGATTGACATAGGCATTGGCTTGGGCCCAGAGACCGCCCGCGACTGCGGCGATCGCCGCCGAGATCGTATAGCACACGACAAGCCGCCTGCGCACCGGCGCGCCCACGGCATACATGCGCAGCGTGTTCTCGCGAATGCCGGTGAGGCTTTGTCCGAATGGCGAATAGACCAGCGTTCGCAGCAAGATGAAGCAGAGCAGCAGCACGCCGAGCACATAAAGATATTGCGTGGTCGGATAGAGCGGGCTGAATTCGAACACGCCGAACAGAGGCTGGATTGACACGTTCGGAAGCCCGTCGAAGCCGCCGGTCCATTCCTGGCCAAGATTGGCCGCCTCTTCCAGGAGCACCATGGTGCACAGCGTCAACATGAGCAGCGTCAGTCCGGTCGTGCGCAGCAGCACGTAGCCCGATGCGAGCCCGCACAGCGCGCCGACCGCTGCCGCAATCGCGAGTCCTGAAAGCGGCTCGCTCCAGATGCCATGGTTGGAGAGCATGCCGACAGCATATGCGCCGACGCCAAAGAAGGCGGCATGGCCGAGCGTCACAATGCCGGCATAGCCCAGCGCCAGATCGAGCGACAGCGCGAACAGGATCATGATCAGGAGTTCGGCGCCGAAACCCAGATGGTTCGGAAACGCAAAGAAAAAGCCGAGCGCAAGAATCCAGGGCAGCGGCTCCCACCAGCGCAGCTTGTGCCGCTCGGCCAACGCCTGGGTCGGAGGCGGCGCGGTCATGCCTCTTTCCTCCCGAACAGTCCCTGCGGCCGCCACAGCAGAAGCAGGATGGTCATGACGTAGATGAACATCGTGCCGCCCTGCGGGACATATTTCTTCAGGACAAAATCGAGCACCCCGATCAGCAGCGACGCGTAGAACACGCCGGTCACGCGGCCGAGCCCGCCGACCGAAACTGCAATCAAAAAATAGACCAGATACTTGAGCGCATATTGCGGATCGAGACCGAGAAACTCCGCGCCGAGCCCGCCGCCCAGCGCCGCCATGCCGCTACCGAAGGCGAATACGATGGTGAACAGGCGGCCGATATTGATACCAAGCGATTCCGTCATCCGCCGGTTGTCGACGGCCGCGCGGATCTGCGCTCCTATGCGGGTGCGCTCGAAGCCGAGCCACAGGCCCAGCATGATCAGCGCGCCGATAACGATCAGCGCGATCGAATAGGTACGGTATTCGATAAAGCCGAGGTCGACCTGACCCTGCAGATAGGACGGAAGCGTCAGCGGCTGGTTTTCCGGACCTACCAGCAGCGTGACCCCCGAGATCATCACAAACACGAGACCGATGGTGAACAGCACCTGGTCGAGTTCGGTGGCGCGATAGAGCTTCGAATAGAACAATCGCTCCATCACCACGCTGAACGCCGCAATGACGACAAAGCCGACGATGAGGGCGATGATGAACGGCAATCCGAGTTTGGTCATCGACAGAACGATGACATAGCCGCCGAGCATGGCGAAGCCGCCATGCGCAAGATTGACGAAGCCCATCAGCCCCATCGTGATCGACAGTCCGACCGACACGATGAACAGCACCATGCCGGCGGCGAGACCGCCGAGAATCATGCTTGCGACATCGATTCCGAAAATCACCGGAGCCCGCCCCCGCCCCAAAAGCCAATCAAGGCCGCCGCGACGCGGATGCGCAGCAGCGGCCTTGATCGAAACCGTCGACTATCGCGGCATCATTTCTTGGTCGCGCAAGGCCCGATCTGCTGTTCCTTGCACTGATCCTTCACGGCATCGATCTTGCCGATCACCTTCTGCTCGAGCTTGCCGTCCTTCTTGACCACTTCGGACAGATACTCATTCATCACGATGTCGCGCGTCTGCGGATCGATGCTGATCGGACCACGCGGGCTGTCATATTTCCAGCCCTTGAGAGCGGCGAGAGCGCCCTCGGTATCCATCTTGCCATTGGTCGCCTGGATCGCCTGCACGATCGCCGCCATGCCGTCATAGCCTCCGACAGCCATGAAGTCGGGCGTGGAGTCGGCGCCATAGTCCTTCTTCCAGGACTCCACCAGCCGCTTGTTCTCCGGATTATCGAGGAATGCGTGATAGTGGTGCATGGTGATCAGACCGACGGCCGGATCGCCCATCGCCTGCAGCTTGTTGTCCTGGCTAATGTCGCCCGGGCCGATCAGCTTGATGCCGGCGTCCTTCATCCCGAGCGCAGCATAGGTCTTGGTCACTGCGGATGCATGATCACCGGCCGGCACGAATACGAAAAACACATCCGGCTTCTTTTCCTTGGCGCGCTGGAAGAATGGCGTCATGTCGGGCACTGCGCCGGCACCGCCCATTGGAATCTCGTCGATGACCTTGCCGCCGAATTTCTCGAAGCCGTTCTTGAAGGCGGCGAGGCTATCCTTGCCGGGCGGGAAGTCGGTATAGCCGACCACCGCGGTCTTGGCGCCGAGTTGCTTGGCTGCGGCTTCGCCAAGCGCATAGCCCGAATGCCACATGCTGAACGCGGTGCGCACATATTGCGGGGCCATGTTGGTGATGTGCGCGGTGCCGGCATTCATGATGACGGCGAGTTTCTTGCCGGCGGCGACGATCGGGGCTGACGCGATCGCATCCGGCGAATACAGGAAACCGGCCAGAGCATCGACCTTGTCCTGCGTGAGCAATTCCTGCACCGCGACCTTGGCGTCGGCTCCGCCCGGATTCTTTGAGTCGCGTTTGATCAGCGTGATCTTGTATGGCTTCACCTTGTCGGCATTGAGCTTCAAATATTGCTCCATGCCGCGCTGGACCTGCTGGCCGAATTCCGCGCCGATCCCAGTATAGGGAAGGACGACCCCGACCTTGACCTCCTGAGCGGATGCAAGGGCGGTGGCAGCCGCCACAATGGCAGCCGACAGAGCAGCTTGTTTGATCATCTTGGGCTCCCTCTAGCGTGGCGCTTCTTGCACCTTGTTTGCCTGCAATCTACAGGGCAATCGCCCGCCGGTGCAAGCCGCGCCACACACGTCAGAAGGAAGCAGGACGCGATTTTCGCGTCCTTTGAAATCATTGCCTATTGTTAAGGTGCAGGTGGCCGGTCGAGGCACGCGATGCACAGGGCCGGCCCCGCATCGTGTTACATCTCGACCCAGCCATCGGGCGGGGTCTTGCCTGGATGCACAGTGCCGCAATTTTTGCAGGTCCGCGCTTTCTCGTCGGAATAGAATGCCTCGAACAGCGGCGGCAGGTCCTTCACGATATCCTTGACCTGGACCTCGACCCGATGGACGCGCTCTCCGCATTTGAAGCAGAACCACTCGAATCCATCGCGCATCGCGTCGGTCCGGGTACCTTCGACCACAAGTCCGACCGAACCCTCCATCGGGCGCTGCGGCGAATGGCGCACATGCGGCGGCAGGAGGAACACGTCACCCTCCTTGATCTTCACGTCGTAGATCTTTCCGTCCTCGGCGATCTTCAGGACCATGTCGCCCTTGAGCTGGTAAAAGAATTCCTCGACCGGATCGTCATGAAAATCGACGCGCTTGTTTGGGCCTCCGACGATCATCACCACCATGCCGGTCTTTTCGTCGAACAATTGCTTGTTCGAGACCGGCGGTTTCAGACTGTTCTTGTTGCGCTCGATCCAGTCCTGGAAATTGAAAGCCTTCCGGCTTGGGTGAGCATTCATCGTGATCTCCTGTCTTTCAACGGTGGGTCGCGCCGCCATCAACCGTCAGGCATTGACCGGTCAGAAAAGCGGATGCATCGGAAGCCAGAAACAAGACGGTTCCGACTAGATCGTCGGGTGTCTCGGCGCGCGGGATGCACTGCTGCGCGACGATCCGGATCTTCTGTTCGGGCGACACGGTCTTGCGTTCGATCTCGGTGAAGGTCGCGCCAGGCAGGATCGCGTTCACGGTGATGCCGTCAGGCCCAAGCTCGCGCGCCATCGACCCGGTCATGCCGGCAAGCGCGCCCTTCGATGCAATGTAATGCAGGTAGTTCGGCCGCCCCATGGTTACGGCGCCGGACGCCATGTGCACGATCCGCCCCCATTGCGCGCGGCGCATCGCCGGAAGCACGGCGCGCGAACACAGGAACGGGCCGGTCACGTTGACGCGCAGCACGCGTTCCCATTCGTCGAGCGGAATCTGGTCGAAGGGGCGCATGTCGAGGGTCGAGAAGATTCCAGCGTTATTGACGAGGATATCGATCCGCCCGTAGCGCTGCTCAACTGCATCGATCATCGCGGCAACAGAATCGGGCGAAGCCACATCGGCCGGGATCGCGAGCGCCTGCCCGCCCTGATCCGCGATCTCCTTCGCCACCGCCCCGCCCTTGCCGGCATTGAGTTCCGCAATCACCGCAATCGCTCCGCAGGCCGCGAATGCCTTCGCGAAGGCACGGCCGAGCCCCTGCCCGGCCCCGGTGACGATCGCGACACGCCCCTTCAGCGAGGCGAAGTCCGCTGCGGGCAGGATCTGCGCTTGCGCATCCATGTCAGGCTGCCCGCGAGGCTGTGAATTTTTCGAGCGAAGCGCGCGCATCCCACGGCGTCCACCACGGCTTCACGCCAAGATCGCGCGCAATGATGCCGGCCGCGATATAGCTGGGGCCGCCGGAAATCGCGCCGCCGGGATGCGCGCCAGACCCGGCATAATAGAAATTGGGTAGCGGCGTGCGATAGCCGAAATGGTTGTACATGACCTGATCGGCACTGAATGCGCCCATGAAAATGTCGCCGCCGCGCATGTTCGGCAATTCGAGCACATACTCGCGCGCGGTATAGACATGGCGCCCGATGATGTTGTCCTTGGTCATGTTGGGGCAATAGCGCGCATACACCTCCTCGATCCTGTCGGAAAATTCTTCCTTGAAGGCATCGAAATCCCGTTCGCTCATCTCATCCAGCAGTGGCATGACGTGCCAGGCATAGGTCGTGTGCTTGCCCGGCGGCGCCTGGGTCGGATCGAGCAGGCTCAAGGGTCCCGAGCCGAATTGGACGAGTTCTGGCACGCGCCCGGCCTGCACATCTTGATGTGCCGCAAACAGGTCCTGCATGGTTTCTGCGCCGAGGCTCCATTTCAGCGCGCGATTGACGTTCGGATCGAACGCTGCTGCCGCGAAATCCGGGCTTTCGTGCAGCGCATGGTGCAGCCCGAACAGGGTCCATGCGGTGTATTTGAAATTGTCGAGCTTCGTTCGGAAATGCTGCGGCAATTGCTCGCGGCCGAGCAAGTCCTCCAGCGTCGTATGCACATCCACCGTGCTTGCAACAAATTGCGAAGCCCGCACCGTGCGCCCATCAGCAAGCGCGATCCCGGTGGCACGCCCGCCCTCCACCACGATCTTTTCGATCGAAACCTGCGGCTGAAAGGTCCCGCCGGCCGCGATGAAGGTCTCCATCAGACCGCGGGCGAGATTGAACGATCCGCCCTGGCAGAGCTGGTAGCCGGTCTGCAGGTCGAAGGCGCGAATCACCGATCCCGTCGGGCTGGTCTTGGACAAGGTGTCGGTCAGCCAGGTGCCGAACAGCGAGACCTTGAACAGAAACAGCAGCTTCACATGCTCGTTCTCGAACAGTTCTTCCACCACATCGAGCGGCTGACGCTTCGTCACTGCGAGGAATTCGCGTCCAATGGCCGTGCGTGACAGCAGCGCTTCACGTTCCGCCTGCGGCAGCGGCTCGGCATAGCGCTCCGGAATCAGGATCTTCGCGGTAATCTCTTCCGCGCGTGCGTTCCATTCGCGGAAGGTCTGCGCGTCTTTCCTGGAGAAGCGCGCAATGTTCGCGACGGTCTCCTCGAGATCGCGGCCCAGCACCAGCGCGGTGCCGTCGAGATGTGCCTGCCCGAACTCATAGCGCGGCGTGATATAGGTCACCTTGTCGGCGAGGTTCAGGTCGCTGAACCACGGCGTGTCGCTAATGCTGAAGTGATTGATCGAATGCAGGTTATGGTAGAAGCCGGGCTTCGTGACCTCCCGCGTGCACAGCCCGCCGCCATAGGTGAGCCTGCGGTCAACCAGCAGAATTTTCACTCCGGCTTTGGCCAGATAGGAGCCGAGCACGAGGCCGTGCTGGCCTGCGCCAATGATGATGCCGTCATAGATCCGATCGAGTGCTGCCGCCACGCCCTGTCCTCCGCCACCCTCTCCGAGCTGGGAGGGCTTGCGCCATCATATACGGCAAGCGCGGCCGGAAAATTCCCCGCCTGCGCATATCGGCCCTGCCGTGTGGCGGCATCGACTTGCCGCGCTACTGCCCGTCGGTAACCTTCCGCCGCCGCAACATGTGCGCGCAGCGCAGTGTCAGGATCATGTCTTCGTTCTGGTTCCAGGTTGGGTGATCCATAATCACCACACCGCGGTCGGGTTTGGACGACGAAACCCGCACCTCGATCACCTCTGCGGCTGCGCGGATGGTGTCACCCGGCCGCATCGGCTTGAGCCACTTCACATGCTCCATTCCGGGGGAGGCGATCACCGAATCCGGCCACAGATTAAGATCGAAAAACAGCCGCATCGACAGGCTGAGGGTGTGAAATCCGGATGAGATCAGCCCTCCGAAGGCGGACTTCTGCGCAGCGACCGGGTCCACATGGTAATATTGCGGATCGAACTCTTTTGCGAATGCGATGATCTCGGTTTCGGTTACGGTGCGGCTTGCGGTCTCGAACCGCTGACCGGCCTTCAGGTCGTCAAGGAAAAGGCTCATTCATACGTTCCCGCGCTGTCTCCGTTGTATGCCCGCATATCCCGGCCCACGCCTCCCCACGCCTTTGGGTGTAAACTCGTCAGGGACATCAACGGCTTTCTTGAATTTCGGCCGACCTGGATAGCCGGTCAAGCTTGATCGTGACGATAATGGACAGGCTGCCGTCCTGTCCATTTATTCGAATACAAATTTGATTTTTTTCATCCATTTGCTAGCCTGCGGCAAAATGGGAGGAAAACCAATGCTCGATTTGCCACGCGCGGACCATGTCGGAAGCCTGCTGCGGCCCGATGCGCTGAAGAAGGCGCACCGCGCTCACATGGAGAAGAAGATCGACGACGCCGCCCTCGAAAAGGTGGTGGCGGACTGCATTGTTGACGCAGTGCGGCACCAGGAGCAGGCGGGCCTGCGCTTTATAACCGATGGCGAATTCCGGCGCGGCTCCTGGTTCCTTGGTTTCGTCGAATCCCTATCCGGCATCGAGCTGAAGAAGGCCGAACTGATGTTCCGCCTGGGCGGCCATGAGGCCACCTGGTTCGGCCCCGCGGTTAC
>JBIQKQ010000037.1:0-4038 GCA_044506365.1 Hyphomicrobiales bacterium
AACAGCCCCGGATATCGCTCCGCTCATCCGGGCCACGAAGCTACGAAGCCGGTAGCCCGCATCAGCGAAGCTCGTCCCGGCTACGAAGGCGGCGGCCCGGAGTCAACCATCGTCTCATGCCCGCCCGTTGCGCCGCCACCCAAGTTACGTCATGTTCGCGCGGGTCCACTGCGGCGGGTTAGCGACGAATTTCGATCATGACGACGCCGACGAAGAGTGCAACAGCGGCCGGCGAGCGACAGTCCAGCCGGGACGCGCCGCTGCGGCTTGAGGAATTCCTGCCCTATCAGCTCAATGTGGTGGCGAGCGTGGTTTCGCAGGCGCTGTCGCGCCTTTATGCCGAACGCTACGGGATCGGCGTGCCGGAATGGCGGGTCCTGGTCACGCTGGGCGAGTTTGAGACCATGACCGGCAAGGCGATCGGCGAACACAGCCATATGCACAAGACCAAGGTGTCGCGCGCGGTCGCGCTCCTTGAGAAGCGGAAATTGCTGGTGCGGCGCGTCAACCGCTCGGACCTGCGTGAATCGTTCCTGTCACTGACCCCGGAAGGCCGGGCCATCTACGACGATCTGGCGCCGGGCGCCGTGGCGTTTTCCCGTGAACTGGCCGAAGCCATCGACCCCGCCGATCGCGACGCCTTCGCGCGGGCGCTGCAGCAACTCATTCAGCGCGCGAAACCGCTCGCCGCCGAGGCCCTGGAAGACCCGGACCGGTAGGTTCGACGCCTTTTGCATGCCGGGCATCGCCCGCCGGGGGCTGGACAAGGCGTGTGCCATCGCGTTTGGTCCGATGTCATTTCCGGGCGTTGCCGGGCATCGGACCCGGAATGACGTCGACATTGGGGAACGCGTCTCGTGAAGCTCTACACCTATTTCCGCTCGTCAGCCGCCTATCGGGTCCGCATTGCGCTCAACCTGAAGGATCAGCCTTATGAGATGGAGTCGATCCATCTGACGAAGGACGGCGGCCGGCACAAGACGCCGCAATACCACGCGATCAATCCGCAGATGCGCGTGCCGGCGCTGACGCTCTCGAACGGCGACACGATCATCCAGTCGCTGGCGATCATGGAGTATCTCGAAGAGGTCTATCCGGAACCGGCGCTGCTGCCGGTCGATGCGCTTGAACGCGCCCATGTCCGCGCGGTCTGCGGGATCATCGCCTGCGACATCCATCCGCTGAATAATCTCGTCACGCTCAATGCGCTGAAAAAGCTGGGTCACGATCAGGCCGTGATCGACGAATGGTACCGGTCCTGGGTGATCGCCGGTTTCGAGGCGATCGAGCCGCTGCTCAAGCCGGGCCCCTATGCGTTCGGCTCGCGCGTGACGATGGCGGATGTCTGTCTCGTGCCGCAGGTGTTCAACGCCCGCCGGTTCAAGACGCCGCTTGAGGCCTATCCGAAAATCCTTGCGGTCGAGGCCGCCTGCGCAAAGCTTCCCGCCTTCGACAAGGCACGCCCCGAAAATCAGCCGGACGCGGAATAGCCGGACGCCACCCGGACGATCGAACAGCGAGCCCCCGCGTGCAGCAACAGAACATCGTCCGCGTCGTTCTGTGGATGACCGGCACGCTGCTGTCGTTCTCGGTGATGGCGGTCTCGATCCGCGTGCTGGCCGGCAAGTTCTCGGTGTTCGAGATTCTGGCGGTGCGCGGTGTCGGCGCGCTGGTGATTCTGTTTGCAGTGCTTGCGCTCAATCCGGCGCTTTGGCCGGCGGCGCGCACCAAGCGCATCCCGATGCATTTCTTTCGGGCGGCGGTCCATTTCGCCGGGCAGTTTTGCTGGGCGACCGCGCTGACGCTGCTGCCGTTTGCGACGGTGTTCGCGCTGGAATTCACGCTGCCGGTCTGGGTGCTGATCCTCGCCGTCGTGGCGCTGGGCGAAAAGCTCACCACCGGACGCATCGTCGTGATCGTGCTCGGCTTTGTCGGCTGCCTGGTGATCCTGCGGCCGGGGCTGATTGCGTTTCAGCCGGCCTCGATCCTCGTCCTCCTCTGCTCGTTCTTCTATGCGGTGTTCAACGTCGCCACCAAGCAGATGACGGCGACGGAGACGACGTTCGGGATCGTGTTCTGGATGAACCTTCTGCAATTGCCGCTGGCGCTTGCCGGCAGCGACCCGCTGTTCGTGCTGCGGCTGGAATCCTGGGAATATCTGCCGATCGCCTGCGTCGGTGCATCGGGCCTGGCGGCGCATTATTGCATGGCGCGCGCGTTCCGCTACGGCGATGCCAGCCTCGTGATTCCGCTCGACTTCCTGCGGGTGCCGCTGATCGCGCTGGTGGGCTACCTGTTCTTTGCCGAATCGGTGGACGCGCTGGTGTTCGTGGGCGCGGCGATCATCCTTTCGGGAATCCTGTGGAACCTGCGGCAGGAAGCCCGTGACGCCCGCAATATCGCCCTCCCCGAAGACGAGGGAGAGCCGGAACCGCGCCGCCCGGTGTGATCGAGTTGCAGCTTTACGGCGCGGATTGCCGTTTGATAACCATCCGGTCGCCGCATTTCGGGGGCATGGGACAAGCCGTCGGTGGGGAATTCATGACACGATTGGCCCGTCAATGCGGTCTCGCAGCGCTGGCGCTTGCCGGCAGCATTTCGTCGGCGCTTGCGCAGCAACCGCTGCCGCCGCCGGCCTATCCGCCGGACGGGATCTCCATCAGCGCACGCGAGCAGACCTGCCAGCGACTCGAAGCGCAACTCTCCTCGATGGGGTCGGGCGGCGATTCAGCGCGCGCCGACCAGATCCGCCGGCTTGAAGAAACCATGGGACGGCAGCAGGCCGAACTCGACCGCGTCCAAGCCCAGGCGCGCCAGCGCGGCTGCGAGCAGAGCGGCTTTTTCCAGCTGTTCGGCGGGCTCGGCCGCTCCGAGCAATGCGGCCCGCTCAACACCCGAATCCAGCAGATGCGCGCCAATATCGCCCGCAGCCAGGGCGACCTGCAGCAGCTTCAGGGCGCGCAGGCCGGCATGCAGCGCGACGGGCAGCGCCGGGCGATTCTGACCGCGCTGGTGCAGAACGATTGCGGTCCGCAATATCGCGCCCAGGCGGCGCAGGCCGCACGCGCCACGCCGGGCAATTTCTTCGAGCAGCTGTTCGGGGGACCGGGTTCGACATCGGCCCCCGAGCAGGATACCGGCCTCGGCAGCGGCTATCGCACGCTCTGCGTCCGCACCTGTGACGGATATTTCTTCCCGATCTCGTTCTCGACCTCGCAGGACCGCTTCCACGAAGACGAAATGACCTGCCAGCGCATGTGCCCGGCGGCCGAGGTCATGCTGTTCTCGCACCGCAATCCCGGCGAGGACATGAACCACGCGGTGTCGATCACCGGGCAGCTCTACACGCAGATTCCGAACGCGTTCAAATACAAGACCACCTGGGATGCGTCCTGCACCTGCAAGGCGGCCGGCGAAAGCTGGGCCAATGCGGTGAAGGACGATCCGAACGCGCCGGTCCAGCCCGGCCGCGGCGATATCATCGTCACCGAGGAGCGCGCGAAGATCATGAACGCGCCGCGCGACGCCAAGGGCCGCCCGATCCTTCCACAATCACAGAATGCGCAGAAGAGCGGCGCGGCTCCCGCGCAGCCCGCGCCCGAGGCGGTCGATCCGAACGCGCCGAAGAAGCCGATCCGTTCGGTCGGGCCGAAATTCCTGCCGACGGATTGATGCCGCGCGAACGTCGGCAAAGGCCGGTCTAACGCACCCGCCTTTGCCGTTGAATTTCAGATCGAGAAGAGCTGTCGCGCATTGCCGCCCAGCACCGCCCGAACGTCATCCTCCGGGATGCCCGAACGGCGCACATCCTCGATCGATTCCAGCAGGCTATGCGGGACCGGCGGGAAATCGGTTCCGAGCAGCACCTGGCCGGCGCCGACCGTATCGACCGCGCAGCGAATGGCGGGCGGGTGGAAGGTTTGGGTGTCCAGATAGATCTTGCACAGCGAATCCATGAACGAGTTTTTCAGGTTGTCCGGCCCCCATGGCGGAATGCCGTCGCTGCGGGACACGCGCGTCACCCAGCCTTCCTGAATG
>JBIQKQ010000037.1:4048-11847 GCA_044506365.1 Hyphomicrobiales bacterium
CGGCATACATTGTGATCGCTCCCCCGGTTCGCCCAAGAAACAGCTTGAGTTTGGGAAAGCGCTCCATGTGGCCGGCCATGATGAGCCGCGCCGCGAACAGGGTCATCTCGTTCGGCCGACCCACCAGTTCGACCAGACGATTGTCGTTCATGTATTCCTGGCTGAGGCAGCCGTCGGCATTGTGGACGAACACCACCGCGCCGAGGCTCTCGCACAGTTCGAAGAACGCGTCCGCGCGCGGCGAGTCGAGGAATTCTCCCTCATAGCGCGGCACCACCAGGAAGCCCCGCAGCTTCAGCTGCTTGAAGGCGCGCTCCATCTCGCGCAGCATCGCGTCATCGGCGAACGCATGGGCAATGCCGAGGCCGACGAACCGCTTGCCGTGCCGCACCGTCAGATCCGCGACGAAATCGTTGTATTCCTTGGCCACCTCGGTCGGCGCCAATCCTCCGGCTTCGATGCCGACCTCCATCACGCGCGGTCCGCTGATGACGCTGACGTCGATCCCGGCCGCCGTCTGCTCGTCCACGAGAATCTGCGGGTCGAGCATGCTCTTGGGCAGCGACTTCCCCATGCGGTCGAAGAATTTCGGATCCGCCAAATGGGCATGTGCGTCGATGATCATTTCACTCTCCCCCCTCTGATGCCTTGATCTTGAGGATGACCTTGCCGATGACATCGCGGTTCGACAGCGCTTCGTGCGCCCTTCCGATGTCTTCGAGTGCAAAAACGCCGGCGACAACCGGCTTGAGCTTCCCCTCGCCCCAGAGCGAGACGACCCGGCGCAGGCTGCTGTCGGAGCCGGAATTGACGAACACAATCGATGCGCTCTTGCGCCACAGCGGGCGGGCGTCGAACTCGAGCTGATGTCCGCTGCTGGCGCCGCAAACCGCGACGCGGCCCCCCATCGCAAGCGAGGCGAGGCTGTTGGCGAACGTCGCCCTGCCGACATGCTCGATCACCACATCGACACCACGGCCATCGGTCAGCGCAAGCACGTCTTCCGCCCAGTCCGGACCGCCATAATCGATAACGGCGTCGGCGCCGAGCTTCTGCGCCAAGCCGCGCTTGACGGCCGAACTCGCCGCGGCGATGACGCGGGCGCCGGCCGCCCTCGCGAGCTGAATAGCCGCGATGCCGACGGTCCCGGCGGCGCCGAGAACCAGCACGGTCTCCCCGGCCGCGAGCGCCGCGCGCGACAGCATATGTGCCGCCGTCGAATAGCTGATCGGCAATGCGGCAGCCTCGATCAGGTCGGCGTCGTCGGAGAGTCCTATCAGTTCGGCCGGTTTTGCGACCACGTATTCGGCATTGCCGCCGTCGAAATGCACACCGCGCAACCGAAAGGACTTGTAATGCTCCTGAGGCAGATAGTCGCCCGAGGCAGAAAACTCCGCCTGCCACGGCGTGATCAGGACCTTGCGCGACAGCCAGTCGTCCGAAACCCCGGGACCTGTGGCGGCCACACGGCCGGCAATCTCGCTGCCGAGAACAAGCGGGAAGGCGATGGTCCGGCCCGCACCATTCGCCCGCGTCCGCCCGTCGAGCCCGTGATTGAGTCCGCAGGCCGCAACCTCGACCAGGACTTCCCCGTCTCGCGGCGTCGGGCGGGCGATGTCCACGACGCGGAGGACCTCAGGCCCTCCGTGCCGTTCCAGGACAGCCGCGCGCATCACTTGACCCGCATACCCGCGGCATCGACCACACGTTCCGCAGCCTCGCGATCCTTCGCGATAAAGGCGGCGAATTCTTCGGGCGTGTTGCCCACGAATTCGACCGCGCGCTTGACATGCTGCGCCTGGAATTTCGGATCGTTGACAACATCGACGACGGCCTTGTGGATGGTCGTGATGACGGAATCCGGCGTACCGGCGGGCGCAAACAGTCCCATATAGCTGCGCGTAATGTCGCCCTTATAGCCGAGCTCGCGCAATGTCGGCGTGTTGGGAAGCAGCGGGCTTCGCTTCTCGCCGTCGACCGCAAACGGAACAACCGTGCCGGCGTCAATATAGGCCATCACATTTCCAAGGCCGAGGAAGACCACCGGCGTTGTGTTGGACAGCAAGCCAGAAACGGCATCGCCGCCGCCCTTGAAGGGCACGCGAACGAGATCGGCGCCCTCGGTCTTTTTGAGATGCTCGATATATTGAGCATGCGACAGGCCCGGCGCGGAATAGCTGAGCGTACCGGGTTTGTCCTTCGAATGCTGAACCAGCTGTTCCACCGACTTGGCGCCAAGCGAAACATTGGCTGCGAAGGCCTGCGTGAAGAAGAAGATGTTGGTGATCGGCTTGAAATCCTTGCGCGGATCGAAGCCGATATTCTTGAACATATATTCGTTGTAGGTCACAGGCTCGCCGGGCAGCAGGCAGATGGTATAGCCATCCGGCCTCGCCTCGGCGCAGGCCTTGGCGGGAATGTTGAATGCACCACCGACCCTGTTCTCGATCACCAGCGGCTGGCCGAGCGTTTTGCTGATGTGCTCGCCGATCGCACGGATCATGATGTCGCCGACGCCCCCGGCCCCGGTTCCGACCACGACGCGGATCGGCCGCTCGGGATAAGTCTGCGCCGAGGCGGAGACGACGAAAGCGGGGGTAACGAAGGCAAGCGACACAGCCGCAACGATTGCGGTCGAAATTCTCATTCAGTCCTCCCAGAACGCGCCTTGCGGCCACGCGTGCTCAGTTTGTGCCGCTCCAACGGCCTTGGCGCCCACGTTGGAAATGAACTTTTGTCACAAGTCCAAACGAATATTCCGATCGGATTCATCATTTTTGCCAACCAATGGTTCGCGGCACACCGGCCGGAACAATCCGGACGCGAAACATGCGTTGGCCTGCAACCGGCGCGAAGCGCCTGCGCGTGGAACCTCAGAAATCAAACGCTTCTGATTTCGCCGGCGTTGCGCTGACGATCGAGGTATCCGGCTTCGGCAACGGCGTACCGGGATCGCGAAATTTGTTGGTGATCGGATAGCGGCGGTCGCGGCCAAAGCCGCGCAACGTGACCTTCACCCCGGGCGCAGCCTGACGGCGCTTGTATTCGGCGAGATTGAGCATGCGGTCGACACGCATCACGGTCGCGGGGTCATAGCCTGCCGCCACGATTTCGGCGATCGGCTGCTCGCGTTCAACCAGGCGCTCCAGAATGCCGTCGAGAATCTCGTAAGGCGGCAGCGAATCCTGATCCTTCTGGTTGTCGCGCAGTTCGGCCGTCGGCGGCTTTTCGATCACGTTCGGCGGAATCACGATCCCGTCGGGACCGAGCGCACCCTCCGGCTTCCAGGTGTTGCGCAGCGCACTGAGGCGAAAGACCTCGCTCTTGTACAGGTCCTTGATCGGATTGAAGCCACCATTCATATCGCCATAGAGCGTCGCGTAGCCGGTCGACATTTCCGACTTGTTGCCAGTCGTCATCACCATGGCGCCGAACTTGTTCGACAGCGCCATCAGAATGGTGCCGCGCGCACGCGCCTGCAGATTCTCTTCGGTCACATCGCGCGGCAGGCCCTCGAACAGCGGCGCGACAGTCTTTTCGAGTCCCAGCACCGCGCTCTCGATCGGCAGCACGTCGTAGCGGATGCCGAGCGCCTGCGCGACCGCGGCCGCATCGTCGAGCGACTCCTGCGAGGTGTATCTGTAGGGCAGCATCACCGCGCGGACCCGCTCCGCGCCCAGCGCATCGACCCCGATCGCGGCGACAAGCGCGGAGACGATGCCGCCGGACAGCCCGAGCACCACACCGGGAAAACCGTTCTTGCCGACATAGTCGCGCAGGCCCAGCATGCAGGCGGTGTAGTCGGCGCGATCCTGCGGCAGCAGCGGCGCGATCTCGGCCTGCTGGCAGCGCCACCCATCGGCCGTGCGCTGCCAGTGCGTGGTCACCACGCTTTCCGCAAAAGGCGGAAGCTGCGCGGCGAGCGAGGCATCGGCATTGAGCACGAACGAGGCGCCCTCGAACACGAGTTCGTCCTGTCCGCCGACCTGGTTGAGATAGACCAACGGCAGGCCGGTCTCCTTCACCCGCGCGACGGCGACGCTGAGCCGCTGGTCGACGACGCCCCGGCGATAGGGCGAGCCATTCGGCACCAGCAGGATTTCGCCGCCGGTCTCGGCGATGCATTCGGCCGGTTCCGGTCCCCAGATGTCCTCGCAGATCGGCACCCCGATCCGCACGCCCCGAAAATTCATCGGCCCCGGCATCGGCCCGACGGCGAAGACCCGCTTCTCGTCAAACACGCCGTAATTCGGCAGGTCGACCTTGAACCGCAATCCGGCAACGCGCCCGCCATCGAGCAAGGCGGCGGCGTTATAGAGCTTGCCGTCTTCAAGCCACGGGGTGCCGACGATGACCGCGGGGCCGCCGGCGCCGGTCTCGCGCGCCAGCGCTTCAATCGCGGCGCGGCAGGCCGCCTGGAAGGCCGGCTTGAGGACGAGGTCTTCCGGCGGATAGCCGGCGATGAACAATTCCGAAAACAGGATGAGATCGGCGTCGCCGGCGCGCTCGCGCACCGCGCGGACCTTGGCGGCGTTTCCGGCAACGTCCCCGACCACCGGATTGATCTGGGCAAGGGCGATGGCGAGCGTATCGGCGGGACGGGCGTTCATGTTGCGATTTTCGGGCGCTCTTCTCTTCCGCTCATTCCGCGCGAGCGGAAATCCAGACTTTGGGCCCCCGGCTTACGGGGACGAGCGGACCCGTGGGGTTTAGCGCGGCCGGGTCGCAGCCCGCAAATGCGTTCAGCGCAGGAGATCCGACAGCCGCTCCCAGATCGCCAGCAACCAGACCAGCCCGGCGATCAGGAGCGTCAGTCCGACGGCCGCCGAGCCCATGTCCTTGGCGCGGCCGATCATCACGTCATGGTCCTGCGTGACACGGTCGGCCACTTCCTCGATCGCGGTATTCAGCAGTTCGACGACCAGCACGGCCAGCACCACCCCGATCAGGGCGAGCCAGGTCCAGGCATCGGTCGCGACGGCGAAGGCGAGCGGGATCGCGAGCGCGAGCGCGACCAGTTCCTGGCGGAAGGCGGCCTCGCTGCCCGCGGCGGCGCGCAGGCCATTGATCGTATTGCGTGTCGCGCGCCAGATCCGCCGCATGATTCTCCCGCCCGGCGCGGACTAAACCAGAAAATGGCGGCGGTCGAATAGTCCGGCCCGCAAGCGGCCGGTTGCGCATGAGAAAAACCGCCCGAGGGGGCGAGCGCATCCACGCGCGGCGTTCGCGACCGCGATCATGCCTGGCATGACCGCGATCGCTACAACCGCGCCGTGACGGGATCGCGATGTGATCCGCCACGAAAGCCCCCTGTACCCCCGTGCGCCTTTTTCGACAGCGCATCTGGACGCAGTTTTGATTCAAATTGTCTGCAATTCCTTTCCAAGGCGGCGGGCCTCGCCACAGCATCGCCGCAGCGTTAACGGCCGGAAAATGCCGGCTCGCGGCGTTCGATCCAGGCGTCGAGCCCCTCGCGCAGATCGCGCGTCGGCACGAGCCCTGCAAATTGCTCTGACTCCACCTGCAGCCCCTCCCGATCGTCATGTTCAGCCCGCGCGTCACCGCGGTCAGGATCGCCGCGACCGCAAGCGGCGAGTAGCTGGCGATCCGGGACGCCAGTTGCCGCGCCGCCGACACCAGTTCGGCATGCGGAACGACGCCGTTCACAAGCCCGTGCTGAAGCGCAAGCGCGGCATCGAAACGCTCGCCGGTCAGCAGCATGTGCAGCGACCGCTTGCGTCCCGACAATCGCGGCAACCGCTGCGTACCGCCGAAGGTCGGCGGCATGCCGAGCTTGATTTCGGGCTTTGCAAAGATCGCCTGGTCGCTTGCAAGCGCGAGCGGGACCGCTTCGACGATCTCGCATCCTCCACCGAAGGCGTAACCGTTGACCGCGGCGATGATCGGCTTGCGATAGGATTCCATGCGCGCGGTCATGTGCTGACCGCGTCGCACGAAATCGCGCACCGCGGCCGCGGCGCCGCTGCGCACGCTTTCGGAGAATTCGCGGATATCGGCGCCTGCCGAAAAGGCGCGCTCGCCGGCGCCGGTGACAATCAGCACCTTGACGTCCGGATCGCTCTCCAGGCGATCGAGCATGTGCAGCAACAGGTCGACCGTCTCGTAGTCCAAGGCATTCAACTTCGACGGACGGTTGATCGTCAGGGTGGCGATCCGGTCGCGAATGTCCAGCAGCACCGGCGCGTTCACTTCATTCTGCATTCTGGCTCTGTCCCTTGCTGTTCTGACTGTCCTTGCCGTGTCGGTGTTGCGAGCATGGAAAACGCGCATGCGGCCGGGCAAGTGAAAGAATTTCCGTTCGCGGCGAGCCGGCTTCACGAACTGAAAAATGCTGCGTGGCTGATGAGGCGATTTCATCCCATGCCGCACCGGTATTGTGCTGATCTTTGCATCACTCCATCATCTGCCCATGCGATACCGGATTCCGCCGCTGAGTACTTTGCGCCTCTTCGAGGCCGCCGGACGCGCGCGCACCTTTGCAGAAGCGGGCAAGGAAGCCGGCGTTACCGCGAGCGCCGTCAGCCATGCCATTCAGTCCCTCGAAGACTGGCTGGGCGCCGCCTTGTTTGCCCGCAAGCGCGGCGCCCTCGGACTGACGCCGGCCGGCGCCGAATATCTCGCCGCCGTGCGCGAGGCGTTCGATGTCCTGGCAGCCCAAACCCCAAACCCGCGGCTTGCCGCGAGCCGCCTGCGGCTCACCGCCGTTCCGACTTTTGCGGAGCGGATCCTGGTCCCGCGCCTGCCGGGATTTTTCGATCGCTACCCGGACCTGTCCCTGTCGATCGACACCAGTCACCGGCTGGCGACATTTCCCGGCGATGGCTTCGATGCCGCAATCCGATTGGGTGAAGGGCCTTGGCCGGGCCTCGAGGCTCGGCACCTTCTGACCGAAACGCTCGTGCCGGTCTGTGCGCCGGGTTTTTCCGCGGGCGGCATCGATATGGCCAGCGTTGCGGACAATCTGCTCATCTACACGACGGGCACGGACGATGGATGGCGCGACTTCGCCGCGGCGCACGGACGGCCAGCGCCGGACCCCCGGCGCGGGCTTCGGGTCGACACCATGCAGATGGCGCTTGCCGCCGCCGCGCAGGGCATGGGTATCGCTCTGGCCCGGTTGCCGACGGCTTCCAAAGAAGTCGACGTGGGCGGACTGATGGTGCTGAGCGAGAAGCCTGCGCCGTGCCGGCAATCCTACTGGTTCGTCGCCCCGCGCGAGACGATACAATCTGCCCCAATTCAGGCGCTGATGGGCTTTCTTCTCGGAGAGATGGAAAGGCTGCGCATTGCGGCCGGCGCAGTTGCGTGACCTCACATGCCGCGTGACCTGCCGCCCCTGAATGGACTGCGCTTTGTTGAAGCGGCGGTGCGCCTGAAAAGCTTCAAGCTTGCCGCCGACGAATTGAACGTGACGCCGAGCGCGGTCAGCCACGCCATCGAAACGATCGAAACCTGGCACGGAAGCCCGCTGTTCATTCGTGGCCTGCGCAGCCTCTCACCGACGCCCGAGGCTGTCTTGTTCGCGGAGCGCGTCCGGCAGGCTTTGGAGCGGCTTCACGAAGCGACCGCGCGGGTCCCCGGCCGCCGCGCGCAAGGTCACCTTTCGATCAGCGCCGCGCCGACCTTTGCGAGCCGCTGGCTGTTGCCGCGGCTGCGCCGCTTCAGCGAACGCTATCCCGATATCCGCGTGACGCTGGATTCCACGCGCTATCATGTCGATACCGACCTCGCCGGCATCGACCTTGTGATCCGCCGCGCCGAAGTCGCGGCCGGGCAGC
>JBIQKQ010000037.1:11857-26886 GCA_044506365.1 Hyphomicrobiales bacterium
TTCGACCCGGTATCGGGTCGAGACCGACCTTTCGGGAGTAGACCTCGCCATCCGACGCGCGGACGCGCCGTCGGGCCCGCAAACCTGGCTGCGGCTGGTGCGCGAGGAGGCCGTTCCGCTCTGCTCGCCAGCCTTCATGATGCGGGCGGGCACGACCGACCATCGCCGGATCATTAGAAACGGGCCGCATATCCGGGTCACCGTGGTCGCGGATGAGTGGCGCGATTGGACCGGCGATACGCCGGCAACGTCAGGTGGCGCGATCGAGGTCGATACCATCGCGCTCGCCATCGAGGCCGCGGCCGCCGGACTTGGCGTCGCAATCGGACGCAAACCGCTGGTCAACGCTGACCTCGAAAGCGGACGGCTGGTCGCGCTCGCAAGGCCGCGCTTTATCGACGCTCATTATTGGCTGGTCGGCTCAGACCGGATTTTCGATCGCCCGGAAGCGCGGCTGTTCCGGCAGTGGCTGATCGACGAACTTAAGACGGCGCCGCCTTCCAGTCGTGGCGATTGCGCCTGACGCGCCCGCATGAGCCGCGTTCACATACGGTGAAGGACTTGTCATGCGCGCGGCTTGTGCAGCGCGCCTAGATCATCCGTGATCAACGGATGAATCGCCATGCATATCAACGGCAAGCCGGACGACGATCATTTCGCGGCCTTGCGCAAACTCGATTCCACGACCCTGATGCAACGCGGCCGCACTGAACGCGGACGGGCGATGCGTATTCTCGTCCGGCGCACCAAGAGGACACTGGGCGCGATCGCAAATCGCGTCGTGGTCGCGCTGGAAAGGCGGCTCCTGCGCTCGGAGCTTGCGCGCTATGACGACCGCCTGCTCCGCGACATGGGTCTGTCTCGATACGACATCGCGTCCCACCGGCGAGCGGGGACGATTGCGACCTGGCTCGACCGGTCGCGGCAGCGCAAGCGGCTTGCCGGATTCGCCGAGCGCGATCTGCACGACATCGGCATCTCGAAATGCGATGCCGATGCCGAAATCGAAAAACCGTTCTGGCGCGCCTGAGGTCGGTTCGCCTACGGCCAGCGCTTCAAAGTCCCGCCACCTGCGGCAGCGGCTTGTCCTGTGCGCCCCGCTCCTTCTTCAGCAATTCCGCGACCAGGAAAGCCATGTCGATCGACTGTTCGGCATTGAGCCGCGGATCGCAGAAGGTGTGATAGCGGTCATTGAGTTCGGCGTCGGAAATGGCGCGCGCGCCGCCGGTGCATTCGGTGACGTTCTGCCCGGTCATTTCGAGATGCACGCCGCCGGGATAGGTCCCTTCCGCCGCATGCACGGCGAAAAATTCCTTCACCTCGTTCAGAATGCGCTCGAACGGCCGCGTCTTGTAGCCGGACACCGACGTGATGGTGTTGCCGTGCATCGGATCGCACGACCACACCACATGCCGGCCCTCCCGCTTCACCGCGCGGACGAGTGCCGGAAGATGCTCGCCAACCTTCTCGTTGCCGAACCGGCCGATCAGCGTCAGCCGCCCGGGCTCGTTGTCGGGATTGAGAATGTCGATCAGCCGGATCAGTTCGTCGGGCTTCAGCGAGGGTCCGCATTTCAGCCCGATGGGGTTCTTGATGCCACGGCAGAATTCGACATGGGCGTGATCGGCCTGGCGCGTACGGTCGCCGATCCAGACCATATGGCCGGAGGTGCAGTACCAGTCGCCGCTGGTGGAATCGACGCGCGTCATGGCCTGCTCGAATCCGAGCAGCAGCGCCTCGTGGCTCGTATAGATATCGGTGGTGCGAAGCTCCGGATGGCTTTCGAGATCGAGGCCGCAGGCGCGCATGAAGCCGAGCGCTTCGGAAATGCGATCGGCGAGTTCCGCATAGCGGCGGGCCTGCGGCGAGTCCTTCACAAAGCCCAGCATCCATTGATGCACGGTCGCAAGATTGGCGTAGCCGCCATGTGCGAAGGCGCGCAGGAGATTCAGCGTTGCAGCCGATTGCCGATACGCCTCGATCTGGCGGCGTGGATCGGGAATGCGTGCATCGGGCGTGAAATCGTTGCCGTTGATGATGTCGCCGCGATAGCTCGGCAGTTCGACATCGCCCTTCTTCTCGGTCGGCGAGGAGCGCGGCTTGGCGAACTGGCCGGCGATGCGACCGACCTTCACGACCGGCGAGCCCCCGGCAAAGGTCAGCACCACCGCCATCTGCAGAAACACGCGGAAGAAGTCGCGGATATTGTCCGGGCCGTGCTCGGCGAAGCTTTCGGCGCAATCGCCGCCCTGCAGCAGGAACGCCTCGCCCGCGCAGACCCGCGCCAGCGCCTTCTTCAGGTTTCGGGCCTCACCTGCAAAAACCAGCGGCGGAAAGCTGGCAAGCTGCTTTTCGACAGCCGCCAGGGCGGTCGCATCCGGGTATTGTGGTACCTGCACGATGGGCTTGTTGCGCCAGCTCTCGGGCGTCCAACGCTCGGCCATATCCTTAACTCCCACGGCTCGCACGGTCTTTGCCGGGCCGCATCTTGGTTTGCCGCCTTATAGCGGCACTCGGTTCAAGCCGCCATGGCCACGGGCGCCCAATTCGCGGCCGCGGGCCGCCTACTGCCCCATGTTGCCGAGATAGCGGCGCAGCGTATCCCCCCACCAGCTGCTGCGGATATCGTTCAGGAGCGCAACGCTGACCGCCTTGCGCAGCGGACTGCCCGGCGGCAGCGCGAACGCGTAATGCTGCTGGTCGAAGGTCAGGTCGAGCAGCTGGACACTGGACCGGAAGTCCCGGTTGATGGTCCAGGCGAGCAGCGGCCGGTCGTAGACGAAGGCGTCAATCTCCCCGTCGCGGATCGCCCGCAGACCTGCGACGGCGTCCGGGTAGCTCTCAAAGCCGATCCTCAGCTTTGAAAGGGTTTCCTCCGACGAGGAGCCGGCGACGGCGCCGACCCGCACCTTCGAGAGATCGGTGACGCCCTGCACACTGCCCTGCAACTGCCGGACGGTCAGCGCCGATGTGATGCCCGCGGTGAAGACCGCGATCGCAATGATCGATCCGACCATCCAGAGCATGGCGATGAAGCGACCGGGCATGGTGCGCGGGCCCTGATGACCGATGCCGCGCTGGGTCATCGCCACGGTCGTCCACCACACGCTCGAACTCAGGCCTTTGACGGCGGTCCCGCCGAATTCCTCGTTATGGCGCCGCTCGAGCAGCCAGACGAGGAGGCCGACCACCAGCGCGAGGCCGATCAGCGCCAGCACCGCCTGCAGGAAGCCGAACGAGGTCAGCGCGCGTATCACCGGCGCCCAGCCGGCTGCGCCGGTCGTCGCCGGGACGGCGATGCCAAGGCCGGTGCCGTAGAATGCCGAGGTGAAATCGAGGATCTGCTCGCGAGCGGCTGTCACGGTCAGCGCCGCAACCGCGATGTCGATCTTTCCGGCGGCGACCGCATCGATCAGGCCGGGCACCGTCTGCTCTTCATGCAAGCGGAATTTGAGGTTCTGCTTTTCGGCGATCCGGCGCCAGAGGTCGATGCTGATGCCGCTCCATTCTCCTTCCGGCGATTTCATCGCGAAGGGAGCCGCCTCCTTGGTGCCGACGATAATCTCGCGCTGCTTGATCTGCTCGAAGTCGAGCGGCGGCTTGGCCGATTGCGCGAAAGCCGGGACGAACGCGATCAGGCAGGTCGCGATCGCGACGACATGCCAGCCCAGCCGGCACTGCTGCTTGCGCCGTTGCATGGTCCTCCACCCATCCGCCGGACCTTCGGCCCGCCGGAACCAACTGCAAAACATACCCGGAATCGGCAGTGGATCGGCCCTACCGGGCACACGGATGATGCTATTCCGCTGCCTCGCGAACATAGCTCGCGGCCTTGGTCCGCATCGTGACCAATTCCTCGGCGGCGGTCGGATGCACCGCTATCACCCGGTCGAAATCCGCCTTCGTGGCGTTCATCTTCACCGCAATTCCGACCAGCTGGATCATCTCGCCGGCATCGGGACCGACGATGTGGCAGCCCAGCACCCGGTCGCTCTCGCCGTCGACCACGAGCTTGTAAAAGCTGCGCGTGTCGCGCGCCGCCAGCGTCATCTTGAGGGGGCGGAAGCTCGACTTGTAGATATCGACATGGGTGTAGCGCTGGCGCGCCTCGGCTTCCGTCAGCCCGATCACGCCGACTTCCGGCTCCGAGAAGACCGCGGTCGGAATGTCGCTGTGATCCACCACGACCTCGCGGCCGCCGAATACGGTATCGGCGAAAGCGTGGCCCTCGCGGATCGCGACCGGCGTGAGATTGATCCGATCGGTCACATCGCCGACCGCATAGATGTGCGGCGCCGATGTGCGCGAGAATTTGTCGACGATGATTGCGCCCCTTTCGTTCAGTTGCACGCCGGCCCGTTCGAGCCCGAGGCCGGAGACATTCGGACGCCGGCCGGTCGCGAACATGACCTGATCGACGGTCACCGATTGGTCGGTGAGCGAAACGCACAGGCCATGTTCCACCTTCTCGACCGCTTCGACCAGCCGCCGGGTCAGGATCGTGATCCCGCGCTTTTCCATCTCCGAACGCAGATGCTCGCGCACGTCGTCATCGAACCCGCGCAGGATATTGTCGCCGCGATAGACCAGCGTCACCTCGGAGCCGAGACCGCGGAAAATGCCGGCGAATTCCACCGCGATATAGCCGCCGCCCTGGATCAGGATGCGTCGCGGAAGTTCCTTCAGATCGAGCGCCTCGTTCGAGGAGATCACGTGTTCGAGCCCGGGAATGTCGGCGCCCGGATGCGGCCAGCCGCCGGTGGCGATCAGGATATGCCGTGCGCGCACAATCTCGCCGGTCGCGGTCAGCCGCACCCGATGCGCGTCTTCAAGAACGGCGCGGCTGCGGACGATATTGACCTTGGAGCGTTCGAGATTGGCGACATAGGCGCCTTCCAGCCGGTCGATCTCGCGATCCTTGTTGGCGATCAGCGTCGGCCAGTGGAAGACGGGCTTCGCCACGCGCCAGCCATAGCCGGCGGCATCTTCGAATTCATCGGCGTAACGCGAGGCATAGACCAGCAGCTTTTTCGGAATGCAGCCGCGGATCACGCAAGTGCCACCGACCCGGTATTCCTCGGCGATCGTGACCCGAGCGCCGTAGCCCGCGGCGATGCGCGCCGCCCGCACGCCGCCGGAGCCGGCGCCGATAACGAAAAGATCGACGTCGAAATCGCTCATCGGATTGCGCCTGGCCACGTCAGAGCGAATGGCCTCGCTTCTTCATTTCGGCGCGGAATCGCTGAAGCACCTCATCGTTCAGCTTGATCGCCCAGTCCTGCGCCGCGGACATGGATTGATCGACGAAGGCCGGCTCCTCGTTCAGGATCTTCTTGCCGAGCGGCGACTTGTAGAACGCGATCGTGTCCTTCATTTCCTGCTCGGTGAAGCGCGCCGCATAGATTCTGGCGATCTCGCCACGAAGCGCTTCCAGCCGCGGCGCGAATTCCTTGCGCAGGTTGTTGGCGACATCGTTGAGATCCTTGAACAGGTTCGGATTCATCTGCAGCAGCGTGGCTTTCGACTTTTCGACCACGCCGGGCACCACGGCCTCGAAAATCGTCATCGAGCCCTTGATTTCGAGAATTTCATTGGCCAGAGCCATGGCGCTCTTCGAGGGTTGCTGCGCAAGCGTCGGCGATACCGGCATTGCCGACAGCAGAAAGGCCGCGAAACCGGCCGCGGCCAAACGAACCAGCGATTGAACGCGCATAGCGAAAACTCCTGTTGGTCTGACTGATATCACGAACTGATCTGTCGTTCGATCACGCGAATCCCGGTCTCGCCGGCAACAATTGCAGTTCCGGCCAGCCGAAGAAACAAGCCGTGTTCCACGACCCCGGGAATGGCTGCAAGGGCTTCGGCGAGCGCGTCGGGAGCGGCAATACGGCCGAGCGCGGCATCGATAATCCGGTGACCGCCATCGGTGACGAAAGCATGGCCGTCCGAGCCCGTGCGCAGGCGCAGCGTCACCGGCAGCGACAGGCGTTCCAGCGCACGGCCAATCGCGAGTTCAGTGGCTGCCATGCCGAACGGCACGATCTCGATCGGCAGAGGAAATGCGCCAAGCGTCGCGACGAGCTTGGACTCGTCGGCGATCACAATCATGTGCGCGGATGCGGCAGCCACGATCTTCTCGCGAAGAAGCGCCCCGCCGCCACCCTTGATCAGAGCGAGGTCCGGGCCGATTTCGTCCGCGCCGTCCACCGTCAGATCAAGTTGCGGCGCGGCCTCCAGCGTCGTCAACGGCACCCCGGCCCGTCTCGCATCCGCCTCGGTCGCCTCCGACGTGGGAACGCCGACGACATCGAGGCCGGCGCGCACCCGTTCGCCTAGAAGCGCGACAAAATGGCGTGCCGTCGACCCGGTGCCGAGGCCGAGCCGCATTCCGGGCCGAACATAATCGAGCGCACGGGCGGCAGCCTGGCGTTTTAAGGCGTCGGAAGTCATGGTAAGAAAGCCGTCCTCGAACGAAACTTGCGGATTGTCTAACCCCGATCGCGCCCGGAACCTAGTCCCCGGCAGTACATGTCCGGCAAGCCCGAGATGCCGGCCGCAATCGCGTGGTTCCGGCCGTTGGCCGTGCGCCCCGGCAAGATTTGCGACCGGCGCGCGCTGACGGGTGCGTGTGAACAATTCAACCGTGCCTTGGTAGCGCATCGATCGCTTTCAGCACTATGGCAACGTGAAATAACCTGTGGAGTGCTGTCAGCAGATGAAATTGAACTTTGGCAGATTGGTTCGCAGGAATGGCCTTGTCAGGCACGCCTATAACAGCGCCTTCAACAGGGACAGTTCCGACATCATCATACTCGCAACGATTCCACGATCCGGCACGACATTCCTGCGCTACATTCTGACGAACTACCTGCGGCTTCTCCAATCGCCTGACGCGCAACCGGTAACATATGAGGATATGCACCGGACGCTGTTTCCCAACCGAAAGACCTACCGCCCGCCGGTCGAATACCTGCCCCCATCGAGCGTGATGGATGCGGTCGCCTACAGGGACATCTACAACACGCACAAGATCCACCGGTGCCTGGCCCATTCGCGGGCAAAGGTGATCTTCCTGTACCGCAATCCGCTCGATAATCTGGTGTCGCGCTATTACTACAAATACAAATACCGGCCGGAGCAGCACGATGCCGCTCGCTCGATTGACGACATAATCGCACACGAATTACCGCAGTTCATCAGCGACTACCGCCGGATAAAGTATGTCTGCAAGCGCAACGGGCATGCGCGCGCGGTCGCTTACGAAAAGCTGACCACCGATCCCTTCGGCACGGCGCATGATCTCCTGACCTGGCTCGGCATCAGAGTCGATCCGGCGCTGCTGCAGAAGGCCGTCGACTATTCGAGCTTCGATCAGGTCCGCAAAGAGGAACAGCGGGTCGGGCCGATCGGCGCGCCCAAGGGCTTCCGCGGCTACTTCACCCGCAGCGGCAAGATCGGCCAGTGGAAACATCACTTCGATCGCGACCAGATTGCGCATATCAGCCGTCAACTGAAAAAAAGCGGAATATCCCTGGACGAGTTCACACTGGAAGCGCCTGCGGACCTTGCGGAGGATGCTCAACCGCAATCTGGTCCCCGGCCGCGCACATCCGCCAAGACTTGATTTCGTCGCCCCGGCGTCCTAGCCCGACGCCATGTCCACTCCCGCCCCCATCGTGGTGTTCGATCTTGACGGAACGCTGGTCGACACCGCCCCGGATCTGATCGAGACCCTCAACACGATCCTGACGTCGGAGCGCCTGCCCGCCATTGCGTTCGAAATCGCCCGGCCGATGATCGGCGGCGGAGTGCGCCCGCTGCTCGAACGGGCGATGGCCGAATCCGGCAAGCATCCCGGCGAAGCCGCGATGGACGGGCTGTTTGCCCGCTTCATCGAACATTACCAGGCACACATCGCCGTCCATTCGCGACCCTATCCGGGCGTTGTCGAAGCGCTCGACCAACTCGGCGCGCAAGGGTTCACGCTGGCGGTCTGCACCAACAAATACGAGGCGCTGTCGCTGCGGCTGCTCGAGGCGCTTGACCTGACGTCCCGGTTCGCCGCGATCTGCGGACAGGATACCTTTCCGATGAAGAAGCCGGACCCGGAGGTCCTGCGACTCACCATCGCGCGCGCCGGCGGCGACCTGGGGCGGGCGGTCATGGTCGGTGATTCGGTGACCGACCTGCGCGTCGCCCGCGCCGCCGGCATACCGGTCATCGGCGTCGATTTCGGCTACACGGCGATTCCGATGGCGGAGCTTGGGCCCGACCGGCTGATCGGGCATTTCGACGTCTTGCCGGCGGCGGTCCAGGACCTTCTGCCGGACACTTATCCCATCGCAACGGGCGCAAGGAAATAACGATATATCGGCAAGACAGCCGCAAAATTGACGCTGTTTGCAGGTCTTTCATGTGCGCCCGCGACATGATCAACACGCGGGAGCGCTTTTCGAGCGGTTGCATGGGGGATGCACGGCCCGTATGGTGCCGGCCACGAGGGTCGTGACGCTGACGTGGGGGCTAGTGATCCAGTTCTGACATTCGCATCCATTCTCGGCGCGTTCAGTTGCGAATGCTGGTCAAGGGACCACTACGATGGACAAGACCCATGGTTAGACATCTGTCAATTGTTGCTTGCGGACTGTTGCTCGCCGGCTGTTCCAGTTCGGGCGATCTGATGCGGACCGCGACGCCGACCGTCCCGCTGCAATTCGAGTCAGAGCCGCCCGGCGCCGAGATCAAGACTTCGGGCGGCCAGACCTGCCGCACGCCCTGCGCCCTCGCGGTTCCGGCCGCGGACTTTCAGGTGACCTACAGCCTGACCGGCTATCAGCCGCAGACCATCTCCGTGAAGCTTCTGCCTCCCGACGACATGCGCGACTCTGCGGCGATCGGCGCGCCGCCGGCATCGCCCCGCTTCGATCAGAACCCGGTGATGGCCGAGCTTGTCAAAGCAGGGCCGCGCCGCGCGCCGGCCAAAAAGCCGCGCGTCGCCAAACAACCGCCGTCCTCGGATGCGGAGCCTGCGGCGCAGCCGCAACGGGCACAGCGCGCCGCCCCGCCCGCCGACGGCGGGTTCGCACCGCCGCCGTCGACCTCGGGCTTCAATCCGGCGCCGCAGAACGGCGGAGGCGGCTTCAGTCAGCCGCAACAGGCGCAGCCGCCGGCGGGTGCCTGGCCGGCGCCGCAACCGCGCTGATTGCGGACGGTCCTTGTGCGCGCGTCTGCGCGCCGTCCTGACACGCCGGAAGCATTTTCATTCGAAAGAGGTCCGGCTTGACACACCTGCGACCCGACACTTAAGTGCGGGCCTTTCGGGCGCGTAGCTCAGCGGGAGAGCACTCCCTTCACACGGGAGGGGTCACAGGTTCAATCCCTGTCGCGCCCACCATTTTGTCAACCATACAAGATGCCCTCCCCCGCACCGGTGAATGCACGATGCGGCATGTCGTCATGCGGCATGGCGCAGACTTGTGGCGCAGGACGGCCGAAGACCTTACTATGCGCGCTCCGGTGCGCCGGCTTGCTGCAATTTCTGCGTTGGGGGAATGTGAAATGCTGGTGCGTCTGCTGGTCGCCGGTTTCCTTGCGGCGATCGCCCTGCCCTCTTCGGCCAATCCCTCGCTGACCGATCCGGACGGGCGCCTGCATGGCGGCGCGCCTCAGTCTGTCAAGGTGAAGGGGCTTTTCGATATCCTTGCGCTCCGGCGTCAGGAGGTCGGATTCGAGACCAAGGAGAAGCCCGGCACCATCATCGTCTTCACCAAGGAGCGCAAACTCTACTACGTGCTCGGCAACAACCGCGCGATCCGCTACGGCGTCGGCGTCGGCCGCGACGGTTTCACCTGGAGCGGCATCCATACCGTCAGTGCCAAGCGCGAATGGCCCGACTGGCGGCCGCCGCCCGAAATGCTCAAGCGTCAGCCCTATCTGCCCCGCCACATGAAAGGCGGACCCGGCAATCCCCTCGGCGCCCGCGCGCTTTACATCGGCTCGACCATCTACCGCATCCACGGCACGCATGACCCGGATTCGGTCGGCGAAGCCGATTCATCGGGCTGCATCCGCCTCACCAATGATGATGTGATCGACCTCTATGGCCGCGTGAAAGTCGGCGCCAAAGTCATCGTGGTGAAGTAGCGCGCAGGCGGTCCGGCGGAAGCGGCGAAAGTCGGAACTGACGGCTACGCCTTCCGCACGGCCGGATCGCGCGCCAGCCCCTTGGCGGCAAGTTCGTCGAGATAGTCCTGCCAGTAGCGCGCGCGATTGCGGCCGAGGTCCGCGAAATAATCCCACGCATAGATGCCTGTGGAATGCATGTCATCGAAGGTGAGCCGCACGGCGTAGTTTCCGATCGGCTGGATTTCGAGGATCATCACGTCGCGCTTGCCGGGGACGGTCTTGCGCTCCTCGGGCGAGTGACCCTGCACTTCCGCGCTCGGGCTTTTCACCCGCAGATATTCGGCCGATAGTTCGAACCGCTCGCCATTGTCGAAGGCGATCGTGAGGGTCCGCCGATCCTTGCTCAAGCGAAGTTCCGTCGGCCATGCTTGCGTGTTGCTCATGCCTGCCAGTTAGCCCGCAAACAGGCCTTATTCCAAGGGCTTTGCCGAGGATCACAAAGCCCTATATGAAAGGGTGAGTGTTATTCATGAATGCTGCGCCGCACCCAAGCGATCTGAGCCGTCCCGCGCGCCCGCCCCTGGTGGACCCGTTTGCCCGGACGATCTCCTACCTGCGCGTTTCGGTCACGGACCGCTGCGATTTTCGCTGCGTCTACTGCATGTCGGAGGACATGGCGTTCCTGCCGAAGGCCGATCTGCTGACGCTCGAGGAGCTCGATCGCGTCTGCTCGGCATTCGTGTCGCGCGGCGTACGCAAGCTCCGTCTGACCGGCGGCGAGCCGCTGGTCAGGCGCGGAATCATGACGCTGTTCGCCTCGCTCTCGCGTCATCTGCGCTCGGGCGACCTCGACGAACTGACCGTCACCACCAACGGCTCGCAGCTTGCGAAATACGCGGCCGAATTGAAGAATTACGGCGTCGAACGCATCAACGTCTCGCTGGACACGCTCGATCCGGAGAAGTTCCGTGCCATCACGCGGTGGGGCGATCTGTCCCGCGTGATCGCCGGGATCGATGCGGCGCAGGCCGCTGGCCTGAAGGTGAAAATCAATGCGGTCGCGCTGAAGGGTGTGAACGAGGACGAAATCCCCGACCTGCTCGCGTGGTCGCACGGCCGGGGCATGGACCTGACCCTGATCGAGGTGATGCCGCTCGGCGACGTCGGAGAGATGCGCCTCGATCAGTATCTGCCGCTCTCGATGGTGCGCGGCCGGCTCGCCGAGCGCTACACGCTCGAGGACATCGACTATCGCACCGGAGGGCCCGCGCGCTATGTGCGGGTCGCCGAGACCGGCGGACGGCTCGGCTACATCACACCGATGACCCACAATTTTTGCGAGTCGTGCAACCGCGTGCGCCTGACCTGCACCGGCACCCTGTTCATGTGCCTCGGCCAGGAGGATGCCGCCAATCTGCGCACGCCCTTGCGCGCCTCGGAATCCGAGGAACCGCTGCATGCAGCGATCGAAGCCGCGATCGCGCGCAAGCCGAAGGGGCATGACTTCGTCATCGACCGCCGCCATACCCGGCCCGCCCTTCCCCGCCACATGAGCGTCACCGGCGGCTGACGCCGGTCTCTCGGAATAGCCTCGTGATTCAATACGCTGCCAATCGTCGCGGCATGATTGCGCTGACGCTCGGCATGGCGGCCTATACCGTCAACGATACGATGGTGAAGCTGGTCGCGCGCGAGCTGCCGTTCGGCGAGGTGGTGTTCCTGCGCAGTATGCTGTCGATGCTGATCCTTGCGGCGGTGATCGGCGCGAGCGGCGGCCTGCGGCATCTGGGTTCCTCCGCAACGCCGATGGTCATGTTGCGCTCGCTGTTCGACGCGCTCGGCACGCTGTTTTTCATTGCGGCGCTTATCCACATGAAGATCGCCGACCTGTCGGCGGTGGTGATGACCTCTCCGCTGATTATGACAGCGCTCGCTGCGCTTATATTCGGCAATCCGGTCGGATGGCGGCGCTGGAGCGCGATCGGCGTCGGTCTGGCGGGTACCCTGTTCATCGTCAAGCCGGGCGTCGGCTCGTTCGATCTATGGGCGCTGGTGGCGGTGGGGGCGGCATTCTTCGGCGCGACGCGCGATCTCGCGACCCGCAGGATCGACCCGACGATCTCCTCGCTGGTCGTCGGGCTTTACGGCACGGCCGCCGTAACACTGGCCGGCGCCGCGATCGGAATCACCGAGAGCTGGGTTTTTCCAAACCGCGAGCAATGGTTGCTGATTGCGGTGGCGGCGATCTTTCTCGGTCTTGGCACCTATCTCGTGGTCCGCGCCTTCCGCGGCGTCGAAATCGCGGCCGTCGCCCCGTTCCGCTATACCTTGCTGCTGTGGATGGGAATTGCCGGCTTCGTCGCGTTCGGCGAGGTACCGGACGCGTGGGCGCTGTTCGGCGCGGCGCTGATCGTTGCGAGCGGTCTCTATACCCTGCACCGCGAGGCCGCGGCGAAGCGCGCCGCCCTGGCCGGACCGCCGCCGGCATAGCCAAACTTCCGGTTGACGCCGGCCGCCGGGTTCGGATTAGCTGACGCCAAGACGGCCGAACGGCCGCCCGCGAGCGCGTCAAGCGCCCGGGATCGAGGAGGAATCCATCGCCGTGCGCGCTTTGCTCGCTGTGAGCCGCATCATCGATGCGATCAATATGCGGCTCGGCAGATGGGTCTCCTGGCTGGTGGTCATCGTCGTCATCATCTCGTCCGCGAATGCCGTCAGCCGCAAGCTCTTCGGGCTGTCGTCGAACGCCTGGCTCGAGCTGCAATGGATCATGTTCAGCGTGATCTTCATGGCCTGTTCGCCATGGACTCTGATGTCGAACGAGCACATCCGCATCGACATCGTGAACAACATGTTCTCGAAAACCGTTCGCAACTGGATCGATGTGTTCGGCCACATCGCCTTCCTGTTGCCGCTCACCATCGTCATGATCGTGACCGGATGGCCGTTCTTCGTCGCCTCCTACAATCTCAATGAGCAGTCCTTCAATGCGGGCGGGCTGCCGCAATGGCCGGCCAAGGCGCTGGTCGTGATCGGTTTCACGCTGCTGTTCTTCCAGGGCATTTCGGAACTGATCAAGCGCGTTGCCATCATGCGCGGCGATATCCCTGATCCGTTCGAGCAGACGATGCATCCGGCGGAAGCGGAAGCCGAGCGGCTGCTCGCCGACATCAAGCCTGACAGCTGAGCGGCTGGACCGACAATGACCCAGATGCTGATTCACTACATGGCGCCGATCATGTTCGGCTCCCTCGTGGTGTTTTTGCTGCTCGGCTATCCGGTGGCGTTCTCCCTCGCAGCCAACGGCCTGTTCTTCGGACTGATCGGAATTGAGCTTGGGCTGTTCCGTCCCGATTTCCTCGGCGCGCTGCCCGAGCGCGTCTATGGCGTGATGAACAACGACACGCTGCTCGCGATTCCGTTCTTCACCTTCATGGGGTTGATCCTCGAACGATCCGGCATGGCGGAGGATCTGCTCGATACCATCGGGCAATTGTTCGGCACAATCCGCGGCGGTCTCGCCTATGCGGTTGTCTTCGTCGGCGCGCTGCTCGCAGCCACCACCGGCGTCGTGGCAGCCTCGGTCATTTCGATGGGGCTGATCGCGCTGCCCATCATGCTGCGCTACGGATACGATCACCGGGTCGCAACCGGGGTCATTGCCGCATCGGGCACGCTTGCGCAGATCATTCCGCCCTCGCTCGTTCTGATCGTGATGGCCGATCAGCTCGGCCGGTCGGTCGGTGACATGTATGAGGGCGCCTTCGTTCCCGGCCTGGTGCTCGCGGGGCTATATGCCGGCTACGTGTTCCTGGTCACGATCATAAAACCGAAGGCAGTTCCCGGCTTGCCTGCCGAGGCGCTGACCTACAAGGAACCGGACGGAAGTCGCGGTCTGCCGTCGCTGTTCATCGTCGTGCTGATCTCGGGCCTCGCCGCCTATAGCTACATGCGCACGACCAATGTACCGAGCGGCGCGGATTTCATCGTCCTCACCATGACCATCGGCGTTTGCACCGCATTCACGATTGCGGTTCTCAACCGGCTGAGCGGGCTGAAGCTGCTGTCAGCGATGGCGGAGCAGGTGATTTTCGTCATGGTGCCGCCACTTGCGCTGGTGTTTCTGGTGCTCGGCACGATCTTCATCGGCGTCGCGACCCCGACCGAAGGGGGCGCGATGGGCGCAGTTGGCGCGCTGCTGCTCGCAATCGCAAAACGGCGGCTGACTTTCGATCTGACCCGGCAGGCCGCACAGTCGACCGCCAAGCTGTCCGCCTTCGTGATCTTCATCCTGATCGGCGCGCGCGTGTTTTCGCTGACCTTTTACGGCGTCGACGGCCATCGCTGGGTCGAGGAACTGTTGCTCGGGGTTCCCGGCGGCCAGATCGGCTTCCTGATCGTCGTCAATATCTTCGTCTTCCTGCTGGCGTTCTTCCTCGATTTCTTCGAGATCGCCTTTATCGTGATCCCGCTGCTGGCGCCCGCCGCGGCGCGCCTCGATATCGACCTGATCTGGTTCGGCGTGATGCTCGGGGTCAATATGCAGACCTCGTTCATGCATCCGCCATTCGGCTTTGCGCTGTTCTATCTGCGGTCGGTGGCGCCGCGTGCGCCCTATCTCGACCGCGTCACCGGCAAACGGATGCCGCCGGTCACGACCGGCGAAATCTATTGGGGTTCGGTTCCGTTCGTCATCATCCAGTGCATCATGGTCACCCTGGTCATCGTCTTCCCGGGAATGGTGATGCATTACAAGTCGGCGCAGGTGAAGGTCGACCCGGCGAAGATCGAGGAGCAACTGAAGGGACTGCCGGGCATCGAGATGCCGCCGCCGATACAGTTCGATACGCCGCCGGTCATCAAATGAACGGATTTTCGTAAGCGGCGAAGCGTTGCGGCTTATA
>JBIQKQ010000199.1:0-3823 GCA_044506365.1 Hyphomicrobiales bacterium
CGACCGCCGCGCCGCGGTGAAAACCGAGGTCATCAGCGCGGAAGAAGCGAAGCTGCTCGAAGCGGCCGAAGCCGCCGTCGCCCGGGTGATCGAGGTGGACGACTTCGCGCCCGCAGAGCTGGCACGCCGGGCCGCCCCCGCACCGGCCCGAAAGCCCCGGTCAAAGCGGGTCGCCTGATCCCCGGTCAACAAAGGAAAAGCCCTTCTATTGCGGGCCTTGCCGAAATAATAACGTGCGTTATATTAACGCCGGAATGGCAAACGACCCCGACTATCTCTTTCTTCTTCACGAGGTGGCGCATCTCATGCGCACCCGCTTCGACCGCCAGGCGCGCGCCCGCGGCATGACGCGGGCGCAGTGGGCGATCCTCGCGCGCGTGAACCGCGCGCCCGGCCTGTCGCAGAACGCGCTCGCCAGCGTCCTTGAAGTGGAGCCGATCACGGTCGGCCGTCTGGTTGACCGGCTGGAATCGCGCGGCTTTGTCGAGCGGCGTCCCGATCCGGACGACCGCCGTATCTGGCGATTGCACCTCACACCGCAGGCCGCGCCCGTGCTGAAAGAAATCGCCGCGTTTCGCGCGGAGCTGAACGCGCTCATCGGCGGCGAACTCGACAAGCCCACGCTGGAAGCCCTCACCGCCAATCTGCTTACGATCAAGTCGCTGCTGAGCAGCGACGACAAGTCCGACATCAAATCGCTGACCAAGGCCGCGGGCTGACCTCCATGCTGTACAAACCGGAACAGTCCGCCCCTGGCGCCTTCGCACGCCTGCAACATTCGTTCATGCGGACGAGAGGTGCCTTTCGCGTCAATCGCCGCCTGCATGTGGCGGTCGGCGCCCTTATCCTCGCCGTCGCCCTTGTCGTCACCGGCCAATGGCTGTGGGACCGCTGGACGCATGTTTATCTGATCGACGCCCGTATCGCCGCCAACGTCATCGCGGTCGGCAGCGAAGCGTCCGGCCGCGTGACGGAAGTCCCGGTCGTCGCCGGACAGAAAGTGGCGAAGGGCGATCTCCTCGTCGGCATCGAGACCCGCCCGGTCGAACTGATGCTCGACCAGACCAACGCGCAAATCGTGCAGATCGAGGCGGAGCAAGGCCGCCAGCGGGCGCAGCAGGACCTCCTGCGCCAGCAGATCGCGAGCCGGCTCCAGTCGGCGCGTGCGCAGATTGCCGCCGCGCGCGCCCAGAAGACGGCGAAGGGCGCAGAGTTGAAAGCCGCGCAGGCGGACTTCGACCGCGTAAGCGCGCTCTTCGACCGCAAGACGCTGTCCGCGCAGCGCTTCGATGAGGCGCAGGCCCGCTTCGTTTCGGCGCAGCAGCAGGAGCAAGGCGCCGACGCCGCCATTCACGTCGCGGAAGCCAACGTCGCCGTCATCGAAGCCGACCGCGTGCAGATCGACGTGATCGACCGGCAGTTGGCCGTCCTCGAAGCGCAGAAGACGGCACTCGTCGCGCAGCGCGAGCACCAGTTGCTCGAGCTTGAAAAGCGCACGATCAGCGCCGACTTCGACGGCGTGATCGACGCCGTCTTCATCGACGCGGGGGAATATGTCGCGCCCGGCACGCGTCTCATCCTGTATCACGATCCGCGCCGCATCTGGATCGACGCCAACGTCAAGGAAACCGAATTCGAGCACGTCAAAATCGGCGCGCCGGCCACGATCGTGGTCGATGCCTATTCCAGACGCACTTTCAAAGGCACCGTCGAGCAGACCGGCCAGGCGGCCACCAGCCAGTTCGCGCTCCTGCCGAGTCCCAACCCGAGCGGCAACTTCACGAAGGTGACGCAGCGCCTGCCGCTGCGCATCGCCATCGACCAGAACGACGATCTGCTTCGCCCCGGCATGATGGTGCAGGTCTCGATCGATGTCGTCGACTGAAGCGCTGTTCGAGCGCTACGGCCCCGCCTATCGCTGGTTCGCAACCGGCACCGCGCTGGTCGCGGCCATCGCCGTCATCCTGTCCGCCACCATCGTCAATGTCGCCATTCCCGACGTCATGGGCGCCTTCGGCATCGACCAGACCAAGGCGCAATGGCTGTCCACCGGCTTCCTCGCCGCCATGACGGCGACCATGTTGCTCACCGACTGGACGCAGCGCGCCTTCGGTCTGCGCGGTGCGGTCACGGTCGCCCTCGTCCTGTTCACCGCCGGCTCCGTGCTCGGCGGCCTCGCGCCCGACGAAGATGTGCTCATTCTCGCGCGCGTGATCCAGGGCGGCGCGGCCGGCATCGTGCAGCCGGTCGCCATGATCATCATCTTCCGCGTCTTTCCACCCGAGCGCGCCGGCGCCGCCATGGGCATCTTCGGTATCGGCGTGGTGCTCGCCCCCGCGCTCGGTCCCTGGGTCGGCGGGCTGCTCATGGACAGCTTCAACTGGCGTTACGTTTTTTATCTCGGCATTCCGTTCGCCGCCCTCGGCATCGCGCTGGCCGCGGTCTTCCTGCCCGGCCGCGACACGTCGCAGGCGCGCCCCGGCTTCGACTGGATCGGATTCGCGCTGCTCGCCTTGCTGCTCACGTCGCTGCTGAGCGCGCTCTCCGCCGGTCAGCGGCTCGGCTGGGACTCGGATACGATCGTCGCCGAGTTCGCCGTGGCGGCGCTTTCCGCCGTCGGCTTCGTGTGGTGGGAGCGGCGCACGGCCAAGCCGATGCTCGACCTGCGGCTCTTCACCGACGGACCGTTCGCCGCGGCGTCGGTCGTGAGCTTCGTGCTCGGCGCCGGGCTGTTCGGCACCACCTACCTCCTGCCCGTCTTCGTGCAGACTGTGCAGGGCATGACGCCGACCGAAGCGGGACTGCTGCTGATGCCCGCCGGATTCGTGCTCGCGATCTTCTTTCCGCTCGCGGGCGCGCTGACCGACCGCGTTGCGCCCGGCCTGCTCATCGCCGCCGGGCTGATCCTGTTTGCCTACTCCTCCTACCTCACCTCTTTCGCCGACGTGGATACCAGCTTCTGGGCGCTGGCGTGGTGGACGGTGCTGAGCCGCATCGGCCTCGGACTCGTTTTTCCCGCCATCAGCGCCGGTTCGTTGCAGGTGCTGCCGCCGCACCTGATGGCGCAGGGCTCGGGCGCGGTGAATTTCTCGCGCCAGCTTGGCGGCGCCTTCGGCGTCAATCTGCTCGCCGTCATTTCCGAGCGGCGCGTCGCCTTTCACGCCGACGCGCTCGCCGCCACCCAGACGCCGGACAATTCCACCACCACGGCCTTCCTGCATACCGTCATGCCGCTCATGGGTCAGGCGGGCCTGCCCGACTATCAGCAGATGCCGGCGGCGATCGCCTATCTTGGCCAGGTCATCTATGCACAGGCGACCACCCTCGCCTATCGCGACGGCTTCCTCATCACGGCCTTCGTCTTCGGCGCGGCGCTGTTGCCGACATGGCTTCTCCATCGCGCACAGCACAGGCGGAGGGCCGCTGCGCGAGGCGCGTGAGATGTCGCGCTCTTTGTTCTCGCCGACCCGCTCCGCTATGGTCTCGCGATTTCCCGAACGGTGAGCGGGCACAATGTTTTTTGGAAAAATTCTCGACCTCTTCGGCCAGCGCCTTGCCGATTTCCTCACCCGCCCCATTCCGGGCTTCCGGCCGGCCAGCACCACCGAATTCGAGAAGCTCGAGCGCGCGCTGAACACGGGCGACGTGCTGCTGGTCGAGGGCAACACGCGCGTCGCCACCGCCATCAAGTATCTGACGCAGTCGACCTGGTCGCACTCGGCGCTCTATGCCGGCCCCATTCCCGGCAAAGCCGAACCCGACGGCGAGCCGCATGTGCTCGTCGAGGCGCTGGTCGAGGAAGGCGTCATCTCCGCGCCGCTCT
>JBIQKQ010000200.1:0-3736 GCA_044506365.1 Hyphomicrobiales bacterium
TCGACAAGATCAAGCGCGGCGAGCCGGTCAGCGATCCCGACAAGATCGTCAGGCCAACGATCGCCGCCGACGCTTAGCTCCTTATCCCTCCCCGAAAGGGGAGGGGCGACCGTCCAACGGGTCCGCGCGAAGCGCGGCCCGATGACAGGCTCCGGCGGTCGGGGTGGGGGTCACTTTCGATACTGGACTCCCACCCGGCGCAGTTCGTGCGCCGACCTCCCGCTGAAAGGGAGGTATAGGATTTCGAATGCAAACCTCGCTCTTTGACTTCGACCTCCCGCCCGAGCGAATCGCTCTGCGGCCGGCATCGCCGCGAGACGCGGCGCGGCTGCTGGTCGTGCGGCCGGGCCAGACTCCCGAGACCGACGATCGGGTCGTGCGCGACCTGCCCGAATTGCTGCGCGAAGGTGACGCGCTGGTGGTCAACGATACCAAGGTCATCCCGGCGCGCCTGATCGGCCGGCGGATCGGCCGGGGCGAGGAGCCGAAAATCGAGGCGATGCTGCATAAGCGCCTCGACGGTTCGCACTGGCTCGCCTTTGTCAGGCCGGCCAAGCGCCTGCAGCAGGGCGACATCATCCGCTTCGGCGACGAGGGCAAGGTCTGCTTTCTCGGCCAGCTCGATGCCGAGGTGCAGGAGAAGGGCGAGGCCGGAGAGGTGACGCTGTCCTTCGCCTTCCATGGGCCGGTGCTGGATCAGGCCATCGCCGAGCGTGGCGAGGTGCCTTTGCCCCCCTATATCGCCGGCAAGCGCGAGCCGGACGAGCGCGACGCGACCGACTACCAGACCATGTTCGCGGACGAGGAGGGATCGGTCGCAGCCCCGACCGCGGCGCTGCACTTCACGCCCGACCTCGTGGCGCGGCTGCAGGCCGCCGGCATTTCGTTGCACAAGGTCACGCTGCATGTCGGGGCCGGCACCTTTCTGCCCGTCAAGGCCGAGGATACGGCGGAGCACAAGATGCATGCCGAATGGGGCGAGATCGAAGACGCGACCGCATCGGCGCTGAACGCCGCGCGGGCAGGGGGCGGGCGGATCGTGCCGGTTGGCACCACCGCGCTACGCCTGCTGGAAAGCGCCGCCGACGAGACCGGCACGGTCCGGCCGTTTCGGGGCGAAACCGACATCTTCATCACGCCGGGCTATCGCTTCCGCGCCGCCGACCTCTTGATGACCAACTTCCATTTGCCGCGCTCGACCCTGTTCATGCTGGTCGCGGCCTTTTGCGGGCTCGAGACGATGCGGCGCGCCTATGCGCATGCGATCGCGGCCGGCTATCGCTTCTATTCGTATGGGGATGCGTGTTTGCTCAATCCATCCAGCGCCGAATTATGACAACCGTCATGTGCGAGACCTGCCGCTCGCTCGGTTTCACCTCCCCCCTTGCGGGGGAGGTCGCTCGCCGAAGCCCTTGCGACGCCGGGCGGGAGAGGAGTGCGCCGCATCGAATACCGCCAACCGTGCGACCCCCCTCCCTAACCCTCCCCCGCAAGGGGGGAGGGAACATACTGTGCTTGCCGCGAGAGCAAGTGCCGACATGACGAAACCCTTTTCCTTTCACCTGATCGCGACCGATGGCGCCGCGCGCGCCGGCGAAATCGAGACGGCGCATGGCCGGATCGCCACGCCGGCCTTCATGCCGGTCGGCACCCAGGCGACGGTGAAGGCGGTGACGACCGACGATGTGGCCCGCACCGGCGCCGACATCCTGCTTGCCAACACCTATCACCTGATGCTGCGGCCGGGCGCCGAACGGATCGCCGCGCTTGGTGGGCTGCATTCGTTCATGAACTGGCACAGGCCGATCCTGACCGATTCCGGCGGCTTCCAGGTCATGTCGCTGTCACAGCTGCGCAAGATCGACGAGCGGGCCGTGACCTTCCGCTCGCATCTCGACGGCACGATGTACGAACTCTCGCCCGAGCGCGCGGTCGAGATCCAGCGGCTCCTGGGCTCGGATATCTCGATGCAACTCGATGAGTGCCTGCGCCTGCCGGCAAAGCGCGAGGAAATCGAGCGGGCGATGCAGCTCTCGCTGCGCTGGGCGGAGCGATGCAAGCGCGCCTTCGAAGGAGCAAAGCCGGGATACGCGCTGTTCGGCATCGTGCAGGGCGGCGACGACCCGCAGCTGCGGGTGGCAAGCGCGCGCGCGCTGGTGGGGATGGACTTTCAGGGCTATGCGATCGGCGGCCTTGCGGTCGGCGAGCCGCAGGCGGTGATGCTGGCAATGATCGAAATCGTTGCCCCGCAATTGCCGGTGGATCGCCCACGCTATCTGATGGGCGTCGGCACGCCCGATGACCTGATCGAGGGGGTGGCGCGTGGCATCGACATGTTCGACTGCGTGATGCCGACCCGCAACGGCCGGCACGGACTCGCCTTCACGCGGCACGGCCCGGTCAATCTGAAAAATGCCCGTCACGCTGACGATCCCCGCCCGCTGGATGAGCAAAGCGCGGATCCGGTGACGCGGACCTATTCGCGCGCTTATCTGCACCATCTCGTCAAGGCGAACGAGACGCTCGGCGCCATGCTGCTGAGCCAGATCAATCTTGCCTATTACCAGACGTTGATGCGTGGGGCGCGCGAGGCGATCGCGGCCGGGACGTTCGCAGCTTACCGTGATGCGAAAAAACGGGGGTGGGAAACGGGCGACATCCCACCGCGTTGAGAAGGGCGTCCTTGGCGCTTGAAATATGGCGCCGGAAACGGTTTGGTGCGTTCAATTTGAACACGAAAGGAAAGCCGATGCTCCGATCGATCACGATCCTGCGCGCTGCAGCCATGTGCGGCGCCGTCCTCATGCTGTCGGGGGCGCCGGCCGTCGCGCAGAGCAAATATCCGGACAAGCCGGTGAGAGTCGTTCTGCCGTTCGGCGCCGGGGGCGTCGCCGACATCACAACGCGCCTCGTGGCCGACAAGCTCGGTGAAAAGCTCGGCCAGCGCTTTGTCGTCGAGAACAGTCCGGGTGCAGGCGGCATCACGGCCGCGCGCGCGGTGCTGCAGGCTCCCGCCGATGGCTACACCCTCGCGGTGCTGAGCAACGGCACCGCGGTCAGCGTCGGCCTGTTCAAGAGCCTGCCGTTTGACCCGCTCAAGGACTTCGCGCCGGTTTCGGCGATGGGATATTTCGACCTGATCTTCGTGACCAACGCCAACGGTCCCTACAAGACGCTCGGCGACTTCATCAAGGCGGCGAAGGAGAAGCCCGGACAACTCAATGTCGGCACCATTGCCGCCGGGTCGACCCAGAATCTGGGCGCCGAATTGTTCAAGTCGGTGACCGACCTCAATTTCGTGATCGTGCCGTTCAAGACTTCGGGCGATGTGCTGGTCGGGCTCGAGCGCAACGACGTGCAGATGGCGTCGGAATTCTATGCGGCTTTGCGCGGCGGACTCGATGCCAAGAAGTTCATCCCGGTTGCGGTCTCGGGAGAAAAGCGCGGCGCCTATCTCCCCGATGCGCCGACCGCGAAAGAAGCGGGCGTCCCGCAATTCGAGGTGACCTCCTGGAATGCGATTTTCGTCAAGGCCGGCACGCCCCCCGAAGTGATCAAGACGCTGAACACGGCGCTGAACGAAGTGCTGTCCGATCCCGAGGTGCGCAAGAAGGCGCTTGAACTCGGCATCGACGCGCGCGGCTCGACGCCGCAGGAGATCCAGGACCGGCTGAAGGACGATATCGTGAAGTGGTCGCAGGTGATCGAAAAGGCCGGTATCGAGAAGCGTTGATGA
>JBIQKQ010000038.1:0-25837 GCA_044506365.1 Hyphomicrobiales bacterium
TGCTGGTCTCGGTTCTGTTGCTTTCAGCCGCGCCCGGTTCGGCCTTCGCGCAGGGAGAGGCCGCAAAGACAACCACGGACGACTTGTTGTCATCGGTGGTCCGGATCAAGACCTACATCAACCCGGACGGTCGCACGATCGACAATCTCGGCCAGGAGCGCGACGGCTCCGGCATCGTGATCGACGACGAAGGCCTGATCCTCACGGTGGGCTACCTCATGGTGGAAGCCCATGCCGCCGAAGCAATCACCAATGACGGCCGCAAGATACCGGCGGCCGTGGTCGGCTACGATCACGATACCGGCTTTGGCCTGTTGAAGGCGGTGGCCCCGCTGAAGGTGCGGCCAATACTGTTCGGCAATTCCGCCGATGTGAAGGTCGGCGACCCGGTGCTGGCGGCAAGCTTCGGCGGCCGCGACGGCATTGCGCCCGCGCGCGTGGTCTCACGGCGCGAATTCGCAGGCTCCTGGGAATACCTGATCGAGGGCGCCATCTACACCGCACCCGCGCATTCGCATTGGAGCGGCGCGGCGCTGATCACCCGCGACGGCAAGCTGGTCGGCGTCGGTTCGCTGATCGTCGGCGATGCCTCGGGATCGGGCGGCGGCGCCGGCAACCTGTATATTCCGACCGACCTGGTAAAGCCCATTCTCGGCGACCTGATCGCCAATGGTGCGGTCGGCGGCAAGCCGAAACCATGGATCGGACTGAACACGCAGGCGACCGATCGCGGTCTCGTGGTGGCGCGGGTGACGCCTAATTCGCCGGCCGACAAGGCCGGGCTGCGCAGGGGCGATCTGATCACGAATGTCGGCGGCGAGGTGCCGAAAACGCTGCCTGATTTTTACCGCAAGCTCTGGTCGCTGGGCGCAGCCGGCATCACGGTGCCGATGGATATCCAGCGTGACGGCAAAAGCGAACATTTCGACGTGCAATCGATTAACCGACTCGAATACCTGAAGCTGAAGAGCACGTTCTAGACCAGGACGTTATGATACGCTCTGACGGGCCTGGCACTTCGCGCCGGAGGTGTGCGTGAACGAGGTCTGCAGTTCGTCTTGGCCGGGCACCGCCGTTCGAAAAACGGCGTCATTTGGTGCGCCTGTGCTCCGGCCGCCCACGTCGTCAAGGACGTAAAGGGACCCGAGACTTGGATGTGCGCGACCAGCGCGGGCATGACAAGGACCACGGCAACGCGACTTTGCGGAGCGCTCGCTGGCGTCGGCGTATGTCTGGCTGCAACTGGCCCGGCCGCCGCTCAGACCTCCGCACCCGACGACTCCATCTGTCTGATGATCGAATCGGCGGCGCGCGATCACGGTTTGCCGATGGAGTTCTTCGCGCGCGTGATCTGGCAGGAGAGCCGCTTCCGCGCCGACGCGGTCGGGCCGATGACCCGCACTGGCAAGCGCGCGCAGGGCATGGCGCAGTTCATGCCGGGCACCGCGGCCGAACGCGGGCTTCTCGATCCGTTCGATCCGGTCCAGGCGCTGCCGAAATCAGCGGAATTCCTGAAAGAGCTCTGGCTGCAATTCGGCAATCTCGGCCTTGCGGCCGCGGCCTATAACGCCGGACCGCGCCGGGTGCGCGAATGGCTCGCCGGCACCGGTTACATGCCCGGCGAGACGCGGAATTATGTGTCGGCGATCACCGGCATGACGGTCGACGACTGGGCCGCCGAACGCAATAAGCCGCGCGACAGCAAGGACAAGCCGAAGGAAGAGCCGAAGCGCCAGCCCGGCTGCGGCGAATTGATGGCGATGCTGAAGCGTTCGCCGAGTCCGTTCCTCGATCAGCTGCGGCAGCGCGTCGCGCATTCGCTGGCGCAGCCTTGGGGCGTGCAGCTCGGCGCCGGCTTCTCGCGCGATCGGGCGATGGCGATGTATGCGCGGGCGCTGAAGCGCTTCGAGACCGTGCTCGCCGGCAAGGATCCGGGCATTCAGTCATCGATCATGCGGACGCGGGGTCGCGCTGTGTTCTATCAGGTGCGGATCGGCGCCGATTCGCGCTCCGAGGCGAATGCGCTGTGCGACAGGCTGCGCAAGGTCGGCGGGGCGTGCCTCGTGCTGCGCAACAGGGGGTGAGGGACGGGCGGCGTCGCCGCATACGCAATCCCTCCCCTGAAAGGGGAGGGTCGATCGACTGAGCGCAGCGAAGACGATCGGGGTGGGATTGCTGCCCCTCATTTGCCCCCACCCGGCTCGCTTCGCTCGCCACCCTGCCCGCGAGCGGGGAGGGATAAGGAAACTCACACCGGCAGCACGTTGGTGTATTTCACCTGCTCCAGCGCGAAGCTCGACTCGATCGAGGCGATGCCGTCGAGCCGCGTCAGCTTCTGTTTCAGGAACTGCTCATAGGCGGCAAGATCGGCGACCACAACGCGCAGAAGATAGTCGCGCGGCCCGGTCATCAGATAGCATTCCAGCACTTCCGGCCAGCGCGCGATCGCCTTGCCGAATTTCGCGAGCGCCTCCTCGCGCTGGCTCTCCAGCTTGATCGACACGAACACGCTGACCGGCAGTCCGGCTTCGCGCTGGTTCAGCACCGCGACATAGCGCGCAATGATGCCTTGCCGTTCGAGGATGCGGACTCGCCGCAGGCACGGTGACGGCGACAGCCCCACTTTCTCGGCCAGCGTGGCAAGACTCATCCGGCCGTCTTCCTGCAGCAAAGCGAGGATTTTGCGGTCGATGGCGTCGATCTTCATGTCTGGTCGATTCTGCCTTAACCGGCGAGATTATTAGCTGGATATGCCAGCTTGGGTGGAAATCATAGTGTGAATTGGGTGCCTCTGCCAGCAGGCGGGTGCGAAACATATATCCGGTCCGACAGCGAAGGTTGCGCCATGCCCGATACCCGCATCGACATCTTGTCCGAACTGGAAAAGAAGGTGCTGTGGCTCGCCAGCTGGATGATCCACAACGCCAACCACCTGCGCGAGAATGTCGATGGGCTGAAGGTCGGCGGACATCAGGCATCGTCCGCCTCGCTCGCGACCATCATGACCGCGCTGTATTTCGACATCCTGCGTCCGCAGGATCGCGTTGCGGTCAAGCCGCATGCCTCGCCGATCTTTCACGCCATCCAGTATCTGCTCGGCAAGCAGACCCGCGAGAAACTGGAGAATTTCCGCGGCTACAAAGGCGCGCAGAGCTATCCGTCGCGCACCAAGGACATCGATGATGTCGATTTCTCGACCGGCTCGGTCGGCCTCGGCGTCGCGCAGACGCTGTTCTCGTCGATCGTGCAGGATTACGTGCGCGCGCACGGCTTCGCGAAGGACCGGCCCGAAGGTCGCATGATCGCGCTGGTCGGCGATGCCGAACTCGACGAAGGCAATATTTTCGAGGCGCTGCTCGAAGGCTGGAAGCAGGACCTGCGCAATTGCTGGTGGATCGTGGATTACAATCGGCAGAGCCTCGACGCGGTGGTGCGCGAAGGCCTGTGGGAGCGCTACGAGCAGCTGTTCACGAATTTCGGCTGGCAGGTTGTCATCGTCAAATACGGCTCCCTGCAGGAGGAAGCGTTCCGCGAGCCCGGCGGCGACAAGCTGCGCGCCTGGATCGATGCCTGCCCGAACCCGCTTTATTCGGCGCTGGTGTTCCAGGGCGGCGCGGCGTGGCGCAAGCGCCTGCTCGACGAGATCGGCGACCAGGGCGACGTCACGGCGCTGATCGAGAGGCGCACCGACGACGAACTGGCGCGGCTGATGAACAATCTCGGCGGCCACGACCTGCCGGCACTGGTCAAGGCTTTCCGCAGCATCGACCACGACCGGCCCGTCTGCTTCATCTGCTACACGGTGAAGGGCTTTGGCCTGCCGATGGCCGGTCACAAGGACAATCACGCCGGACTGATGACGCCGGCGCAGATGGAGACCTTCCGCGCGCAGAACCATGTGCGGCCGGGCCACGAATGGGACAAGTTCGAGGGGCTCACGCTACCGGCGGACAGGCTGCAGGAGTTTCTCGACACCGTGCCGTTCGCAAAGCGCAGGGCCGGGGCGAGTGCTGCGCGCATCGCAATTCCCGCAACGCTGACGGTCCCGGCGCAGGCCGTGACCTCGACACAGACCGGCTTCGGCGCGCTGATGAACGAGATCGGCAAGTCGAAAGAGCCTTTCACATCGCGCATCGTTACCACCTCGCCCGACGTCACGGTCTCGACCAATCTCGGCGCCTGGGTGAACCGGCGCGGCCTGTTCGGGCGCAGCACGATGCTCGACACGTTCCGCAACGAGCGCATTCCCTCGACCTTCGCCTGGGAATTCTCGCCGAAGGGGCAGCATATCGAGCTTGGCATCGCGGAGATGAACCTGTTCATCCTTCTGTCCGCGCTCGGGCTGTCGCATGCCATCGAGGGCGAGCGCCTGCTTCCGATCGGCACGCTGTACGATCCGTTCATCGCGCGCGGGCTCGATGCGCTGAACTATGCCTGCTATCAGGACGCGCGCTTCATCGTGGTGGCGACGCCGTCGGGCATCACACTCGCGCCGGAAGGCGGCGCGCACCAGTCGATCGCCCAGCCCCTGATCGGCATGGCGCAGGACGGGCTGGCTTCGTTCGAGCCGGCCTTTGTCGACGAACTTGCGGTGATCCTTCGCTTTGCGCTCGATTATATCCAGAAGGACGGCGATGCCGCCGCGCCCTCGGAGCGCAATTGGCTGCGCGACGAAACCGGCGGTTCGGTTTACCTGCGCCTGTCAACGCGGCCGATCGAACAGCCGCAGCGGCCGATGACGGACGATCTGCAGCAGGCGATCATCGACGGCGCTTACTGGCTGCGCAAGCCTGGGCCGAATGCGCAAGTCGTCGTCGCCTATACCGGCGCGATTGCGCCCGAGGCGGTCGAGGCGGTCGGCCTGATGGGCGAGGACCGCCGCGACGTCGGATTGCTCGCGGTCACGTCGGCCGACCGGCTGAATGCCGGCTGGACCGCTGCGCAACGCGCGCGAGAACGCGGTCTGGTCCATGCGCGCTCGCATATCGAGCGGCTGCTGGACGAGGTGCCGGCGCATTGCGCACTGGTGACGGTGCTGGACGGACATCCCGCCACCCTGTCGTGGCTCGGCGGCGTGCATGGCCATCGCACGCGCGGGCTTGGCGTCGAGCATTTCGGCCAGACCGGCTCGCTGCCCGATCTGTACCGCCATTACGGCATCGATGCGAACGCGATCATCGCGGCGGCGCAGGGGCTGACCGCCGGCCCGCCGATCCGTTACCTGAAGGCGCTGCCGTAATTTTCTGCCCGGCAGGGGAGGGGAAGACTCACTCGCTGAACGGCAGCGTGGTCACGGCGGCCTGGATCACCGCCATCGTGAGCGTGATGACGAAGGCCGCCGCCACGATCGAAATTGCATAGGGCAGCACCTTCGGCCGCGGTGTTCCCATCAGCGGCGGCAGGCCGGTCCAGAGCAGCCGGATTGCGTAGAGCCCGAGGATCGAAAGAAAGCGCAAGCCCGGCACCATCAGCACGACGCCGATCAGCCAGACCGGCGTGAAGGAATAGGCCGCGAGCTTCAGCGCGCTGCCGAAATTGCGCGCGGTGTGGAACAGCGGCGCCATGACATCGATGGCCAGCGCAGTCAGATACACGATCACGAAACTGAACAGATAGCTGATCAGCGCGCGCATCAGCCCGAATGGAATCGAGTCGTGCACGCGGCCGATCGAGACCGACACGCCGACAAGGCTCGATCCGATGAATCCGCAGACTGCCGGGATTGCCGCCAGCACCGCGACATAACCGACAAGCAGCCGCATCGGATTGCCGGGCTCGGTCGCGATCAGCGGCCATTCGCGGCGCGGATCGGCAATGATGTTCCTGATGCGGGAAAGGAGCGGATGCATGGCAGAGCTGTTATCCGGCGAATGTTAGGAATTGGTTTGGCAGTTCGGTCGCTTCGCTCATGCGGGCTACCGGCGACAGGCCCACCTTGCGTAGCCGGGGTGAGCGAAGCGATAGCCGGGGTGATCCGATACATGGCGCTCGCCCTGGCTATCAGCGGCGCGCGTCCTCGCGCACCATCATCGCCCCTTTTTCCGCAATCATCATGGTCGGTGAATTGGTGTTGCCGGAGGTAATCGTCGGCATGATCGAGGCATCGATCACCCGCACATTGGCAAGGCCGATCAGGCGCAGCCGATCGTCGACCACCGCCATTGGATCGTCGCCGCGGCCCATCTTCGCGGTCCCGACCGGGTGAAAGATCGTGGTGCCGATGTCGCCCGCCGCCTTCGCAAGCGCCGCTTCGTCGTCGCTGCGAATGCTGTCACCCGGCAAGTATTCCACCGGCCGAAACGCCTGCAGCGCGGGCTGGGCGACGATGTTGCGCGCAACCCTGATTGAATCCACCGCGACCTGGCGGTCCTCGTCCGTGGAAAGGTAGTTCGGCTGGATCATCGGCTTGTCGGCCGGATCGGCACTGCGCAGCCGCACAGAGCCGCGGCTCGACGGCCGCAGGTTCGCAACGCTGGTGGTAAAGGCGGGGAAGTCGTGCAGCGGATCGCCAAACTTGTCGAGCGACAGCGGCTGCACATGGAACTGGATGTTCGGACGCTCGTAACGCGCGCTCGATCGGGTGAAGGCGCCAAGCTGCGAGGGGGCCATGGTGAGCGGACCGCGGCGGCGGAACGCATAGTCGAGCGCCATCAATCCGCGTCGGACCGATGACCTGTAGGTCTCATTCAGGGTGGTCACGCCGGCAACCTTGTGGATCAGGCGCAATTGCAGGTGATCCTGAAGGTTCTCGCCGACCCCCGGCTTTTCCAGCACGGGAGCGATGCCGTGTTCGGCGAGATGCGCAATCGGGCCGACGCCCGACAGCAGCAGCAGTTGCACCGACCCGATGGCGCCGGCCGACAGGATCACTTCGCCGCGGCAGCGCGCGATCCTGCTTTCCCCGTTCTGGCGAAAGCGCACACCGGTCGCGCGCTTGCCCTCGAACACGATCTGCTCGACCAGGCATCCGGTCTCGACCCGCAGATTGCCGCGATGCATGACGGGTTTGAGAAAGCCGCGTGCCGAGGACCAGCGCCGGCCTGTCTTTTGATTGACGTGGAAATAGCCGCAGCCCTCGTTGTCGCCGGTGTTGAAATCGTCGCATTTGCGAATGCCGGCCTGCGCCGCAGCTTCGCGAAAGGCGTCGGTGATGTCCCAGCGCAGCCGCGGATACTCCACCCGCCATTCGCCACCCGCGCCGTGATGTTCGCCCTCGCCCAGAAAGTGATCGAGCTGCTTGCGGAACAGCGGCTTCACGTCGTCCCAGCCCCAGCCGGCAAGGCCGAGTTGCCGCCAGTGATCGTAATCGCCAGCCTGGCCGCGCATATAGATCATCGCGTTGATCGCCGAGCATCCACCCAGCACCTTGCCGCGCGGATAGGCGAGCGAGCGGCCGTTCAGGCCGGGGACCGGCTCGGTGCGGAACATCCAGTCGGAGCGCGGATTGCCGATGGCGAACAGATAGCCGACCGGGATGTGAAACCAGATCCAGTTGTCGCGTCCACCGGCCTCCAGCAGCAGCACGCGGTTGCCGGCATCGGCCGACAGCCGGTTCGCCAGCACGCAACCGGCCGAACCCGCGCCGACGATGATGGTGTCGTATTCGCCCTCTAGGGCCGTGGCGGATGCCGCCATTACTCTTCTCCCAACCCGCTTGCTCGCCGCCTGAACTGTCGTGTCCGATCTTGGCAAATGCCGGAAGGTTGCTAAAGTCCGCTCGCGATCCGGACGGTGCTGCGCGCGCTGCCCGGCGACGACGGAACGGCGGTTCCGAGACTATCGCGTCCCCAATCATTTGCTCGCCCTTGCCCGGCGTGGTGCACTGCGCTGCTCGGGTGTGCCGTCTTGGAGAGCCGCCATGCTCAGACGAACCGTCACGTCCGGATTGGCCATCCTGGCTGCCGTGCTCGTCCTTGCGCCGCAGATCGGGTCCGCGCAGGACAAGAGACTCACCGTCTTCGCCGCCGCCTCGATGAAGAACGCGCTCGACGATGTGAACGCCGCTTTCAGCAAGGCGACCGGCATCAAGGTGGTGACGAGTTATGCGGCAAGCTCGGCGCTGGCGAAGCAGATCGAGAGCGGCGCGCCCGCCGATATCTTCATGTCCGCCGATCTGGAATGGATGGACCATGTTGCCGAAAAGAAAGCGATCAAGACCGACACCCGCGTCAATCTGCTCGGCAACAAGCTGGTGCTGGTCGCGCCGAAGGATTCGAAGATGGGCAACGTCACCCTCGCTCAGGGCTTCGATCTCGCCAAACTCGTCGGTGACGGTCGCATCGCGACCGGCGAGGTGAGTTCGGTCCCGGTCGGCCGCTACGCCAAGGCGGCGCTGGAGCAGCTCGGGGCATGGCCCGCGGCGGAAAAGAAATTCGCGATGGCGGACAATGCGCGCGCGGCGCTGCTGCTGGTCGCGCGTGGGGAAGCCGCCCTCGGCATCGTTTACGAGACCGACGCCAAGATCGAGCCCGGTGTGAAGATCGTCGGCGCGTTCCCCGAGGGCTCGTATCCGCCGATCACCTATCCGGTGGCCGCGACCGCCAGCGCAAAGCCCGAAGCAACGCGCTATCTGCAATTTCTGCGCAGCAACACCGCGCGGGACATCTTCGAGACATACGGCTTCACCGTGCTGGCGTCGAAGCCATCGACGTAAGAGCGCGCTACGCTGCATAAGGCATTCGCGTGCTCGAACTGACCCCCGAGGAATGGACGGCGATCCGGCTCTCGCTCCGGATTGCGCTGGTCGCAACGGGTGTTGCGCTGCCGCTCGGCATTGGCGTCGCCTGGCTGTTGGCGCGCAAGACCTTCCCGGGCAAGGCGCTGCTGGACGGGCTGATCGTGCTGCCTCTGGTCCTGCCGCCGGTCGTGACCGGCTATCTGCTGCTGATCTCGTTCGGGCGGCGCGGCCCGGTCGGCAGCTTTTTGTACGAGACCTTCGGCATCGTGTTCTCGTTCCGATGGACCGGGGCTGCGCTGGCCTGCGGGATCATGGCGTTTCCCCTGCTGGTGCGGCCGATCCGGATTTCCTTCGAAGCGATCGACAGAAAACTGGAGGATGCCGCCGCGACGCTCGGCGCCAGCACCTTCTGGCGTTTCACAACGGTGACGCTGCCGCTGGCGATGCCTGGAATCATCGCCGGCACGCTCCTGTGTTTCGCCAAGGCGCTTGGCGAATTCGGCGCCACCATCACCTTTGTGTCGAACATCCCGGGTGAAACCCAGACGATCTCGGCGGCAATCTACACCTATACGCAGACGCCGTCCGGCGACGCCGCGGCGCTGCGGCTTGTCATCGTCGCCATCGTCATCGCCATGGCGGCGCTGCTGGCGTCGGAATTCTTCGCCCGCCGCGCCGCGCGCAGGCTGCACGGAGAATGACGGTGCTGAGCGTCGATCTTTGCAAGCCAGTGGGCGAGCTCGACCTGCGGGTCACGTTCGAGAGCGACGGCCCGGTGACCGGACTGTTCGGCCCATCGGGCTCCGGCAAGACGACGCTGGTCAATATGATCGCCGGACTGGTGCGTCCGCAATCGGGGCGGCTGGCGCTTGACGAACAGGTTCTGTTCGACGCCGCGCGGCAAATCGATGTTCCGGCGCATCGGCGCCGCATCGGCTATGTGTTTCAGGAAGGCCGGCTGTTTCCGCATATGACGGTGCGCAAGAACCTTGATTATGGACGCTGGATGGCCGGCCTGCCGCACGATCACGAGGAATTCGCGCGCATTGTCGCGATGCTGGACATCGCACCGTTGCTGTCGCGCCGTCCCGGCAAGCTGTCCGGCGGCGAGCGCCAACGCGTCGCGATCGGCCGCGCGCTGATGCTGAGGCCACGCCTGCTGCTGCTCGACGAACCGCTGGCCTCGCTCGATCCGGCGCGCAAGAGCGAGATCATGCCGTATCTGCTCCGGCTGCGCGACGAGACCCGCATTCCGATGGTCTATGTCAGCCACTATGCGCGCGAGCTGAAGCGGATCGCCAATGTGATCGTGCGGCTGGACGCAGGCCGCGTCTCGGCAATCGGCGGCCCGGACATCCTGAGCAAGACGGACGAAGTCGCGTTCGCGTGACATCGCGCGAACGGATGGCCGAATGCGAAGCTACCGCGTCACGACGATGAAGTCGGTATAGAGCCCGGTTTCGTTGCCGAGACCGTGATCCGATACGATCAGCGAGGCGCCCGCCGTGACATATTCCGAGATGCGCGCCGCGACCTCGGGGGCGATCTCGATGCGGTCCAGCACCGCGGCCGCGCTGAGGCTCGGGATCGGCTGGAGCGTCTTGCTGGCCGGCTGCACCGGCACCACGACAGACCGCCGCCCGCGGCGGTCGTCGACGATGCGGGTCTTGACCTTCTCCGCTTTCGGCAGTTCCGGCGGCATGGAGAGCGCGATCCAGCGCAGTTCTTTGTCGCTGCCGTCCTTTGCCAGCGCGGTGAAGACATGGGTGCCGAAATTCGGCTTGTCGTCCTTGAACGACACCGGTGCGCTGAACAGCGGGATGAAATGCTGGCGCACGTAGAGACGCTTTTCCTTCTTGCTGACGAACACGCTGATTGCGCCCTTCGGCGGCGCCTTCTTTCGCTTGGCTTCGAGCGACTGTGCGAAGCTCGCAAGGATCGGTCCGGGAATGTCCGCGGGCTTCGGATAGATTGAGGCGGTCGCGTCCGGATCTTCGCCATCCCGCGCCTTCGGATGCCCGGCCGAGGTCGGCAGGTCGCGGACGGACGGTTTGTTGGCTTCAGCGGGCGTGGCGTCCTCGCCATCGCCGGACCCGTCGGTCATCGACATGCCGGCCGTGCGCAGATGCTCCGGCACCGTGGTGTCGAGGGTCTTGCGCAGTTCAGGCACCGTCTGAACGGTGGCGGCCGGCGGCTTCGGCTGAAACAGCACAGGGTGGGCGATGTCGAACGGCGCCACATCCTCGCGCGACACGATCACGCGCGTGTTCATCTTGATGGTGCGCCACAGATAGCTGGCATAGCGTTCCGGCAGCCGGATGCAGCCGTGCGAGGCCGGATGGCCGGGGAGCTTGCCCTCGTGCAATGCAATGCCCGACCAGGTCAGCCGCTGCATGTAGGGCATCGGCGCGTCGCTATAAATATTCGAGCGATGGTGGCGGTTGCGCTGGATGACGCTGAACACGCCGTGAGGGGTCGGATGCGTCGGCTTGCCGGTTGAGACCGGCGATTTCGATACCAGCTTTCCGTTCGCATAAAATGAGATGTCCTGCGAGCGGACCGACACGATCAGCATGTGCGGCCCGGGCGGGGGCGGCACCTCCTTGATCTTTTCCGGCTTGCCGACTGTCTGCCTCGGGGCCGGCCGTTGCGGCCGGGGCGCGATCCGGCGGCGCGGTTCCGGTCCGCGGCGGATATCACGCCGGTAGGGCGGTTCCTCGAAACGCTGGATCGGCGGCTCGTCAGCGAAAAACCACTCTTGCGCCTCGGCTGGGGGCGGCGGCGCCACGGTCGCCAGGAGTAGCAGGCCGACGCCGACCGACCCCGCATTCTGCAGGCGAAAAACGCGACTGACGCTACTCACGACCGAAATCCCCGCCCCCGGAAAGCCGTATCTTAAGCGCCGAATCCGAACAGAATGTTAGTGGGTGCAACTTCCGCGGTCATTCGGGCCGGCTCGGAAGCCAGCATCCGGATCGTTGGTGTTGCATTTACGGTAAATATCTGACCGTTAGCGGGCAGATTCCGCACGATCCCGAAATCCGACACCAACTCGGCCGATGCGTGCACAACCAGGTACCCGGGCAGGGAGAGCATCATGAGTCAGGCGGCAGAAAAGCTGAACGTCCAGCGTCCCGGATCAATCAAGGACGCGCATTTCAACTGGGAGGACCCGCTCGATCTGGAGGGTCAGCTGACCGAAGAGGAGCGCATGGTCCGCGATACCGCGCGCGGCTATTCTCAGGATAAATTGATGCCGCGGGTGATCGAAGCCTATCGCGACGAGAAGGTCGACCGCGACCTGCTGCCCGAGATGGGCGCGCTTGGCCTGCTCGGTCCGACGATTCCCGAGGAATATGGCGGGGCCGGTCTTGGCTATGTCGCCTATGGCCTGATCACCCGTGAGATCGAGCGGGTCGATTCCGGCTATCGCTCGACCCTGTCGGTGCAATCCTCGCTGGTCATGTACCCGATCTATGCCTACGGCACCGAAGCGCAGAAGAAGAAATATCTGCCCAAGCTCGCGTCGGGCGAGATGGTCGGCTGCTTCGGCCTGACCGAGCCCGATCACGGCTCCGATCCCGGCTCGATGGTGACGCGCGCGGAGAAGGTGCCGAACGGCTACCGGCTGACCGGCGCCAAGATGTGGATCTCCAATTCACCGATCGCCGATATCGCCATCGTCTGGGCGAAGCTCGACGGCAAGATCCGCGGCTTTGTCGTGGAGCGTGGGACCGAAGGCTTCTCCACGCCGAAGATCGAGGGCAAGCTGTCGCTGCGCGCCTCGGTGACCGGCGAGATCGTGCTCGACAATGCATTCGTGCCGGAGGACGCCTTGCTGCCAAATGCATCGGGCCTTGCCGGCCCGTTCGGCTGCCTTAACAATGCGCGCTACGGCATCGCCTGGGGCGCGATGGGTGCTGCCGAATTCTGCTGGCATGCCGCGCGGCAATACACGCTCGACCGCAAGCAGTTCGGCCGGCCGCTCGCCGCCAATCAGCTGATCCAGAAGAAGCTGGCCGACATGCAGACCGAGATCGCGCTCGGACTGCATGGCGCGCTGCGTCTTGGTCGGCTGATCGAGGAAGGACGCGCGGCGCCGCCGTCGATCTCGCTGATGAAGCGCAACAATTGCGGCAAGGCGCTGGACATTGCGCGCGCCGCCCGTGACATGCATGGCGGCAACGGCATCGCAGACGAATTCCACGTCATGCGCCATCTCGCCAATCTTGAAACGGTTAACACTTACGAGGGCACGCACGACATCCATGCGCTGATCCTCGGCCGTGCGCAGACTGGCATCCAGGCGTTCTTTTGATCGCCGGCTCCCGCGGCGCAGGCGCATAGCTCACCTGTGATGCCCGGCCTTGCGCCGGGCATCTGCGTCTTTACAGCTTGCCGGACCGGCGGGGCTGCCGGTATCGACGCGGACGCTGCGCCATTCTCGTATGGCATCGTGAAGTGATTGCTGGGGCATGATGGATTTTTCGGCTGTGGCGTTGCTGGGAGTCGCCGGACTTGCCGGCGGCACAATGGCGAGCTTCGCCGGCGGCGCTGCACTGATCACCTTTCCGACCCTGATCGCCGTCGGGCTGACGCCGATCTCCGCGATTGCGACCAACATCACGGCCCTGACGCCGGGCAGCATGGTCGCGGCCCTGTCCGACCGCACGCAATTGCCGCCGCTGGATCGTGGGTTTGTCGGATTGGTGCTGGCGTCGGTCATCGGCGCCGGGATCGGCGCGGCGCTGCTGATGCTGACATCGAACCGGGTGTTCGAGATCCTGGTGCCGCTACTGATCGGCTTCGCCACCATCCTGTTCGCCTTCGGCGAGCAGATCAGTGCGGCCCTGCGGGCCCGCTCCCTCGCCAAGCATGGCCGCGAGCCTGAGATCAAGCTGACCTCGATCCCGATGCTGCTGCCGGTCTCGGTCTATGGCGGCTATTTCGGGGCCGGCGTCGGCGTTCTCCTGGTCGCGGTGCTGCAACTGGCGACATCGGGCCAATACCGGCCGGCCAACGCCACCAAGAATCTCGTCGCCGCACTCAACGGGTCGGTCGCGGCGATCGTCTTTGCGGCCCAGGGCAGCGTCAACTGGCCGGCCACGCTGATCATGATGTGCGGGGGGATGGTCGGATCGGTCATCGGCGCGCGCATCGCCCGCTATGCGCCGCGCGAGATCATGCGATTCGTCGTCACCGCAATCGGTCTCGTTCTGACCGCCGTCTATGCGTGGCGCTACTGGTTCTGACGCTGTCCGCGCGTCGGAACCTCAGGCTCGCGTCATCTCGCACAATTCGACAACGCGGCCGGTCATCGCGCTCAGCGGATCGGCGAGCGGAGCCACCACGTTGAAATGATGCGTGCGCGGCACGGCTTCATAGCGGGTTTGAACGCCGGCGGCGCCCCAGCTGTCGGCCATCGCATGCGATAGCCGGATGAATTCCGGCAACTCGTCAGCGCCGACCACGATGTCGAGCACACGGCCCCGCGGCGCCGGCCAGAACAGCGGCGAACTCGCGCGGGCGGAGGCTTCGTCAAGCTTGAAATCGGCGTTCATGTCGGTGTTGACGAGCCCGGTGAGATCATACACGCCGGAAATCGCGTAGCCGGCCGGGATCAAATCGGCCGGCGCGCCGGCCTTCGTCCAGTCGGTCGCCATCATGCAGGCGGTGAGATGGCCGCCGGCCGAATGGCCGTAGACCATGATGCGCTTGCCGAACCGCTTCCACAGGAACAGCACCGCATTGCGCATTTGGTCGATGATCTGTGCGATCGAGACCTGCGGGGCGAGATCGTAGCCCGCGACCGCGACCGTTGCCCCGTTTCCGGTGAGCCCGCGCGCGAGATGGCTGTGTTCCTTGGGGCTCATGGCGCGCCAATAGCCGCCGTGAATGAACAGGGCGAGCGGGGCGGTCTCGTCCTTCGACTTGAACAGGTCGACATATTGACGTTCGCTCGGGCCGTATCGGACGTCGAGTTCGGCACGGCCTTCCTCGACCATCTTCTCGCGAAAGGCGGCGGCATCGCGCTGCCATTGCGCAACGATGTCCGGGAAATCGGCAACGGCCGCGCGGTTATTGTAGGCTGCGCTATTGTCGGTCGCCATGTTGCGGAACTCCTGCCGGCCCCCTGAAAAGTTCCGCGGGAGATTGCGTCAGCGGAACGTCTCGTGCAAGCGAGCAGCGGCCGATGCCGTGCATGGATGGTTTGTACGAGGCGCAATCCCGCCCGTCATCTCCGGAGCGGGAATACGCAGAGCCGGGTGGTACGGGCCGGAATGGCGCTGTTTCCGCAGACCTCGCGATTTTGCTTTGATGACCGCTGGAACGGGGCTATCTGGCGGATATGAGGATCGCTGGCATCACGACGCGCAGTATCTGGCTCGAGCCGGACGCTTGGTCGGTCGGCATATTCGATCAGACCCTGCTGCCCTGGCGCATCGAGCGTGTGATCTTGCGCAGCGCCGCCGACGCCACGCATGCGATTGCCACGATGCAGACGCGCGGCGCGCCTCTGATCGGCGCGGTCGCCGCCTACGGCGTTGCGCTGGCGCTGCGTGCGGACGCATCGGACGACAATCTCGCGCGCGCCTGCGCGATGCTGCTCGCGTCGCGGCCGACCGCAGTCAATCTGAAATGGGCGGTCGACGATGTTGCCGCGGAGGTTCGCAATCTTCCGGCCGCGCAGCGCGCTGACGCGGCTTACCGGCGGGCCGCTGCGATCTGCGACGAAGATGTTGCAATCAACGAAGCCATCGGCCGGCACGGGCTGCCGCTGATCGAGGCGATCGCAGCAGGCAAGAAGCCCGGCGAGCCGGTCAACATTCTCACCCATTGCAATGCCGGCTGGCTGGCGACGGTCGATCTCGGCACCGCGACCGCGCCGATCTACACGGCGCACGATGCGGGGATCGCCGTCCATGTCTTTGTCGATGAGACACGCCCGCGCAACCAGGGCGCTTCGCTGACCGCTTTCGAGCTGAACCAGCATGGCGTGCCACACACCGTGATCGCCGACAATGCCGGCGGCCACCTGATGCAGCACGGGCAGGTCGACATGGTGATTGTCGGCACCGACCGCACCACCGGTCAGGGCGATGTCTGCAACAAGATCGGCACCTATCTGAAGGCGCTCGCCGCCCGCGACAACGGCGTGCCGTTCTATGTGGGGCTGCCATCGCCGACGATCGATTTTTCGCTGAGCGACGGCGTCGCCGAGATTCCGATTGAACAGCGCGGCGCAGCCGAAGTGGCGACCATGACCGGCCGCACGTCGGGCGGCGGCCTCGAGACCGTGACGATCGTGCCCGACGGCTCGCCGGTGGCCAATCCTGCGTTTGACGTGACGCCGGCGCGTCTCGTCACCGGCCTGATCACCGAGCGCGGTGTGCTTGCGGCCTCGCGCGAGGCGCTGGAGCGGGCCTTTCCGGATCACCCCTCACGCCGCTATGCGCGGGATGCCGCCGAATGAATGAGCTGATGCGCCGCATCGCAGAGATGCCGGTCGACGGCCGTCAGTCGCAGACCGCGCTTAACGTCGCGCGTGGCACGATGCGGCTCCTGCTCGCGCATGGCTTCACCTGCGTCAGCGAATTGCCGTTGCCGTCCGGGCGCCGCGCCGATCTCGTCGGACTGGGCCGTGGCGGCGAAATCTGGATCGTCGAGATCAAGTCCTCGGTCGCGGATTTCCGTGCCGACCAGAAATGGATGGACTACCGGATGCATTGCGACCGGCTGTTCTTCGCGACCACGGTCGAGGTGCCTTGCGAGATCTTCCCGAAGGATACCGGCCTGATCGTCGCGGATGGCTTTGGCGGCGAGGTGGTGTGCGATGCGCCGGAGCACAGGCTGCCGGCGCCGACCCGCAAGGTCATGACATTGCGGATCGCGCAATGCGCGGCGCTGCGCCTGCAGTCATTGATCGACCCGGCCGGCCCTTACCGAAACGAGATATGACGTCCGCGAGCGCGATGTGGCCTCTCCCTCAAGGGAAGAGGGCATTGCGACTGCCACCCCGCCGCGGCGAGAGGCTTATCGCGGCGCGCGCTTCGCCAGGATGCGCTGCAACGTGCGGCGATGCATGTTGAGCTGGCGCGCGGTCTCCGAGACATTGCGGCCACACAGCTCGTAGATGCGCTGGATGTGCTCCCAGCGGACGCGATCGGCCGACATCGGGTTTTCCGGCGGCTCCGGCTTCTTGCCTTCGACCGAGAGCAGCGCGTTGGCCACGTCGTCGGCATCGGCCGGCTTGGCCAGATAATCGACCGCCCCGAGCTTCACCGCATTCACCGCGGTGGCGATATTGCCGTAGCCGGTCAGCACGATTCCCCGGGCTTCCGGCCTCCTGCGCTTGAGCGCGGAGATGACATCGAGGCCGTTGCCGTCGCCGAGCCGCATGTCGACGACAGCGAAGGCGGGCGCGGACCGCTCCACCTGCATCAGACCTTCGGAAACGGACTCGGCGGTGGTCACGGCAAAGCCGCGCCCTTCCATGGCGCGCGCGAGCCGCATCAGAAAGGACTTGTCGTCCTCCACGATCAGCAGCGAGCGTTCGTTCGGGATAGCCTGTTGCAGGGTCATGAAACTCTCCGAAAGCCGCCCTCCGGACATAATTAGGCAGTTGCGGCCTTCGGCTCAAGCTCGGTGTCGGAGGAGAATTCGATCGCCTCCCGCGGCCAGCGGACCGAGACCACCGCGCCGCTTTCCGGAAAGGCGCGGTTGACGAAGGTCAGCCGCGCGCCGGTGCGCTCCAGCAGCGTTTTTGCGATGAAAAAGCCGAGCCCCATTCCCGTGTCGCCGGTAGCGTACATGCGGCGCAACCTGCGGCTGCGGACATAGGGCTCGCCGATTCGGCCGATGACTTCGGGCGCAAAGCCGGGGCCGTCATCGGCGATGACGATCGAAACCGTGTCGATGGTCCATTCCGCGGAAATCTCGACGCGCTGGCGTGCGAAATCCACAGCATTCTCGACCAGATTGCCGAGCCCGTAGAGGATCGCCGGGTTGCGCGACACGACCGGCGCCGGCTGCGCGTACGGCATTTTCACCTCGATGGCGATGCCGAAATGGCGGTGCGGTTCCGCCACCTCCTGCAGCAGGTTCCCGAGCGGCAGCCCGTCGAACGGCACGCCCTCGGCCTGCAATTCATTGAGCTTCGCAAGGATGTCGCGGCAGCGCTGCGCCTGTTCGCGCAGCAGGCGCACATCGTCGGCATGTGGAGAGCTCGGATCGATCTCGCGCTCAAGCTCGCGCGCGATCACCGAGATGGTGGAGAGCGGGGTGCCGAGCGCGTGTGCTGCCGCGGCGGCAAGCCCGTCGATCTGCGTGAGATGCTGCTCGCGCGCCAAAACGAGTTCGGTGGCGGCGAGCGCATTGATGAGCTGGCGCGACTCCTCGCTGATCTGCCACGCATAGATGCTGATGAAAAAGATCGCGAGCGCGATCGAGAACCAGACGCCCATCATGTAGAAGCTCGGCAGCACCGGCATCGGCCCGTATTCTTCCGACCAGGGCAGGGGCTCGTGGAAGAAGATCAGTAGCGTCGCGCAGAAGATCGCGAACAGGCCGAGCAGCATGGTCATGCGCGCCGGCAGCGCAGTGGCGGACAGCAGCACCGGGCCGAGAAAGAAGAACGAGAACGGGTTGTCGAGCCCGCCGGTGAGATACATCAGGATCCCGAGCTGACCGATATCGAAGGCCAGCAGCCAGGCGGCGCGGCTCGGCTCCAGCCGCTGCGCCTGCTGGAACCGGATGCGCAGCGCGATATTCAGCCAGGCGGACAGCACGATCACCGCCAGGCAGGCATAGATCGGCAGGTCGAATTCCAGCCCGAAATAGACCACCAGCACGGCCACGGTTTGGCCAATGATCGACAGCCAGCGCAGCCTCACGAGCGTATCGAGCCGCACATTGCGGCGCGGCATGGGCAGGCGGTCAAGATCCATCGCGGACATGCCCGGACTTCTAGTCAGCCGGAGCGTGGCAAGACACTGCGCCTTTGCGCGCAGCGTCAAACGGCCCGTCCGGCTGGCCTTGCGCTTCCGATATTGGATGGGCAAATCAGCGGGTCAAGCCGCCGGAACCTCCATGCCCCCTGCCGAACCCGCCATTTCCCTCGACCGCGCCGTCAAGATCTACAAGGGCGGCATGGCGGTAAACGGTATTTCGTTCCGGGTCGCCAGCGGTTCGGTGACGGCGCTGCTGGGCGGCAACGGCGCCGGCAAGACCACCACCATCGCCATGATCATGGGCCTCGTGACGCCGACCTCGGGCACGGTGACGGTGCTCGGCGCGCCAATGCCGCGTCAGCGCCATCGCGTCCTGCACCGGATGAATTTCGAGAGTCCCTATGTCGATATGCCGATGCGCCTCACGGTCCGGCAGAACCTGACGGTGTTCGGCAAGCTGTATGGTGTGGGCGATGTCGCGCAGCGTATAAGCGAGCTCGGCGCGCAATTCGATCTCAACGGGTTTCTCGACCGTCCGACCGGCAAGCTTTCAAGCGGGCAGAAGACCCGCGTCTCGCTCGCCAAGGCGCTGCTCAATCATCCGGAAATCCTCTTGCTCGATGAGCCGACCGCATCACTCGACCCCGACACGGCCGACTGGGTTCGTGCGGAGCTTGAGCGCTATCGCGACGCGCGCGGCGCCACCATCCTGCTCGCCTCGCACAACATGGCCGAGGTCGAGCGGTTGTGCGATCGCGTCATCATGATGAAGCGCGGCGAGATCGTCGACGATGCGCCGCCCGATCGGCTGCTGGCCCGCTATGGGCGAGAAAATCTCGAAGAGGTGTTTCTCGACATCGCGCGCGACCGGCGGAAAGCGCAGGAAGACCGTGAAGACATCGCGGCCGGTACCGCGTCGTGAACATGCATCCGCGTCATTTCCCCACGCCTGATCCGGTGGCGTTCTCGCCGCGCCGCATCTTCGCGATGGTCCTGCGCTACTGGTATCTGTTGCGCTCGTCCTGGCCGCGCCTGCTCGAACTGATCTATTGGCCGGCGGTGCAGATGCTGATGTGGGGCTTCCTGCAGCTCTATGTCTCGGAGAATGCCGGCTTCTTTGCCAAGGCCGGCGGCACCTTCATCGGCGCGGTGCTGCTCTGGGACATCCTGTTTCGCGGTCAGCTCGGCTTTTCGATTTCGTTCCTCGAAGAGATGTGGGCGCGCAACATGGGCAACCTGATGATGAGCCCGTTGCGTCCGGGCGAATTCATCTGCGCGCTGATGATCATGAGCATCGTGCGCCTCGCCATCGGCATGGTGCCGGTGACGATCATGGCCATGGGCTTTTTCGACTTCAATCTCTACAGCTTCGGCTTTGCGCTGGCCGTGTTCTTCATGAACCTGATCCTGACCAGTTGGGCCGTCGGCATTCTGGTCTCCGGCATTGTCCTGCGCAACGGCATGGGCGCCGAGAGCATGGCCTGGACCATCATGTTCCTGCTGCTGCCGCTCACCTGCGTCTACTACCCGGTTTCGGTGCTGCCGGCCTGGCTGCAGCCGGTTGCCTGGGCGCTGCCGCCCACCTATGTATTTGAAGGCATGCGGGCGTTGCTGATCGAACACACGTTCCGGGCCGACCTGATGGCGTGGGCTTTCGCGCTCAATGCGGTCTATTTTTTTGCCGCCGTTATTGGCTTTCTGGCGCTTCTGCGCAGCGCGAGAAGCGTGGGTTCGCTGATGCAGATCGGCGAATGACCCCGTGCAAACCGTTAAGAATGTCTTTCGATTGTATTGACGGGGCGAACAAAAGGCCGGATGTTGCATTGCAATAGACCGGGGACGGCCAGAGAACGCAACGCATGCCGGAAAAGAATGTCGCGATCGGGGAATTTGGCGCCGCGCCGGAATTGCCTGGCGAAGGCGGGCCCATCCTGTCCAATGGCATGTACTGGCTCTACGAGATGAGCCATGCCGCGCTCAACCCGGCCCGCGCCTTCGCCGACGTGACGCGCCTCTACCTCAAGAACCCGCTCAATCCATGGTCGCATACGACGATCGGCAAGACGCTTGCGGCATCGGCCGAAATGTTCGAGCGCTTCACCCGCCGTTACGGCCAGCCGGAATGGGGCATTCGCGACACCGTGGTCGGCGGCGAGCATGTCGATGTTCACATCACGTCGGTCTGGGAGCGACCGTTCTGCCGTCTTCTGCATTTCGAGCGCGTGCTGAAGACGCCGCCGCGGCGGCCCCAGCCCAAGCTGGTGATCGTCGCGCCGATGTCCGGGCACTATGCGACGCTGCTGCGCGGCACGGTGGAAGCGTTCTTGCCGAGCCATGACGTGTACATCACCGAATGGGTGGATGCGCGGCTCGTGCCGCTGTCGGAGGGGCGCTTCGATCTCGACGATTACATCGACTATCTGATCTCGATCCTGCATACGCTCGGCGGCGACTGCCATCTGGTTGCGGTCTGCCAGCCGTCGGTGCCGGTGCTGGCCGCGGTCGCGCGCATGGAGGCGGAACGCGATCCATATGTGCCGCATTCGATGGTGCTGATGGGCGGCCCGATCGACACGCGCGTCAATCCGACCGCTGTCAACAAGCTGGCGGAAAGCCGCGGCGTCGAGTGGTTCCGGCGCAATGTCATCACCCAGGTGCCATTCCCCCATCCGGGTGTCGGGCGGGATGTCTATCCGGGCTTCCTGCAGCTGAACGGCTTCGTCAGCATGAATCTCGACCGCCATCTCGACGCGCACAAGGAGCTGTTCTTCAATCTCGTGAAGGGCGACGGCGATTCCGCGCAGAAGCATCGCGAATTCTACGATGAATATCTCGCGGTCATGGACCTGACCGCCGAGTTCTATCTGCAAACGGTCGATACCGTATTCGTGAAGCACTTGCTGCCGAAAGGCGAGATGATGCATCGCGGCGTGCGGATCGATCCGTCCGCCATTCGCAATGTCGCACTCCTGACCATCGAGGGCGAAAAGGACGATATTTCCGGCCTCGGCCAGACCGAAGCGGCGCACCGGCTGTGCACCAACATTCCCCCCGATCGCAAGGCGCATTACGTCCAGCCCGGCGTCGGGCATTACGGGGTGTTCAACGGCTCGCGCTTCCGCTCCGAGATCGCGCCGCGCATTGCCGATTTCGCGCTGACCAGCCAGAGCGGCCGCGCCAAGGCCGCGCCCAAGAAGTTCCCGCGCGCGGTGGCGTGATCGCCGCGCAATTGTGATCGGCGCGCGATAAAGTGGCGCAGAGAGTCGTTCCTTTCCCTGTGCGGCGTCTCTTGACAATATTCCTATAGCAATATAGTCCTATTGCGCCTGGCTCACTGAGGGGCGCCGTCCGGAGGCGTTCTTGATGGCGGAGCAAGGCGCGGCGCCTGCTGTCTGTCTCGCAAGCAGACACCGGGGGGCCTCGGGACCCCGCTCTACGGGCACTACGACCCGTGCGCGAGGAGCTCGCTGAACGGCCTGCGCTTTCGCGCAGGCACGCAAACGCGGCCCGGGGATCGTGCGGTCCGGCTAGAGCCGCGCACACAGAACGCCGCTGGACGGTGCGCCGAGAGGCGGCTGTGCGGTGAGAGCCGCGCAGCATTCAGGACTGGCCTGCGTCTGTCGGCGCACCGTCAGCCCCTCTCCCATACACCGGGTGCTTCGGCATCGCGGCAACGACGGTCCGTGCCCGGTCGGATATCGACCAAAGTGATTCCCGCATGGAACGAAAATATGAACCTGTATCCACTTCTTTCTATCAAGATATGGTAGGTTGTATCGCCAGAGATGCAGCAATTGGTCCTATTTTTATTTTATCCGAGGGGATGTTCGGAAACCGGTCTATGGCACTATGGCGAGCCGAAGCAGTCGAGGTAGCCATGCCGCTCCGCGCGCTCCTGTACCGGCGGCCGACCGAGCCAAAGGCGATCCAGGTCGTCCACGACAAGAACATCTATCTGGTGCGCGTGCGCCGGCACCGGCAGGCGCGCCGCTATACGCTGCGAATCCTTGCGGCGACCCGCGAAGTTGTGCTGACGATGCCGCCACGCGGCTGCCTGAAGGAGGCCAGGGAATTCGCCCAGAAGCACGGCGGCTGGATTGCCTCGCGGCTCCACCGCCTGCCGCGGGTGGAACCATTCACAGACGGAGCCATCGTCCCGCTGCGCGGCGAGCCGCACCGGATCACGCATCGTCCGGGTGCGCGCGGAACCGTATGGACCGAACTGTCCGATGACGGCGAACGCCGGCTCTGCGTCGCGGGGGACGCCCCGCATATCGACCGGCGGATCGGTGACTTCCTGCGCAGGGAAGCGAAAGCTGATCTCGAACGGGCAAGCCGCGCTTTCGCGCAGCACCTTGGCGTCGCGGTCAAGCACGTCTCGATCCGCGACCCATCGAGCCGCTGGGGCTCGTGCTCGACCACTGGCGTTCTGTCCTATTCCTGGCGGCTCATTCTCGCGCCGCCCTTCGTGCTCGATTATCTGGCCGCCCACGAAGTGGCCCATCTTGTCGAGATGAATCACTCGCAGCGGTTCTGGCGGCTGGTGGACCGGCTCTGCCCGAATGTCAGGCGTGCAAAGGCCTGGCTTGACATGAATGGCGCCGAGCTTCACCGCTACGGCATGCCGCGCACGCGGGTGGAGCCTGACGTGCCGGTCGACGGTACGCGCCGTCCGCGGCGCTGAGACCTCGCCTGCCGCTGCCGTCGTCATCGCCCGCGAAAGCGGGCGATCCAGTGAATGCCCATCCGGTAAGCGACCTTACTGGAAGTCCCGCTTCCGCGGGGCAGGACCGGACTATTTCAGGCCGATCGACATGACCGTCGCCTCTGCATGCTGAAGCCCGACACTTTTGCGCTGACGGCGCTGCTGGCCGCTTTGACCGCGCTCGGGCCGCTTGCGACCGATCTCTACCTGCCGACGCTGCCCGATATCGGCCGCGCCTTCGGGGTCTCGCCGGCGCAGGTCCAGGTGACGATGTATTCCTACCTGGTCGGCTTCGCATTGGGGCAGGTTGGCTATGGCCCCATCTCGGACTGGTATGGCCGGCGCTCGGGACTGCTGGTTGCGCTCGTCTGCTTTTGCCTCGGCAGCCTGATCTGCCTGCTCGCTCCTTCGATCGAGGTGCTGATCGGCGCACGCGTCGTGCAGGCCTTCGGCGGATCGGGCGCCATCGTGCTGGCGCGCGCGGTGGTGCGCGACTTCTACAGCGGCGCCCGCGCCGGCAAGGAATTGTCGATGATGGGCCTTGTGATGGCGTTCGGCCCGGTCTCGGCTCCGATCATCGGGGGAGCGCTGCATACCGTGTTCGGATGGCGCTCGGCCTTTGCGGCCCTGACCGCGTTCGGGATCGTTCTTGTCGTGATGGTTGCGCGCAAGCTGCCGGAGACGCTCACCGAACGGCCACAGTCGCGGCTGTCGCTGTCATCGATGCTGGCCGGTTATCGCGACTTGTTCCGGATCCGCGATTTCAATCTCTACCTCGTGCTCGGCACGGCCACCTATGCCGGACTGATCGTCTGGTTCGCGGCGGTATCCTTCATCTATCAGGGTCGCTACGGGCTGACGCCATTGATGACTGCGGTCGCAATCTCGGCGAGTTCGCTTGGCTTTCTTCTCGGCACGTCGATCGCGACGCGGATCGTGGTGCGTGCCGGTCTGGTCCGGACCATCGGGCTTGGCGCAGCCTGCATGGTGGCAGGTTCCCTCGGCGTCTTCTTGTCGATGATGGCGGACGTGAATTCGGTGGCACCGATCGTGGCCGCGATCGGGCTCAACTTGACGGGGCTGGGACTCGTCTATCCTCAGGCTCTTGCTGGCGGCCTGTCCTGCGCCGCTGAACGCGCAGGCGCGGCCTCGTCATTGCTGGGCGGGATACCGCCGGTCTGCGCGGCGATCCTTGGCATCGGGGTGGCGGCGCCGGCCGCGGAGAAAGGATGGCCGGCCGCTGTCGTCCTGCTCGCCATGGCGCTGGTGATCGCAGCCGCCTTCATGGTGCTGCTATTCGCTCCGTCGCAGCGCCGCGCCTAGCGGCTGCGGCCGAGCAGGCGGTCGAGCAGCCAGCTGTCCATGCCGTCGCTGCGGGTCGCCGATGCCGGCATCGCTCGGCCGGGAATCGAGCCTGGCGGCACGGGGCGTGATCCCGGCGCGTCCTGCCCATAGCTTTGTGCCGGCATGCCCGGATAGGGCAGGGCCATGGCGCCATGCACGCCGGGCAGGCTCGCGACCGGCACATTGCGGTGCGCATTCTTCATGAAGCGCGCCCAGATTTCCGACGGCAGGCCGCCGCCGGTCATCTTTTTGGTCGGCGAGGAATCATCGTTGCCCAGCCATACAGCGGTGACGAGCTGTGCGGTGTAGCCGACGAACCAGCCGTCGCGGAAATCCTGGCTGGTGCCGGTCTTCCCACCGGCGGGCCGGCCGCCGAGATCGGCCTTGCGGCCGGTCCCGGTCAAAAGCGTTTCCTGCATCATGGCATTCATCATCGCAACATGGCGCGGCTCGACGATCTGGCCGAGGCTCTGCGGCCGTCGCTGATAGCGCAGCTTGCCATCCTTGCCGCGGATGCGTTCGATGACATGCGGTGCGATCGCCATGCCGTTATTGGCGAAGGTCGCAAACGCCGACACCATTTCCAGCACCGATACTTCCGACGTGCCGAGTGCCAGCGACGCATTCGGTTCAAGCTTCGAAGCGATACCGAGCCGGTGGGCGGTGCGCGCGACCGCGCTCGGACCGAATTCCAGGATCAACCGCACCGATACCGTATTGAGCGACATCGCCAGCGCCTGGGTCAGCGTGACCGGCCCGTAATATTCGCGCGTATAGTTTTCCGGACGCCATCCCTTGATGACGATCGGCTTGTCTTCGCGCACCGATTCCGGGGTGAGCCCGCGTTCCAGCGCGGTGAGATAGACGAATGGCTTGAACGCGGAGCCGGGCTGGCGTTTGGCTGCCACAGCCCGGTTGAACTGGCTTTCGGAATAGTCGCGCCCGCCCACCATGGCGCGCACGGCGCCGTCCGGCGACATCGCGACAATCGCGCCCTGCTCGACGCCCAGCTTGCCTCCGCGCAGCGCAAGTTCTTCGGATAGCGCCTGTTCGGCGAACAGCTGCAGCGCCGGATCGATCGAGGTCTCCACGACGATGTCGTCCTCGACGCGGCCAACGAGGTCGTCCAGCACGTCCATGATCCAGTCGGCGACATAATTG
>JBIQKQ010000201.1:0-3666 GCA_044506365.1 Hyphomicrobiales bacterium
CGATCTCGGAGGACGGCTGGTCGCGCCGGGCTTCATCGAGACCCATATCCATCTCGACAAATCCTGCATCCTGGACCGCGTCAACTCCACGCGCGGCGATCTGGAGGAAGCCATCGCCGAGGCCGCGAAGGCGAAGGCGGCCTTCACGCCGGAAGACGTCTATGAGCGCGCCAAGCGGACGCTCGAAAAGGCGATCCTGCAGGGCACAACGCATATGCGCACGCACCTGGAAGTCGATCCGGGCGTCGGCCTGCGCAGCCTCGAAGGTGTGCTGCCGCTGATCAAGGACTATGCATGGGCGATCGATCTTGAAATCTGCGTCTTTCCGCAGGAAGGGCTTCTGAACAATCCGGGCACCGACGAACTGATGGTCGAGGCGCTGAAGCGCGGCTGTCATGTTGTCGGCGGCGCGCCCTATACCGACAGCAACCCTCCCGGTCAGATCGACCGCGTATTCGAGATGGCGCGCGACTTCGATATCGACATCGACATGCATCTCGACTTCGGCCCCACGGCAGAGGGGATGGATGTGGAGCACGTGTGCCGGCGCACCGACGAGCACAAATATGGTGGCCGTGTCGCCATCGGACACGTCACCAAGGCGGCCAGCCTGCCGATGAAGGACTTCGAGGCGATGGCCAAGCGTCTCGCCGATTCCGGCGTGACGCTGACCGTCCTCCCGTCGACCGATCTCTACCTGATGGGGCGACAGCATGCGCATGACCACAACATCACGCGCGGCGTGGTGCCGGCTCACAAGCTCGCCCATCACGGCGTCAACTGCACGCTGTCCAGCAATAACGTGCTCAATCCATTCACCCCGTTCGGCGACTGCTCGCTGATCCGGATGGCCAATCTCTACGCCAATATTTGCCAGGTCGGGAAAAAGGCGGACATGCGCGAGTGCTTCGACATGATCACGCATCGGCCCGCGAAATTATGGGGCTTGAACGGTTATGGTCTCGCGGCGGGCAAGGACGCCGATCTCGTGGTCCTCGATGCGCAGGAAGCGGAGATGGCGGTCGCCGAGCTTGCTCCGGTTCTTTATGCATTCAAACGCGGACGAAAGACCGTGTCTCGCGAACCGGCCAAGCTGCACCGGCATTGACCTGAGTGATGTTCAGGGGCTCGACGCTGGATAGGGCCCGCTCATTTCCGGACGGGCCCGAGCGGCGGGCATCTTTTCGGCTCGGCTGCCTAAGAGGCAACGGCCGAATAGCCAGCCCCATTCCGGCGGCAATCCCGGGCACATGCTGCTTTCCGTGGCACATGCTGCTTTGTTCCTTCGGGAAAATCAGCTAAGCGATTGACATTGCTCGTGCAGGAAGGGTGGCCGAGTGGTTTAAGGCAGCGGTCTTGAAAACCGCCGTGGGTGCAAGCTCACCGTGGGTTCGAATCCCACCCCTTCCGCCAGATGTCAGGGCGGTTTCACGCCCGCCGCCACCATTAGATACCACTGACATATCTCCTGTTAACCACCTAAACATTCTGCCCATTTGCGTGGCGGGCGGGTCACGCTATGGTGAATCGGGGGAGGAGCCTTTGCTCCTCATGAATTTGGGGACGGCATGCCGTCGTTTCGGGGGACAGCTGCGATCCGCGCCGCGGCCGTAATGACGGCAGCGCTGGCGCTCGCGAGTTGCGCCTCGTCCGACAAGTTTGCCCGCAAGGTCGATCCCAAATACGGCGTTCCCGCCAGCCCGCGGGTGGTCGAACTTGGTGAGCGCGCACCCAAGGGCGGCGGGGTGTTTCGCGTCGGTAAGCCTTACGTGGTCGCAGGCCGAACCTATGTCCCGGAGGAGAATACCAGCTACCGCTCCGAGGGCCTTGCCTCCTGGTACGGGCGCGATTTCCACGGCCGCCTGACCGCCAATGGCGAAGTCTTCGATATGGAATCGATCACCGCGGCGCATCCGACGCTGCCGATGCCGTCCTACGTGCGCGTCACCAACCTCGCGAACAGGCGCTCGCTGATCGTCCGGGTCAATGACCGTGGACCATTCCACGGCAATCGCGTCATCGACCTGTCGTATAAAACGGCGCAGCTTCTCGGCTTCAGGGACAATGGGGTGGCGCGGGTCCGGGTCGAATATATCGGCCGGGCTTCGCTTGAGGGGTCCGACGATCGCCGGCTGGCGGCAACGCTCCGCCATGGCGAGCCGGCTCCCGCGCCGATTCTGGTGGCGTCCGCCGGCCGGTCCCCGATCGCGTTGCCCGAAACGCCGCGCGGCTTTGCGGTGCGCGGGCCGGTTCCGGTTCCTGCCGGGCGGCCCTACAATCTTGGGGAATCCGTGTCTGCGCGGCTGACCGATGTTACGGCGGCAGGGCGCACGGTTTCCGCGAGCGGCCCCATGCGCTATGATCCGCGGGCCGGATTCATGAGCGGACGCGGATTGTACTAGCGCGCTGCCGTAACGGCATCCACCAGGGGGCGTCGCTTGCGCGGCTTTCGCGCCATTACGTGGTGTTGTCCGACGATGGCTTTGTTGATCCCGCGTGCGGTCGGCACATTCGCCGCCCTATCGATGCTTCTCGCGAGCCTGAGCCAGCCGCTCGCGGCCCCGGCGACCATCGCCGGAGGCAAGGCCAAGGACGAGGGTTTCCAGACTGCCGCCCCGACCGCGATCCTCATCGAGGCGGAATCCGGCTCGGTTTTGTTCGAAAAGAATGCCGACATGCTGGCGGCGCCGGCAAGCCTTGCGAAGCTGATGACCGCGGAAACGGTCTTCAACGAGATCAAGGAAGGCAACATCAGGCTGGACGAGGAATTCGTCGTCAGCGAGAACGCCTGGCGCCGCGGCGGAGCGCCGTCGGGCGGCTCCACCATGTTCGCGCCGATCCACAGCCGCATCAAGGTGTCGGACCTGTTGCAGGGCGCGATCATCCAGTCGGGCAACGACTCCTGTATCGCGCTCGCCGAAGGCATCGCCGGGAGCGAGGAGGCGTTTGTGCGCTTGATGAACGGGCGCGCGCGCGAACTCGGTCTGACCCAGTCGAATTTCACCAACTCCACCGGGCTGCCCGACCCGGAGCAGCGCGTCACAGTGCGCGAGCTTGCCAAGCTGGCCCGTCACATCATTCATACCTATCCAGAATTCTATAAGTGGTACGGCGAGAAGGAATTCACCTGGAACAAGATCCGTCAGCTCAATCGCAATCCGCTGCTGGCGATGAATATCGGCGCCGACGGCTTGAAGACCGGCTACACCAAGGAGGCGGGCTACGGTCTCGTTGGCTCCGCGGTGCAGAACGATATGCGTCTGATCGTCGTGGTGAACGGCTTGAAATCGTCCAGTGAACGCGCAGATGAATCGCGCCGCTTGCTGAATTTTGGATTCAACGGTTTCGAGCAGCGTCTCCTGTTCGCGGCTGGGCAGCAGGTCGGAGAGGCAAGGCTGTTCGGCGGCGAACAGCGCTACGTGGCGCTGGAATCGCTTGGCCAAAAGCCGATCCGCCTGATGGTTCCAAAGAACTCGACCGAGCGCATTCTGGCGCGCGTGGTGTATCGCGGACCGGTGCGGGTTCCGGGCGAACAGGGACAGGAGATCGGCGTCCTCAAGGTCTGGCGCGGCGACAATATTGCGCGCGAGGTGCCACTGCAGGCGTCTGAATCGGTCGAGGGCGGGCCGCTGCCCTGGGGGCAGCTCGATCCGCGGGCGGGCGATG
>JBIQKQ010000202.1:0-3543 GCA_044506365.1 Hyphomicrobiales bacterium
TCCGGCCGCGTTCCATGCGACGTTCCATGCGGCGCTCGTCGCCGAACGCGGCATCGGGCGGCGGACCACGCATGCGCCGGCGGCCGAAAGGTTGAGCCGGTGCTTCGTCCACCGAGACCATTGGTTCGCGCTCAGGCGGCAGGCGCAACTGATGCATCAGATAGTCGCGGATCACATCGGCCACCGGGCCGGCGTCGCTCGCATCGAGCGGCGGGCGCGTCTCCAGCGTCACCGAAAGGCTGCGATCGCTCAATCCGGCGACCAGCCGCTCGCGCCAGTCCGCCGGCATGTCCTCGACCAGCCGCGACAGGTTGGCGATGCGTTGCGCTGTGGCGAGGCCTCCCACCGCGCGCACCGCCGCTTCGCGGTCGAGCGAATAGATGAACGAGCCGATCGCGTGCGATACGACAAGACCCGCCAGCAGAAGCAGCAGGGTCTGTCCGAACAGGCTCTGGGGCAGAAAGCGCTTCATGTCGCGGTCACGGCGGCGGTGAAAGTGTAGCCGCCGCCCCAGACCGTCTTGATGATTTTCGGATCGGCCGGATCGCGTTCGATCTTCTTGCGCAGGCGGCTCACCTGGGTGTCGATCGCGCGGTCGAAATTGGCGGCAGCGCGGCCGCGCGCGAGGTCGAGCAATTGCTCGCGGCTCAGCACCCGCTGCGGCCGCTCGACGAAGGCCAGCAGCAGGTCGTATTCGCCGGTGGAAAGCGGCACCGTGACGCCGTCATCGCCAGTCAGTTCGCGGGCCGCCGTATTGAGGCGCCAGCGGTCGAACCGGAATTGCGCCGGCTTCGGCGCCGGCTCGCTCTGCCGGCCGCGGCGCAACACCGCGCGAATGCGCGCGATCAGTTCGCGGCTGCCGAACGGCTTCGGCAGGTAGTCGTCGGCGCCCATTTCGAGACCGATTACCCGGTCGATCTCCTCGCCCTTTGCGGTGAGCATGATGATCGGGATGTCCGACTTCGCCCGCAACGCCCGGCACAGCGACAGGCCGTCCTCGCCCGGCAGCATCAGGTCGAGCAGGATCAGGTCGATGCGGCCGTCCGCCATCGCCTTGTGCATGGCCCGGCCGTCGGCGGCGCTGCTGACGCGAAAACCCTCCTTCACCAGCGCGCGCGTCACCAGTTCGCGGATCTCGCGATGGTCGTCGACAATCAGGATATGCGGTGCGCCGGACATAGCCTCACTATAGGAAAGCCGGCCGGTTAATTTTCGGAAATGTTGCAACGTGGTGTGACGGCCGGCGGCCCTGACACAGATTGTCACAAAGTCAGGCTCGCCTGAAAAACTTGCGCAAAATCGAGCCTCCATCCTCGTCCGCATGCAACGCTTCGGTTGCGCAAGAGCGGAGATGAGTGATGAAACGCATCTGGGTGATTCCCGCCATTTTGGTGGCTGGTGTGACGGGGCTTGGTGGCCTTGCCTATGCGGCCTCGGCGCAGGATGCCGGCTGGCGCGACGGCCGGGGCTATAGCGAGAGCCGGGACGAGCGTGGCAGCCGTCGCTGGAACGACGACGACGACGGGCGCTACGACGACCGCGACCGGCGCTGGCGCGATGACGATCGCCGCGGCTACGGTCCGCGCGAGGGTCGCCGCTGGGATCGTGACAGCTGCGGTCCGCGCGGCCGGGAGGGTCGCGGCCATGACCGGGATTATCGCGGGCATGGCTATGGCCGGAACGATGACTCCGATCGCGGGTATCGCCGGCACTGGCATCGCCATCATCACGACGGCGAGCGGCCGCGCCGCTTCGGCCGCTCGTTTGATCCCGCCCGGCTCGAGAGCGTCAAGAAAGAGATCGGCGTGACCGCGGAGCAGGAGCAGGCCTGGAGCAAATACGCGGCCACACTCAAGGCGGTCGCCGATGCGCGCAAGGCGCGGCGTGACAGCATCGATCGTGGCGCGGTGCGACAGATGGCGCCGGACGAGTTCCGCAAGTTCCGTGACGGTATGATCGATCAGCGCCGCAAGGAGCAGGACAGCGTGAACGCCGCGGTCGACGAACTGGTGAAGTCGCTGGACGAGAAGCAGGTCGCGATCGCCAGGGAGGTGCTGCCCGGCTACGCCTTCGGACGCGGCATGCGCGGAGCGGGCATGGGATGGGGCGGCTCGCGCGATCGCTGAGGCCGCGCGCCAAAAAAAGGGCCGGCGGCTTTGCCGCCGGCCCGCTCTCTGCCAAGCTTTGCCGGCCTACCACTTCATCTTGCACTTCGCCGCATAGCGGTCCTGGTGATCCTTGAGCGCGACGCTCACTGTCTTGAGGGTGAACGTGTCGCCGTCCTTCACCGCCTCCTGAAGATAGAAATTCTGGATCGGGAAATGGTTGTTGCCGTACTTGTACGGCCCACGCACCGAGGCGTAGTCCGCCTTGCGCATCGCATCGCGCATCGCGTCCTTCTTCGTAAGATCGCCGTCCACCGCCTTCACCGCGCTGTCGATCAGCATGGCCGCGTCATAGGCCTGCGCCGCGTAGAAGGATGGGTCGCGATTGTACTTCTTCCTGAAATCCGCGACGAACTTCTTGTTCGCCTCGTTCGGCAGGTCGATCACCCAGTGCTGTGCGCCCGGCACGCCGAGCGACAGCTCCTTCAGGCGCGGCAATGACAGCGCGTCGACGATGAACGATGTATAGAGCGGGATCTGGTCGCGCAGGCCGGACTGATTGTATTGCGTCAGGAACTGGATGCCGACCGCGCCGGGATAAAAGGCGAAGATCGCGTCGGGCTTGGCGGCGCGCGCCTTGGACAATTCAGTCGAGAAGTCGAGCTGGTCGGGCCAGCGGGTATAATCCTCGCCGATGACCTTGCCCTTGAAGTTGGCCTTGACGCCGGCGATCACGTCCTTGCCTGCGGCATAGTTGGGCGCCAGCAGATAGACTGATTTCACGCCCTTCTGGTTCATGTATTCGCCGATCGCCTGCGGGACCTGGTCGCCCTGCCACGAGGTGGAGAAGAACCAGGGCGAGCAGAGGTCGCCGGCAATCTGCGAGGGACCGGCATTGGCGCTGATGATGAAGGTCTCCGAATCCACCGCCGATTTATAAGAGGCGAGCAGAACGTGGGACATCATGTAGCCGGTGAGGAAATTCACCTTGTCGGACTGGATCAGCTTGTCGGTCTTCTGCTTGCCGATATCGGGCTTGAGCATGTCGTCTTCGTAGATCACGCTGACATCGAGCCCGCCCATCTTGCGGCCGAGATGGTCGAGCGCCAGTTCGAACGCGTCGCGCAAGTCGTTTCCGACGACGGCTTGCGGCCCGGTGAAGGTGGTAACGAAGCCGATCTTCACGTCCTTCTGGGCGTGAGCGGGCAGGGCGGCGAGTGCGAGCATCGCCGCGCCGAGCATCAGTCGTTTGGTCATTCTCGCTCCTTTCAATGTCGCGCCTTTGTGTGGTGCGGTGCAATGTCCTGCTCCGGGTGCTCCACCACGCCGCGCTGGCATGGTGAAGACGGCAATAGAGAACACCGTTTCGTTTGCTATCTTCGCGGGGACAGGATTCACCACGTCATCTTGCACTTTGCTGCATAGCGATCCTGGTGAT
>JBIQKQ010000039.1:0-24499 GCA_044506365.1 Hyphomicrobiales bacterium
CTTCAAATGCGGTATCGTCGGGTTGCCGAATGTCGGCAAGTCGACGCTTTTCAACGCGCTGACCGAAACCGCCGCTGCGCAGGCGGCGAATTATCCATTCTGCACGATCGAGCCGAATGTGGGCGAGGTCGCGGTGCCCGATCCGCGGCTCGAACAGCTGGCCGCGCTCGGCAGATCGGAAAAAATCGTGCCGACGCGGCTGACCTTTGTCGATATCGCAGGGCTCGTACGTGGAGCCTCCAAGGGCGAGGGCCTCGGCAATCAGTTCCTCGCCAACATCCGCGAGGTGGACGCGATCGCGCATGTGGTGCGCTGCTTCGAGGATACCGACGTCACTCATGTCGAGGGCAAGATCGATCCGCTTGCTGATATCGAGACCATCGAAACCGAGCTGATGCTGGCCGATCTCGATAGCCTCGAGCGACGTGTCGACGCACTGGAGAAGAAGGTGCGCGGCAACGACCGTGAGGCAAGAGAGACGCTTGATCTCGTTCAGCGCTCGCTCGCGCTCCTGCGCGAAGGCAAGCCGGCCAGGCTGATCGAGCGCAAGCCAGAGGAGGAAAAGACTTTCTCCATGCTCGGCCTGCTCACCGCCAAGCCCGTGCTCTATGTCTGCAATGTCGAGGAATCATCCGCCGCAACCGGCAACGCATATTCGGCGAAGGTCGAAGCCCGCGCCAAGGCGGAAAACGCGGTCGCTGTGGTGATTTCCGCCAAGATCGAGTCCGAGATTGCCGTGCTGTCAAAGGAAGAGCGCGCGGACTATCTCGAGGCCGTCGGTCTGAAGGAAGCCGGGCTGGATCGGCTGATCCGCGCCGGCTACGCGCTGCTGGATCTCGTCACCTACTTCACGGTCGGCCCCAAAGAGGCGCGCGCGTGGACCATCACGCGCGGCACCAAAGCGCCGCAGGCGGCGGGCGTGATCCATACCGATTTCGAGCGTGGCTTCATCCGAGCCGAGACCATAGCCTTTGATGATTATATCGCGCTGTCGGGCGAAGCCGGCGCCCGCGACGCCGGCAAGCTGCGGCTGGAAGGCAAGGATTACGTCGTCGCTGACGGCGACGTCATGCATTTCCGTTTTGCGACGTGACGGCTGCCGTCATCGGCGCAGACATTGATCGCCACGGGCGCTCCCCCGCAAGGCCGCGCGCGGCTACGCATCCCCCAGTCAACGACGTTCTGGCGCAAATGACGTTCTGGCGCAAATATTGACGCCGCTTTCTCCGGCCGCTACCCAATCGGCTTCCTTGTTCAGGTGCGTCCTCTTGGCCAAGCTCTATTTTGAAGACTTCCAGCCCGGCCAGACGGCCGAATACGGCCCCCGCCTCGTGACGCGCGAGGAAATCATCGCCTTCGCCGCCCAATACGATCCGCAGCCGATGCATCTCGACGAGGCGGCGGGTCAGAAATCGTTGCTGGGCGGCCTCGGAGCTTCGGGCTGGCATTGCTGCGGGATCCTGATGCGCATGATCTGCGACAGCTTTATGCTGAATGCGGCATCGATGGGCGCGGGCGGAGTCGAAGAGGTGAAATGGCTGCGGCCGCTTCGACCGGGCGACTGCCTCCGGATGCGCTACACGGTCCTCGACGTGCGCGCATCGAGCAGCCGGCCCGAGATGGGAATCGTCCGCATGCGCTACGAAATGACGAATGCCCGGGGCGAGTGCGTGATGACCATGGTGACACCGGCCCTGTTGAGGCGCCGGGATGCTGCGAGCGCCCTGGCATGATACGCTTTTTCGACGACATCCGCGTCGGCGATCGCGTCGAACTTGGCACGTATCTATTCACTGCTGACGACATCAAGACATTCGCGCGCCAATTCGATCCGCAGGCTTTCCACGTGGACGAGGAGGAAGGCCTTCGCTCCCATTTTGGCGGGCTGGTCGCATCGGGATGGCACACCGCATCGATCTGGATGCGAAAGCTCGTGGACCATCGGAGGCGCGAAGCCGAAGCGATCCGGAGCCGCGGTGAGCGCATGCCTCAGGTCGGGCCCTCGCCGGGTTTTAGAAATCTGCGCTGGTACAAGCCGGTCTTCGCCGGCGATACGGTGTCCTATGCTGTCGAGGTCATTGAGATGCGGATCTCGCAATCCAGGCCAGACCGCGGAATCGTCAACATGTTCGGCACCGGGAATAACCAGCATGGCGTTCGCGTGATCTCCTTTGAGACCGCGACCTTCGTCGAGAGGCGCAATCCGGAATCGCAATGACCACCGTCGATCGCGGCATCGAGCCAAGCGACGAACGCCGCACCATGACGGTGGCGTCCGGCGCGCACGCGCTGCACGACGGCTATACCGACCTGATCTACGTGATGCTGCCTGTCTGGCAGGCTGAGTTCGGGCTGAGTTACGCCGCCCTCGGCGCGCTGCGCGGGCTGTTCGCGGGCGCCATGGCTGGTCTGCAGATTCCGGCCGCGAACCTGTCCGAGCGCTATGGTGCCGCTTTGGTTCTGGCAGGCGGCACCGCGCTGACCGGGCTCGGCTATTGCCTTGCCGGACTGAGTGGCGGTTTCGCGGCACTGCTCGCCGCCCTGCTGATCGGCGGCATCGGGTCAAGCACGCAGCATCCGATCGCATCAACGCTGGTGGCGCGCGCCTTTTCAGGTTCGCGCTCGTTGAAAGCGCTGGGCGGGTACAATTTCGCGGGCGATATCGGAAAGATGACCGTACCGGCCTTGGCGGCACTGATGATGACCATCATGCCGTGGCGGCCGACTGTGATTGCATTCGGCGCGGCGGGCGTCGTTGCTGCGGTCCTGATCCTGGTTCTGACACCGCGACTTGGCGCGGCCAAATTCGTGACCAAATCAGATGATGACCGTGTCACCGCAACAGTCTCGCCGGTTCCGCGGCACGCCTTTCCGACACTGCTTTCGATCGGGGTGATCGACTCGGCGACGCGGATGGGCTTTCTCACTTTTCTGCCATTCATTCTCGCCGGTAAAGGCGCGAGCCTTGCTGCGACCGGTGTTGCCCTGACTCTCGTTTTCGCCGGCGGAGCCGTCGGCAAGCTCATTTGCGCCTTTATCGGCGCGCGCATCGGCGTCATCAAAACGGTGCTTCTCACCGAAATCCTGACTCTCATCCTGATTTTCGCGATGCTGCCGCTGACGCTCGAAGCGACGTTCGTAGTCCTGCCCGTCCTTGGCGTCATGCTGAACGGCACATCGTCCGTGCTGTACGGCTCGGTGCCGGATCTGGTCACGCCGCAGCGACAGGCGCAGGCCTTCGGCCAGTTCTATACCGGCACGATCGGCGCCGGTGCGATCGCGCCGATCCTTTATGGCTTTGTCGGGGACGCCATCGGCCTGAACGCCGGCGTGGCGGTTGTCGCGGCGATCGCTGTTCTCACCTTGCCGCTCGCCTTGGCATTGCGGCGGACCTTCGCTCAGCTCCAGTCGCCAACCACCGCCTGAACCAGGCTGAGCGCCGCGACCGCTGCCGTATCGGCACGCAGGATACGCGGGCCGAGCGCGAGCCGTGTCACGGCGGGATGCTGCAGCAACAGCGTGCGCTCCTCCTCGGCGAAACCGCCCTCTGGTCCGATCAGCACCGCGAGCGGGGTCCCCTTCGGAATATGCGACAGCGCCGCTACCGGCTCGCGTATTTCCGCATTCTCGTCGCAGAAAATGACAGCGCGTCCAGCGGTCAGCCGATCCAGCGCCATGATCAGCGGCATTGTCTCGCAAACCTCGGCGATGGTCAGAATGCCGCATTGCTCCGCCGCCTCGATGGCGTTCGCGCGCATGCGGTCGAGATTCACGCGGGCGACCTGGGTGTGGCGCGTGGTCACGGGCTGCAGGCGCGACACCCCGAGTTCCACGGCCTTCTGCACCATGTAGTCGAGGCGGGCGTGCTTCAGCGGCGCGAACAGATAGTGCAGATCACAGGCATCGGTCTGCGGACGCGTCTGGGCGACAACAGCGAGCGCGCTGTCCTTGCGCCCCTCGCGCTGCAGTCGCGTGCGCCATTCGCCGTCGCGGCCGTTGAAGGCGAGCACCGCGTCGCCGACATCCAGCCGCAGCACGTTGAGCAGATAATTGACCTGGCCCTTGTCCAGAGGGACAAGTGCGCCGGGAGCGAGGTCGCACGCGACAAACAGGCGCGGGGTGCGAAAATCGTAGCGAGACATGGGCTGCAGGTCACCGTGAATGGCCAGCTGCAACTTCCTCGTAACCCGCTGGCGCTCTATTATGGACTGAATCGCGTCTTGATCGCGTTCTGCCGCCGTATCGCCTATTTTGCAGGCTTGATCACGAGGTAACCCGGAAGGCCGAGGGGCCGGGAGAACTGCAATGAGGCTTTTCAGCCTGTCCACTGCTTTCGCGTTGGCCGCCCTTGCGACCCCGGCGGTGGCTGCGCCGGATGAGGCGCGGACAAGAGTAGCCCAGGCCGGGCCTTCGGCATCCGGTTGGACCGCACCCGGCGCGCCAGCCGCAGCGCAGTCCGGTCCGCCGGCATCCGGTTGGAGCGCTCCGGCACCGCAAGCTGCTCCCAGCGCGCCTGCATCCGGATGGGCCGCCCCTGGAGCGCCGAGTGCAGCGCCCGCCGCATCGTTTGCGCCACCCGGTGCCGGCGCGCGACCGCAGCGCAACTGCATGGCCGAAGTCAGCCCCCTGCTGGCCGATGCGGAGGAAAAAGGCAAAGCAATCCAGAAGGCGGCCGCGACCAAGAAGCAGCCGGTCGTGTGCCAAGCTTTCAGGAATCTGGCGGCGGCCGAGGCCAAGGTCATCAAGTATTTCGAGGATCATGGCCAAGAATGCGGCGTGCCACCGGACGCCACGAAAGCGCGCAAGGGCAATTACGCGAAAATCGTGGAGGTCCGGACCAAGGTCTGTGACACAGCCGCCGCGCCTGCCAAACGTGCTCCAAGCCTGAGTGATGCGCTTGGCACGTCCAGAGTGCCTTCGGTTTCGAGCGATTCGCCGGCAGCCGCCCGGCGCGGCAGCACATTCGATACCCTCACCGGCAATCCGCTGACACGATGACCGACACTGCAGGGCGCGTCGCCGATTCGACCGGAAATTGGGTCGACACGGCGGCGCCTCTCTGGCTTCGGCCCTATCTGCGGCTCGCACGGCTCGATCGCCCGATCGGCTCCTGGCTGCTGCTAATGCCCTGCTGGTGGTCTGCCGGTCTCGCTGCGATCGCCGCGGGGCGCCCTTACCCGGATCCATGGCATTGCGTGCTGTTCTTCATCGGCGCCTTCGCTATGCGCGGGGCGGGATGCACCTGGAACGACATCACCGACCGCGACCTCGACGCAAAAGTCGAGCGCACACGGTCGCGGCCAATTCCCTCCGGACAGGTGACGGTCAAACAGGCGCTCGCTTTTCTGGTGCTTCAGGGGCTGGTTGGGCTTGCCGTACTGCTGCAATTCAATCTCATCACCATTCTGCTCGGCATTTTGTCGCTGGCAACGGTCGCGATCTATCCGTTCCTCAAGCGCGTGACGCATTGGCCGCAGATCGGCCTCGGACTGGCGTTTTCGTGGGGGGCGCTGATGGGCTGGCCGGCGGTGTTCGGACGGCTCGATCTCGCGCCCCTCATCCTCTATGCCGGATCAATCGCCTGGGTGATCGCCTATGACACGATTTACGCGCATCAGGATCGCGAGGACGATGCGCTGATCGGCATCAAGTCGACCGCGATCCTGTTTGGCGAGCGAACAAAGCCGATACTGGCGCTGTTCTTTTCCGCGGCGGTGGTGCTGATGGCAATATCCGGCTGGCTCGCCGGCGGCGGGATCATCTTTGCGATCGGGCTTGCCGCTTTTGCCGTGCATCTCGCCTGGCAGGTCCTGCGGCTCGACATGGCCGATCCGGCGCTGTGCCTGCGTCTGTTCAAGTCAAACCGCGATGCCGGGCTGATCCTGTTCGCGGCAATGATCCTCGACGCGGCGCTTCGATAGACGCCCCGGGCTTCCCCGGACAAGGCAAAGCACGGGGCCGTTTGCCCGCGTCGCAGGCGCCCTGGAAACGACAGTTAGTTCCGCGCGATGATCTCGCGCTCGCCACGATGGACGAGGCACAGGCCGACATGCCGCCCGGGCTTGCGACGCATCAGGATCGACGGCCGGCGCTTCCTGATTGCTGCACGGCGCCGCCGGCGGCCGGTGTCCTTTGCGATCTGCAGGGTGCGGCGGCCGGCGCTGACCTGCCGGACATCGCCAGCTTCGTCACGCTGCCAGAGCGACAAGCCTAACACGCGGCCCCAGGCGCGCCACATCACGTTCGCCTCGTCGAGCGGGGCGTGGTCGAGCAGCGGAACCGACAGTGACGAATCGGAATGGTCGAGGATGATGGAGCCTGTGGAGCCGTCCTCGGCCGGGACCAGCGTGATGCCGACAAACGCATCCACCGGTAGCCGGATTTTCATCCGCATCCCGCGCACGGCGCGCCGCAGCACCACGCGATCGCGGTCGAGTTCGATCTGCCGCATCTGGCCATCCGCCCCGGCATCGCGTGCCGGGAAGCGAACTGGCAAAGCGAAGGGGTCGAGCCGCAGTGTGCGGCTCGACCCGGCAGGCAAGGCCCCGCCGGATTCCATTTGACGCCTCGAATTGCTCCCCCGGACTTTTTTCGTCCGTTATGTGCAGGACTTTGTCACAATCCCGTCGGGAACCGCTTAAAAACCCTGGTTAATCAGCGGTTTCGGGGCTTCCCTCGAGTGGCATGCTTGACGAGTCCTTGCGGCCGGCGCTCACTTTGCGCCCTTCGGGATAACCGTGTTCTTGTCAGACGCTGCGGCGCCGCCTAAATGCATCGGCATCAATGCATTCCCTTCTCGATCAATCCGCTCTCAGCAAACTCGCCGAAGGACTGGTCCGCGCCGCGCAGAAGGCCGGAGCGGATGCCGCCGACGCGATCGCGGTCCGCTCGGTTTCGGTCGGCGTCGATATTCGCGAAGGCGCCATCGAGGAGTCGGAACGGTCCGAAAGCGACGATGTGGGCCTGCGCGTCTTTGTCGGGCACAGGCAGGCGGTCGTCTCGACCAACGATATCGGCCGCGCCGATCCGGCCGCCCTCGCCGAGCGCGCGGTCGCCATGGCGCAGCTGGCGCCGGAAGATCCATTCGCCGGACTGGCCGACCGCGATCGGTTGGCGTGCGAGCGTCCGGATCTCGACCTGATCGATCCGGACATTCCTGGTGTGGGCGAACTCGAAAGTCGCGCCCGGCGCGCCGAGCAGGCAGCGCTCGCGGTCAAGGGCGTGACCAAATCGGGCGGCGCCTCTGCGGGCGCCGGCATCAGCGGCATGGTACTGGTGACAAGCGACGGCTTTCACGGCTCCTATCTCGCCTCCAGGCAAAGCTTGTCGATGGTTGCTGTTGCCGGTGAAGGCACCGGCATGGAGCGCGACTACGACCATTCCTCCGCCCTGCATGGCAGCGACCTGGAGTCACCCGAAGCAATTGGGCGCAGCGCTGGCGAACGCGCGGTGCGAAGGCTCAATCCGCGCAAGGTCAAAACCCAGTCGGTGCCGATCATTTTCGACGCCCGGGTTTCGAACACGCTGATCAGCCATCTTGCGAGCGCCGCAAACGGCGTGTCGATCGCCCGCAAGGCCAGTTTTGTGAAGGACAAGCTTGGCGAGCGATTGTTCGCACCGGGCATCAGGATCGTTGACGATCCGCTGCGCCGTCGCGGATTGCGCTCGCATCCCTTCGATGGCGAGGGTGTGGCGGTGCAGAGGATGCACTTCGTCGATGACGGCATCCTGAAGTCATGGTTTCTCGACTGCGCAACAGCACGCGAACTTGGGCTGCAGACCACCGGGCACGCCGCGCGGGGCGTATCCGCGCCGCCCTCCCCGGTGCCGAGCAATCTGTATCTTGAACCGGGCGCCATCACGCCTGCGCAACTGATAGCCGAGACCGGCAAAGGCCTTTACATTACTGACCTGATCGGCATGGGCACCAACTTGGTGACGGGAGACTACAGCCGCGGCGCCGCCGGTTTCTGGATCGAAAACGGCGAACTAAGCTATCCGGTGAGCGAGGTCACCGTCGCGGGGCATCTGATCGACATGTTTCGGACGCTCACGCCGGCGAACGATCTTACGTTCAAGTTTGTGACCAATGCGCCGACCCTGCGTGTGGAGGGCTTGACGGTTGCCGGTCAGTGAACAGCTCAGCCGGAATGCCGCACTGGCCGAAGAACTCGGCATCGCCGTGCGCGAGGCCGGACCGATCGCGCTGAAATACTTTCGCGGCTCGATCAGGAGCTGGATCAAGGGTCACAACTCGCCGGTCTCCGAAGCCGATATCGCAGTCGATGAATTTCTGCGCGCACGACTGGCGCGCGAGGGGTTTGGCTGGCTGTCGGAGGAAAGTCAGGACGACCGCGCAAGACTGAATTTCGACCGGCTGATGATCGTCGATCCAATCGACGGGACGCGATCTTACCTCCAGGGCCGAACCGATTGGTCGATTGTCGCCGCTGTCGTCGAAAAAGGCCGACCGGTTGCGGCCGCTCTTTATGCACCGGTGGACGACGAGTTGTTTCTGGCTGCAGCCGGCGAAGGCGCAACCCGCAATGGCGTTCCAATCCGGGCGTCGGCCGGATCGGAGCTCGCAAATGCCCGCATCGCCGGACCCAAGAACATGCTCGACCGTCTCACTGCGATCGATCCGGCGACGATCCACGAACCCAAGATATTTTCGCTCGCATTGCGGCTCGCCAGGGTCGCGGAAGGCCGGATTGACGCTGCTTTCGCCTCGGTCAATGCGCGCGACTGGGACCTTGCGGCTGCTGACCTTTTGGTGCACGAAGCGGGCGGCGCAATGACGAACTTCGCGGGAGAAGCGCTGGTCTACAACTTGCACGACCCGGTCCACGGCGCGATTCTCGCAGCCGGGCGCGACAGACACGCAGTAATGCTCGACCTGTTGCGCAGGCACCGCAAGGAATTCGCCTGACCATCAGGAAAGTCCACCATGTCCGATCAGGCCCCTCAAAAACAGCTTCTTCATCTCGTGTTTGGCGGAGAGCTTGAGCGACTCGACGGCGTTGAATTCAAGGATCTCAGCAAGATCGATATTGTGGGCGTCTATCCGAATTACGCCGCCGCCTATGCGGCCTGGCGGGCGAAGGCTCAGCAGACTGTGGACAATGCGCAGATGCGGTATTTTATCGTACACCTGCATCGGCTGCTCGATCCTGGAACGGCCAATCAGGCAGCCGGCTGACAGCGGCATGGTGGTTCGGACGGCTTTCCTACCCGCCGCGAACCCGCATCAATCCCAAAAGCTTGCTAGTGTCCGTCGAATCTGAAGCTCGCGAGAGAGGTTGCTGCGAAAACATGCGAACTTCGGATTCGAGACACTAGACGGAATCTGGCATGCTGTCGTCACGGCGTCTTGCGCGCGCGCGCTGGGTTCAGAAGACCGTCGGCATTCTTGCTGCGGAATATCTTCGCTTCGTCCATCTGACGAGCCGTACGGTTACGGTACCCGGCGATGTCTACGAGCGCGCCGGTCCGGACCTGCCGGTCATCATCGCCATGTGGCACGGCCAGCATTTTATGGCGCCTTTCATAAAAAAAGACGGATACAAGGCCAAGACCCTGATCTCGCGCCATCGTGATGGCGAAATGAATGCTGTGGCAGCGGAGCGGTTGGGTGTTGAGACAATCCGCGGCTCGGGCAATCATGGCGGCGGGTTCCACCACAAGGGCGGAGTCAGCGCCTATTTCCAGATGCTGAAGGCCTTGTCGGAGGGGTACAATGTGGCGTTGACTGCGGACGTCCCCAAAGTATCGCGGGTTGTCGGGCCCGGGATCATTCGTCTGGCCCGCGATTCCGGGCGCGCGATCTATCCGGTGGCGCTCGCATCCAGTCGCCGCAAGGTCGTCGACAATTGGGACCGCACCACAATCAATCTGCCGTTCAGCCTCATCGCTGGCGTGGTTGGCGATCCCGTTCGCGTCAGTGCAAATGCGGGCGAGGCTGATCTCGAGGCTGCGCGCCTGTCGCTGGAAGCTGCGCTGAACGCCGCGACCGAACAGGCTTATGCCATCGCCGATCGCAAGACCGAGGATGCACAGCGTGGCTGAGCGGATGCCCATGACATTGCGCGCATACCGCCGCGCGATGTCGGCGGCGACGCCGCTGGCCAATCTGTGGCTCAAGCGCCGGTTGCGCCGCGGCAAGGAAATCGAGGAAAGACTCACCGAGCGGCACGGCCAGCCGACGCTGGCCCGTCCCGACGGTCCGCTGGTCTGGCTGCACGGCGCGAGCGTCGGTGAACTCGTGGCGGTGATCCCGCTGATCGAGCGATTGCGATCGCAGGACGTGCATGTGCTTGTCACCTCGGGCACCGTCACTTCGGCAAAAGTGGTGCAGGAGCGTCTGCCGGAGGATGTACTGCACCAATTCATTCCTTTGGATGCGCCGCGCTTCGTGGGGCGGTTCCTTAATCATTGGCGGCCGGATTTTGGCCTGTTCGTCGAACAGGATTTGTGGCCGAACCTGATCGTTGCGGCGGCCCGACGTCGCATTCCGCTGGTTCTCATCAACGCGCGCATGTCCGAGCAATCCTTCAAGGGCTGGCGCTCGCTGCGGCGCACGGCCAAGGCGCTGCTGGGACATTTCGACTTGTGCCTCGCACAATCAGCGCTCGATGCCGAACGGTTTTCCGAGCTCGGCATGAAGGCGGTAGAGGTCACAGGCAATCTCAAGCTCGATGTGCCGGCGCCCCCCGCCGACGAAGCGCAACTTGCCGGAATGCAGCGGGCGATCGCCGAACGGCAGGTGCTGGTCGCGGCGTCCACCCACCCGGGCGAAGAGGATGCGATCATCGAAGCGCACCGGCGCGCAAGAGCAGGCCGCGCCTGCTCACAATCATCGCGCCACGCCACCCCGAGCGCGGTCCCGATGTGCTCGATCGCGCACTCGCGGCGGGATCGCGCGGCATGTTGCGGTCGCGCGGCCTGATGCCGGACGTACGCACCGACATCTATGTCGCCGACACGATCGGCGAACTCGGCCTTTTCTACCGCGTGGCGCATGTCGTCTTCATGGGCGGCTCGATCGCGGAGCACGGCGGACAGAATCCGATCGAGGCGGCAAAACTTGGCAAACCGGTTCTGCACGGGCCCAATGTCTGGAATTTCGCCGATATCTATGCCGCTCTCGACGCGGCACGCGGCGCAGAAGAGGTCGAGAATATCGGCCATCTCGCAATGCGAATCGGCGATCTGATGAAAGATCAGGCGGCGCGCAAGGCGGTTGGCGACGCGGCGATGCGCACCGTGGAACGGCTCGGCGGCGCACTGGAGCGCACGTTTGTCGAGCTTGAACCCTATCTTCTGCAACTGCGGCTGTCATATCAGGCATCCGATGCGTGAACCGGATTTCTGGTGGGAGAAACCCGGAATCGCCGCACGGCTGCTGTCCCCCTTCGCCCTGATCTACGGCGCCATTGCCGGATGGCGCATGCGCCGCTCAGGATTTCGGGCCGGCATTCCGGTCGTCTGCATCGGCAATTTCACGCTCGGCGGCGCCGGCAAGACGCCGTCCGCCATAGCCATCGCAAAGCTTCTCGCAGCCCAAGGACACAGTCCGTTCTTTCTGACTCGCGGCTATGGCGGCCGGCTCGCCGGTCCGATCCGCGTCGATCCGGCACGGCATCGCGCGTTCGATGTTGGCGACGAACCGCTCCTCCTCGCGCGTTACATGCCGACTGTGGTTGCGCGCAATCGCGCTGCCGGCGCCATGCTTGCGCAGGCGGAAGGCGGAACCGTGATCGTGATGGATGACGGATTGCAAAATCCGTCCCTGCACAAGGATCTCTCGATTGCCGTGGTCGATGCAAGACGCGGTCTCGGAAACGCCTATGTGTTTCCAGCCGGGCCGTTACGCGCACCATTGTCGTGGCAAGCTGCAAAGGTTCAGGCGGTGCTGGCGGTCGGTACCGGCCGGGGCCTCGCGGCAGCTGCGACGCTCGCCCGGAGCCATGGTCTGCCCCTCCTGCGCGCGCATCTGCAGCCGGAGCACGATGTTGCGAAAGCCATTGGCGCGCAGCGGGTGCTCGCGTTCGCCGGCATTGGCGATCCCGACAAATTCTTTGCAACATTGGCGTCGGTCGGCATTGAAGCGGCCGTCAAGCAGCGCTTTGCCGATCATCATGCCTATCGTGAGGATGACGCCGCGCGTATTCTTGCGCGCTGCGAGGCAGACAATCTCATTCCCGTAACCACCGAAAAGGACATGGCCCGACTGCAAGGGCAGGACGGTGCACGCGGGCGGCTCGCCGGCGCGGCGAAGGCAATTCCGGTGACGCTCATCCCGGACGAACCGGCCATGCTCCTGAAGCTATTGGGCGGTGCCGCAGGGATCACGACCTCAGACGATCAGCGCGACTGAATCCGCTGCAATACCGCCTGCGGAGAGGCATAGGGTTCCTGCAGATCGACACTCCAGTATTTGAGTTCCTCGAGCGGGATCGGAACATTGGTGACGGCGCACCGCACGAATGCGCCGGGCCGAACGATACGAAAGTCGCCATCCAGGAACTTCACTTCGGCCTCGCCGGCCATCGGCGGGGGACGATCGAAGCGATTAAGCACGTAAATTCCTCCTGAATCGGCCCTTTGCGGGAATGCGGCGGCGGTCCACGGCGTTTCAACATAATGGCAAGGCGACGAAGGTCAAAGGGACTCCCTGACGCTTTCCGGTCATCATGCCTGTGTCCGACGGGTTAAGGCCAATCTAAGACCTGCCATGCAAAAAATCATGCTGCTCGGGGCCCTGATGGTCCTTTGCGCATCGCGCGCGGCCGGCGCGGCGGACACGATCCAGATCCCGGCCGCCGACACGTCGCTACAGGCCATCATTTATCGGCCCGGTGGCGATGGACCGTTTCGGGCGATTGTGGCCTTGCATGGATGCGACGGGCTGCGGGGAACCAGCGGGCGCCCACGCGCAGAAATACAGGACTGGGGCGAACGCCTTGCGACGGCGGGCTTTGTGGTGCTGTTTCCTGACAGCTTTGCGTCGCGCGGACTTGCCGCCCAATGCCGCGTTAAGTCACCGACGATTCGGCCCGATCGCGAGCGGGTTGCAGACGCGCTGGCCGCACGCGACTGGCTGCTGCAGCAGGAATTCGTTCGCAAGGATCGCATCAGCCTGCTCGGCTGGGCTAACGGCGGCATCGCAGCGCTGTGGGCGGCGCGCCCGAATTCGGAACCTGACGACGACCATCCTGACTTTCGTTCGGCGGCCGTGTTCTATCCCGGCTGTCAGCGCCTTGGCGAAACCGCCTGGAGCGCGCGCATTCCGACCCTGATCCTGATCGGCGCACTCGACGACTGGACGCCGGCGAAACCTTGCGAGGACATGGTCAAGGACGCGCGCGGCCGCTCGGCTCAGGTCTCCATGATCAAATACAAGGGTGCCTATCACGCCTTCGACCGGGCCAACCTTCCGATCAGGCTACGACGCCAGATCGCCTTTGCACCGGACCCGGGCGGCCGCGTTACCGTCGGCACCAATGCCGAGGCTCGCGCCGACTCGCTCAGGCGCGTGCTGCAATGGCTCTCGCGCTGACCGTCGGATCAAAAAAGACTGCCCTGTTCCGATGGACCACGCTGCTTGGCCTTACGCGGCGCCTTGTCCGCCGTCGCACTGATCCGCTCGTCGTAGAACTCGATCTCAAGCGGCATACCGGGCGTGACCGATTCAGCCGCGTGCAGCGGAATTCCCTTCGCGTTGCGAACCAACGCATAGCCGCGCCGAAGCACGGCGCGGTAGGAGAATGCATTCAACAACTGGTCTGCCGCTTTCAGACGGTCGGACCTGCGCTCCAGCAGAACACGTTGTGACAGCGCGCCACGCCGGGACAGCGTTCCGATCCATTCGCGGCAGCGCAGGAGGCGTGCGCGCAGGAGCTGCGGCGACAGGCGCCCGGCGGTCCGTTCGAATTGCCGGTGATGCACATGGGCGTTGGCATGGAGCGCGCGCGGCAGCCGGTCAGCGGCCGCGTCGAGCCGCTGGCGCGGGACCGCCAGCAGATTGTCGAGCGTAGGCAGCGCGCGGGTTGCAGCCCGCAACTCGGTGCGGCGTGCTTCCTGACCGCGCAGCCAGCAGGCAGTAACTCGGCGCGCCTGCGTGGCGATGCGCATCAGCAATTCGGAGCGCACCGGCACCGCCATCTCCGCGGCGGCCGTCGGCGTCGGGGCCCGCCGGTCCGAGGCGAAATCAATTAGCGTGATATCAGTTTCGTGTCCCACCGCGGAAATCAGCGGGATCATGCTGGCCGCCGCTGCCCGCACAACGATTTCCTCGTTGAAGCACCACAGGTCCTCCAGCGACCCGCCGCCACGCGCCACGATCAGAATGTCGGGACGCGGGATATCGCCATCCTCCGGAAGCGCGTTGAAACCTTTGATCGCCGCCGCGATCTCGTCTGCCGCGCCCTCGCCCTGTACCCGCACCGGCCAGACCAGCACCTGCCGCGGGAAGCGATCGGAAAGCCGGTGCAGGATGTCGCGGATCACCGCGCCGGTCGGGGAGGTCACGACGCCAACGACGCGCGGCAGGAACGGCAGCAACTGCTTGCGCGCCTCATCGAACAATCCTTCCGCCGCGAGCTTCTTCTTGCGCTCCTCCAGCAGCATCATCAGCGCGCCAGCGCCCGCGGGTTCGAGCGTCTCGATCACGATCTGGTAGTTCGAGCGGCCCGGATAGGTGGTGATGCGGCCGGTGACCACCACCTCCAGACCCTCCTCCGGCTTGAAGCGCATCCGGTTGAAGGTCATCTTCCAGATCACTGCATCAAGGCGCGCGCCTTCGTCCTTGAGCGCAAAATAGACGTGGCCCGAGGAATGCGGGCCGCGATAGCCGGAAATCTCGCCGCGGACCCGCACATAGCTGAAATTGTCCTCGACGGTGCGCTTGAGCGCCTGCGAGACCTCGGAGACACTCAATTCCACAACATTGACGCGGGCGGCTTCAGTCATGTCAGGCGATTCGCTTGCGGGTCTGGACCTTCATGCTACACAACCGGCCTCGAAATAAGGCTTTTCGCAACGAATGAACATCCTTCTGCTCGGTTCCGGCGGACGCGAACATGCACTGGCCTGGAAGATGGCCGCGAGCCCGCTGGTGGACCGCCTGTATTGTGCACCCGGCAATGCCGGGATAGCGCAAGAGGCCGAATGCGTCGCGCTCGATATCGCCGATCATGCGGCGGTGATCGCCTTCTGCAAGGAAAAGGCGATCGGCCTCGTCGTGGTGGGACCGGAAGCGCCACTTTGTGCGGGAATCGTCGGCGATCTCGAGGCCGCCGGCATCAAGGCGTTCGGCCCGACCAAAGCGGCGGCGCAACTGGAGGGCTCGAAGGGCTTCACCAAGGATATCTGCCGCGCCAACAATATTCCGACCGCGGCCTATGAGCGCTTCACCGACCCCGCGCGTGCGAAGGACTATGTCCGCAAGCATGGTGCCCCGATCGTGGTGAAGGCCGATGGCCTTGCCGCCGGCAAAGGCGTCGTCGTTGCTGAATCGGTGGCGCAGGCGGAAGCCGCGATCGACATGATGTTCGAGGGCGGACTTGGCGCCGCCGGCGCGCAGGTCGTGGTCGAGGAGTTTCTGCAGGGCGAGGAGGCCTCCTTCTTCGCGCTTTGTGACGGCACCACGGCGATACCGCTCGCTTCCGCGCAGGATCACAAGCGCGCCTTCGACAACGATCAGGGGCCGAACACCGGCGGCATGGGCGCCTATTCACCCGCCCCGGTGATGACGCCCGAGATGACGGCGCGGACGATGACCGAGATCATCGAGCCGACCTTGCGGGCGATGGCCGCAATGGGCTCGCCCTACAAGGGCGTCCTGTTTGCCGGCCTCATGATCACAGAGGATGGCCCGAAACTGATCGAGTACAATGTGCGCTTCGGCGATCCGGAAACGCAGGTCCTGATGCTGCGCATGATGTCCGACCTCGTGCCGGCTTTGATGGCCGCGCGCGACGGCGTGCTGAAATCATTCGATCTGCGCTGGTACGACGACGCCGCGCTCACCGTGGTGATGGCGGCAAAGGGTTATCCCGGCGACTATCAGAAGGGCACGGTGATCGAAGGCCTGGACGAAGCCGCCAAGGTCGAGGGCGTGCAGATTTTCCACGCCGGCACGAAAGCGGACGGCGACCGCATCCTCGTCAATGGCGGGCGCGTGCTGAATGTCTGCGCCATTGGGCGCAGTGTGGCGGAAGCTCAGCGCCAGGCCTATGCCGCGGTGGACAAAATCAACTGGCCGGACGGATTCTGCCGGCGGGATATCGGGCGGCGGGCGATCGAGCGCGGTACCTGACTGGCATCAGGCGGCCGTTCAAAGTAGAAGGGTAGCGCCATGACCGATCTCGCCGACCTGTTCCCCGGATTTGAATCGCACTGGATTCATACCTCGATCGGCCGCGTGTTCGCGCGCTCCGGGGGAGAAGGCCCGCCGTTGCTGCTGCTGCATGGCTACGCGCAAACCAATGTGATGTGGCACAAGGTGGCGCCCGCGCTCGCGGCAAAGTTCACACTGATTCTTCCGGATCTTCCCGGCTATGGCTGGTCGGTTGCCCCGCGCGCGGGCAAGGCGCATGCGCCATACGACAAGCGCTCGATGGCGAAAGTCATGATCGAAGTGATGGAGAAGCTGGGCTATGCGCGCTTCTACCTTGCCGGCCATGACCGCGGCGGCCGCGTCTCCTACCGGCTCGCGCTCGATCATCCCGGCCGTCTGATCAAGCTTGCCGTTCTCGATATCATCCCGACGTTCGAGATGTGGCACCGGATGGACCACACGCTCGCCATGAAGGTCTGGCATTGGCCGTTCCTCGCTCAGAAACATCCGATGCCGGAAATGCTGATCGAGAAGGCGCCGATCGAATATCTCGACTACAAGATGGCAAGCTGGACCAAGGCCAAGGACCTTTCCGCCTTTGACACGCGGGCGCTGGCACATTACCGCGCCTTTTTCTCCGATCCGCTGCGCATCCATGCAACGTGCGAGGATTATCGCGCGGGCGCGACCACCGATCTGGCCCAGGACGAATTCGACCACGCCGCACGCAACAGGATCGCGACACCAATGATCGCGCTGTGGGGCTCGGCCGGCATTCCCAGCGAGAATTCGCCGCTTTCGATCTGGAAGGACTGGGCGAAAGAGGTCTCCGGCAAAGCGATCGATTCCGGACACTTTCTCGCTGAAGAAAATCCCGGCGCGACCTCGCGCGCGCTGCTTGAATTTTTCCGCCCCTGACGACCATGACAGGCATCGACCGGCAGGCCGCCTTTTCCGGAACAAAGGAGGTAGCGCCTGCGCTGACGATCGATGCGAAACGGCTTGCCGGCTATCTGAGCGGGCAGATCGCAGATTTTGCGGGTCCGCTGTTGATCCGGCAATTCCGCGGCGGCCAGTCGAATCCGACCTACCTCCTGGAAACACCACGCCGCAGCTATGTCCTGCGCCGAAAGCCGCCGGGCAAACTCCTGCCATCGGCGCATGCCGTCGACCGCGAATTCCGCGTCATCTCGGCGATGTGGAACTGCGGCTTCCCTGTGCCTGAGCCGCTTGTCTACTGCCCTGATGACGCGGTGGCCGGCACCGCCTTCTACGTGATGCGTTACGCCGACGGCCGCGTATTCTGGAATCCGGATATGCCTGGCTCAAATCCGCATGAGCGCGCCGCCATCTACGATTCCATGAATGCAACACTCGCCAGGCTGCATTGCTTCGATCCCGCCTCGATCGGCCTTGCCGATTTCGGCCGCGGCGAAGGCTATATCGCACGTCAGGTGGATCGCTGGTCGAAGCAGTATCGCGCCTCCGAAACCGAGAACATTTGGGAGATGGATGCGCTGATCAACTGGTTGCCACACAACGTACCGCCGCAGAGCGCGGTGCGCGTCGTGCATGGCGATTACCGGCTGGACAACACGGTCGTCGCACATGACACACCGGACATCATCGCGGTGCTCGACTGGGAACTGTCGACCCTCGGCGATCCGCTCGCTGATTTCTCCTATCACCTCATGCAGTGGCACATGCCACATTCGGAAAGCCGCGCCGGCACCGGCTCGCTGGTCGGGTTCGACCTGAAAGCGCTCGGGCTGCCGCCGCTGTCGGACTATGTCGATCTCTATGTCGCGCGCACCGGCCTCGATCCACGCCCGCACCTGCCGGCCTATCTGGCCTATAATTTCTTTCGCATCGCCGCGATCCTGCAAGGCATCATCGGGCGGGTGCGCGACGGTACCGCCACCAGCGAGCATGCGCCGGCGAAGGCGGCGATGATCCGTCCGCTTGCCGCCACCGCGTGGCGCTTCGCGCAGGAGGCCGGCGCGCGATGAAAACGGTCGCGCTGGCGCTGGGAGGCGGCGGGGCGCGCGGGCTTGCGCATATCGCAGTCCTGGAAACGCTGGACCAGATGGGCATCCGTCCGGTCGCCATCGCCGGGACCTCGATCGGCGCGCTGGTGGGCGCACCTTATGCCGCTGGAATGAGCGGTGCGGAAATCCGCCGTCACGTGACGATGCTCGCCCGTGATCGCAGCAGCTTGTTCAGCAAGTTGATCGCCGCCCGCGCGGGCGGCGGGATCGGCGCATTGATTGCATCCGGCCTACGGAGCGCGGCCCTGATCGATGCGGAAAAATTCTGCGCGCAATTCCTGCCGGATCGCGTGCCGGACAGCTTCGATGCGCTGACGATCCCGCTCACCGTGATCGCCTCCGATCTCTATGGTCGTCGCGAGACCGCGATTTCATCGGGACCGCTGCGGACCGCGGTCGCCGCCTCGATGGCAATCCCGGGGCTGAGCCGTCCGGTCATGTTCGAGGGCCGCGTGATGGTCGATGGGGGCGCGACGAACCCGCTCCCCTTCGATCGCGTGCGGCGACGCGCGGACATCGTGATCGCGGTCGATGTCGCGGGCCCGCCTGCCGAGGACTGCACGGCAATGCCGGACTCGCTCGAATGCTATTTCGCCACCATTCTGGTCATGGCCCAGACCATCATCGAGGAGAAAATGAAGCATGGCGCACCCGACATCGTGCTGCGGCCCAATGTCGGTATCTTTCGCGCGCTCGATTTCCTGCGCGCCAGCGCCATCCTGCGTGCCGCCGAGCCTGTGAAGGCGCAGTTGCGGGAGAAGCTCGCAGCCTTGCTTGCGCAATGAACTTTAGCGTTTTCCGGCAAAGAATTCCTTCAAAAGCCTTCTTGCATCGCTCTCCCCGAGGCCGCCATAGACCTCCGGCCGGTGATGGCAGGTCGGCGACGCAAAGAACCGCACACCATTGTCCACTGCGCCGCCTTTCGGATCGGCCGCGCCGTAATAGAGGCGCCGGATGCGGGCGAAAGACAGCGCGCCTGCGCACATCGCACACGGTTCGAGCGTGACATAGAGATCGCAGTCGGTAAGCCGTTCGGTGCCGAGCGCCTGCGCCGCCTGCCGGATCGCCAGCAGTTCCGCATGCGCGGTTGGGTCGCGATCAGTCAGCGTCCGGTTGGCCGCCCTGGCAATCACAGCGCCGTCCCGTACCACCACGCAACCCACCGGCACCTCGCCAGCCAGCGCCGCTGCGCGGGCAAGATCCAGCGCCTGATCCATGAAACTCGTCGACATCGGCACTTTATAATCGCGCCAATGCCCGGCATAAAGCCGCGCATGCCCGACCGACAAAAACCCGCTGCCGCAGGCGAGCGCATCGCCAAGGTGATGGCCCGCGCCGGCCTCTGCTCGCGCCGCGAGGCGGAAGCCTGGATTGCGCAGGGGCGCGTCTCGGTGAATGGCGAGACCATCGCCTCCCCGGCGCTGAACGTGACCGCAAGCGACAAGATCGCCGTGGACGGAAAGCCGCTGCCGCAGCGGGAGCGCACGCGCCTGTTCCTCTATCACAAGCCACGCGGACTTGTGACCACGCATGCCGACCCGGAAAAGCGGCCAACCATTTTCGAGACACTGCCAAAGACGCTGCCGCGGGTGGTGAGCGTGGGGCGGCTTGACCTCAACACCGAAGGCCTGCTGCTGCTCACCAATGACGGCGGGCTGGCCCGCGTGCTCGAACTGCCGTCGACGGGCTGGCTGCGGCGTTATCGCGTGCGCGCGCATGGATCGATCCTGCAGCCGCAACTCGACGCACTGCGCAAGGGCGTGACCGTGAACGGCGTGCGATACGGCGCCATCGAGGCGACCGTCGATCGCCTGCAGGGCGCCAACGTGTGGCTCACCTTCGCCATCCGCGAGGGCAAGAATCGCGAAGTGCGCAACGTGCTGGAGCATCTCGGGCTGAAGGTGAACCGGCTGATCCGGGTGTCGTTCGGTCCGTTCCAGCTCGGCGACATTCCGGAAGGCGCGGTCGAGGAAGTGCGCACCCGGCATCTGCGCGACCAGCTCGGCGAGCGCATCGCGAAAGAGGCCGAGGCGGATTTTGCGGGGCCGATCACGCAGGTCGAGCAGCCAACGGCTCCCCTCCCCCCGGGGAGTGGTGGGGAGGGGCTGGGGGGCCGCACGGTAACGAAAGCGCGCCAATCGCCCCCCACCCGGTCGCCTTCCGCGGCCACCCTCCCCCAACGCCAGTCGGGAACATCCGACTTGCGCCATCGAAAAGAAGGCCGAAGTCGGAAACAACCGACTTCGGCGCGGGGGAGGGATGCAGCCCGAAGCGACCGCCCCGCCACCGGCAGGACGAAGCGCGAGCAGCGCGGCCGCCGCCCCAAACGGAAACGCTGATGCGCATTGTCGGCGGCAGGTTGCGCGGGCGCACGCTGACCGGCCCGAAGTCGCAAGGCATCCGCCCCACTTCGGACCGCACCCGGGAATCGATCTTCAACATTCTCGCCCATGCCTATGGCGATCCGGTGACGAACGCGCGGGTGCTCGACCTGTTCGCCGGCACCGGCGCGCTTGGGCTCGAGGCGCTGTCGCGGGGTGCGGCCTTTGCGCTGTTCGTGGACAATGGGGCGGAAGCGCGTGCTCTCATCCGTCAGAATATAGAGGCGCTCGGCACCGCGGGGATAAGTCGCATTTTCCGGCGCGATGCGACGAGGCTCGGCGACGTGCATCCGAACGAACCGTTCTCGCTTGTCTTTCTCGATCCGCCCTACGGCAAGGGGCTTGCGGAGAAGGCGCTGACCTCGGCGCGCGCAGGCGGATGGCTGACGAACGATGCGCTGATCGTCGTCGAGGAGGCGAAGGCTGCATTGGCAACGCCGGAGGGTTTCGAGGAGATCGAGCGGCGCGATTACGACGATACGGAAATCGTGTTTCTCAAACTGAGCTGATTGCCTCGGCTCACCTCTCCCCGCTTGCGGGGAGAGGCAGCGTTCGCGCTCCGGAATGACGCAACAAACTATCTCCTCCCGAACAACCGCTCGATATCCGTCAGCTTCAGCTCCACATAGGTCGGTCGGCCGTGATTGCATTGCCCGGCATTGGGCGTGACCTCCATCTCACGCAGCAGCGCGTTCATCTCCTCGGCCTTCAATCGACGGCCTGACCGCACCGAACCGTGGCACGCCATGGTGGCCGCGACATGCATCAGGCGACGCTCCAGCGGCAGGCCGTCATCCCATTCGGCCATGTGCTCGGCGAGGTCGCGCACCAGAGCCGCCGCATCGATCTCCCCGAGCAGCGACGGCGTCTCGCGCACCGCGACAGCGCCGGGACCGAAGCTCTCGATCGCGAGGCCATATCTCGCAAGCTCGTCCGCACGTGCGAGGAGCCGCCCGACATCGCTCTCGTCCATCTCGACGATTTCGGGAATCAGCAGGATCTGCCGCGCCACCCCGTCGCGTTCCACCGACGCCTTCAGCCGCTCATAGACCAGCCTCTCATGCGCCGCGTGCTGATCGACGATGACGAGGCCGTCGCGGGTCTGCGATACGATGTAATTATCATGCACCTGCGCACGCGCGGCACCCAGCGGCCGGTCGAGTGCCTCGGACGGGGGCGCAGCGGTTTCGACGCGGGCACTGGCGGCCGCCAGGCCGACATCGAAGACCGCCTGCTCCGCTTCCGCCAATCCGGCGCTGCCATGCGAGGGTTGCGCCCGGTATGGCGCGGCCGGCGAACGCCGCCAGTCCCAACCGGCCCGCGGCGGCGACGAGACCGGACGCAATGCGCTCACAGTGGCATCGCCGCCGGTGGTCGCTGCGCGCCCGGCCTCACGGGTCAGCGCCTCGCGCAGCGCGCCGAAAACCAGGCTGCGCACCAGACCGGGATCGCGGAACCGCACCTCGGTCTTGGCCGGGTGCACGTTCACATCGACCTCGCGCGGATCGATGGTGACGAACAGCGCAACCGCGGGATAGCGTCCACGCGGCAGGTAATCGCCATAAGCCGCTTGGACTGCACCGACCAGCAGCTTGTCGCGGACCGGCCGGTCGTTCACGAACAGGTATTGCCCAAGCGAATTGGCGCGGCTGTAGGTCGGCAGCGCGGCAAAACCCTCGACGAACAGGCCTTCGCGCCCTCCCCTCACCGCCACCGCATTGGCGCGGAAATCCGCGCCAAGAATATCGCCGAGCCGCATCAGGCGGCCGGCCGGACCGGGCAGCGCTGCCGCCCAGGTCACATGCGCCCTCTCCTCGCCTGCCAGCGTGAAGGCGACATCGGGCCGGCTCATTGCCAGCCGCCGCACCACTTCGCGCACCGCCTCGCCTTCCGCGCGCTCGCTCTTCATGAATTTCAGCCGCGCCGGCGTTGCGTAGAACAGATCGCGCACCTCGACCCGGGTGCCGCCGTTGAGAGCGGCCGGCGCGGGCGCCGATTTCACGCCGGCCTCGACCGTCAAACTCCATCCATGCGGCTCGCCGGCATGCCGCGTCGTCACCGCAAGTTTCGACACCGCCCCGATCGAGGGCAGCGCCTCGCCGCGGAAACCGAGCGTGGCGATCGCCATCAGGTCATTGTCATCGGTAAGTTTCGAGGTGGCGTGCCGCTCGACCGCCAAATCAAGGTCGGCGCGGGTCATGCCGGCGCCGTCGTCGGTGACGCGGATCAGCCGCCGTCCGCCGCCATCGGTCACGATCTCGATCTTTTTCGCGCCGGCATCGAGTGCGTTCTCGACCAGTTCCTTCACGGCGCTGGCAGGCCGCTCGACCACCTCGCCGGCGGCGATGCGATTGATCAGGGCCTCGGAAAGCTGGCGGACGGACATGGGCGGGAGTTTACCGGATTCGGGGGATTGGCGAGGCCTGGTGCGTCGTTCTCCGTCCCCCCGCTTGCGGGGGAGGGTGGCGAGCAAAGCGAGCCGGGTGGGGGTCTAGTACTTACTAAGACAACCCCACCCGACTCCTCGCTTCGCTCGGAGCCACCCTCCCCTTTCAGGGGAGGGATAGTAACGGCGCAAGCTCCGCCGGCCCTGTTGTTTGGCCGGCGCGGGCGCGCCCGTATTGAAGAGACAAGTGAGGGGAATGATGCGCCGAAAGACGCAGGGCATTCCTGATACGCCGCGCACCATCGCTGGCGCACGGCCGCCTCACGGCGCATCATTGCGGCGTTTCGTCTGCATGGGGCCGCGCTTTGCCTCCATGCGCCTGAAGCTGCGCATGGCGTCAGCCGGCTCCCGGCAGGAGGCCGTATTGCCTCCGGGCGGTGCCCCCATGCAGCCCGAGTGCGCGCGCCGACGAACGCGCGCCCGCAGGCGCCGCACCCCGCTCCATCAACTGGCGTCACCGGTTGACGCCCCTCGTTGAGCGTGGCGAGGCTTTTATATGCTTTTATTCCTATACTGTCAGGCAGCGATTTCAACATCGCGCCTCGGACGCGGCAAGGATGGGGCCCGGTTCTGCAGCGCACGGCTTTCGCCTTGCGCCGCGCCCGGACACGAGGACGACGGATTGCGCTGCCCTCACGCGCTGTTGCGCACGTCAGTCCATCCGCACCCGGCCGCGCATGCCCTTCACGTCGGCGCGGCGCTTCTTGCCTTCCAGCCGCTTCGTTTTCGAGGCCTTGGTCGGTTTGGTGGCGCGCCGCGGCACCGGCTTGACCGACGCTTCACGGATCAGTTCGATCAGACGCTCGCGCGCTTCGGCGCGGTTGCGCTCCTGCGTCCGGTTGTTCTGCGCGATGATGACGAGGACGCCATCCTTGGTCAGCCGATTGCCGGCGAGTTTCATCAGCCGGATCGCCACGTCGTTCGGCAGCGAGCGCGACCGCCGCACATCGAAGCGCAATTGTACGGCTGTGGAGAGCTTGTTCACGTTCTGACCGCCGGGGCCGGAGGAACGCACAAAGCTTTCCTCAATCTCGTCCTCGTCGAGGCTGATGGTGTCGGTGATGCGGATCATGGGGTTCACTGTAATGCTATTCGCGCAACAATGCAGTCGTCGCCGCGAAAGCGGGGGCCCATACATCGTGACGCTTCAGAAAGAAGTTCGGTCCGTGTTCAACGTAGAGAGCCGTGGCTATGGGTCCCCGCTTTCGCGGGGACGACCGGGATCACACCCGCTGCGCCAGCCAGACCGTATGGCCGTTGCAGCCCGGGTCTTCGGCGACGTGAC
>JBIQKQ010000203.1:0-3514 GCA_044506365.1 Hyphomicrobiales bacterium
CTACATCGCCCCCGGGGTCCCGTAGCTCAGCCGGATAGAGCAGCGGTTTCCTAAACCGAAGGTCGGAAGTTCGAGTCTTCCCGGGACCGCCAGTTGAACCTCTCCGTGTTGATACCACTGCACTATTTTGAAGTGTTACCGGCACCTTGCGCGCGGATGCGGGCATAGGTGTTCTCGTTTTTCGTCCAGAAACCGGGCAGCGTCTTCCGCTAGGCGCCGGCGATCTGCGTTGTTGGTATAAGCGCCGCGTTCGTCCGCCGCGCCAACCAAAAATTGCATCCGCTGCGCTTCGCTCGCCCCTTGTTGGGCCGCATGCGGTGCGCGCGCCTTGCGCAGACCATGCGCTGGACCGAATATTCCGGCAGGACATGTTTGGCGGCGGCCGGTCTATCTCGCCGCCGGTCGCGGGCGGCGACAATGTCTCGGCGCTTGATCGCGGTAACGGGACAGCGCCTGCAGACTACGGCCTGTAAAGATCAACGAGGAACATTGAGGGAAAAGGGTTTGGTCCTGTCCAGAATGCCGAGCAGGACCGAGATCGAAACCGTTCTATGCTTTTGGCCAGTCCTTCATCGCCGCATCAAGGCCGGCCGTGAGGACATCCGGCATGAACAGCATGACGCTGTTCGCGCCGGCATCCAGAACGCGCTGCATCCCGTATTTGTTAACCGGGCAGCCCGCCGACTTTCCGATGGAGCGGGACGTCTCGATGATGCCGAATGCGATATCGCGAATCTGCGCATGGTCGCCGCGACGCGGCAGTCCATATGACACTGCGAGATCGGATGTGCCGATATAAGTGACGTCGCAGCCCTCCGTGAGCATGATGTCGCGGGCGCGCTCGACACCTTTCGCGGTCTCGATCAGGGCGGCATAAATAAGCGTATCCCCGCTATCCGGATCGATCTCGTTCATCAGCCGCCGCACCGCCAAAACCTCGTCGGGGTTCTCCACGTCGGGCATCACGAAGCCGTCTATTCCGCATCCGAGATAGCGGCGCAACAGGCCCATGTCCTTTGACCAGGGGCGGACGACCGCGCAGGCGCCGCCGAGCTGCGCGGCGCGCGCCAGATTGGAGATGTTCTCGACATCGGGTCCCGCGGTCTCGCAATCGATGAAGATGTAATCGAAGCGCGGCGCCAAAGCCGCAACAAGGTCGGCGGAGGCGAATTTGGGCGCGATGCCGATGACGTAATCGCGGCGTGCAAGGCGGGCCTTGAGGGTGTCACGAGCTTTCATAATGTCTCCAACGTGCGGCGGGCAAGGCCGCGGGTGCGATCGGTCAGAAGACAGCAGGCCTTGCGAGGGTGGCCGTCGCTATTCCCACGATGCCCGCCGAATTTACCGATTTCGTAGCACGCCAGAACGCTCATTGGGGAGCGATGGCAGGCTTATCCGGTATGAGCCGGGGTGACTGCTTCGCGGACCGGCTCTCGTTGATCTGTGCGCGGTCAGGCCCGCTTTCGTACCCGCCGCTCCAGGTCGTAAAGATCGTTGCAGCCAAGCAGCGCCATGTTCCGGTGGAGCTCCGCGCGAAGGAGATTGATCGCGCGGCGAATCCCCTCGTCCTCGCCGAGCGCTGCCGCGTACAGAAACGGCCGCCCGATAAAAACCATTTTTGCACCCTGAGACATGGTCTTCAGCACGTCTGTCCCGCGCCGAATGCCGCTGTCGTACAGCACCGGCATGTCGCGCGCGGCTTCGACGAGATGCGGCAGCGCATGAAGCGGCGATATCGCGCAATCGAGCTGCCGCCCGCCATGATTTGACGCGATGATGGCGTCGACGCCGGTCTGGCGCGCCCTCACTGCGTCAGATTGCGAAAGCACGCCCTTCAGGATGAGACGCGCGTCCCACCTTCTGCGAATCCAGGCGAGGTCGGCCCAACTGAGCGCATCGCGCAGGTGAGCGCGGGTTGCGGTGGCGGAAAAGACCGGCGCGCCGCCATTGGCCGTGGCGTTCTCATAGCGCGGCATGCCATGGCGCAGGATGGTGCGCGCCGCGATGTTCAACAGCCAGCGCGGGCGTCTGGCCACGTCCATTGCCAGCTTGATGGTTGGTCGCAGTGGCGTGGAGAAGCCGGCGCGGATCAGATTTTCGCGGTTTCCGCTGACCGGAACATCGGCGGTGATGACCAGCGTGCGAAGCCCGGCTGCGGCAACGCGGTCCAGCAACGCGCCGATCTCGTCGCGGTCAACCGACAAATAGGCTTGAAACCATGCATCCGGGTTGATTTTGGCGATCTCTTCGACTGCGACCAGCGAGGATCCGCTCAAGATGAAGGGCACTTTCTCGTCGCGAGCGGCGCGCGCCAGAGCGCAATCGGCACGAAAGCCCGCGAGGCCGGCCCCGCCCATCGGCGCGATCCCGAACGGAGCGCTCCAGGACTCGCCGAACAGCGATATTCCGGTGGTTCGTTTTGAGGTGTCGACCAGCACGTCGGGAACGAGATCGAAGCTGTTGAAGGCGGCCCGATTCCCTTCCAGCGCGGCATTGGTCTCGACACCGCCCGATACGAAACTGAAAATGCAGTTCGGAAGAAAGCGGCGGGCGAGGGGCTCCAGGTCTTCGAGTGAGAGCACTTTATCGATGCGGGTCATATTCAGTCGTGTACAATCGTTCGGGTGAAAACACCTGAGACTATCGCGTCGGCGGCGGCGAAGCCGTGCGCCAGCCGGGATTATCACAGGCATGATATCGCGGCGAGCAGCCGGACCCGCATGCCTTACCTATCAACAAGCGATGCGTGTTCGGCTCCTTTCGCGCCTGCCGGGTCGGCCCGGCCGTTTCGCTGCGCCCGGTGATCGCAAAGATGCAGCGGCGCAAAATCCGCAAGGCCGGATGGCGCAGTACGACAAGGCCAGTCGCATCGCCGCAGAGAGTCTGGATCGTAAGCCGTTCCCGATCGCGCCCGACACTGTCGATCCGAGAGGCCTTGCTCGAACGCGACAAGGTTAGTCCGAAGGATTGGGATATCGTGTGTGGCAGCGGTCACGCCTTTCACCTTGTGACCTCACATCTGCGCGGACGCGCAGCGCTATGGCGTCGTGTCCGATTCGGCGCGATCGGAGAGTCACTGACGACCGCAATCGGCGTCGCCGCCGCCCGCAACAACGGCAAGGTTCTGCTGCTGCAAGGCGACGTGGATTTGATTTGAAATCGACCAGCGTCACCAAACTCGGAGAATTCGAGCGATTGTTTCGTGAGCACGGCGAGGCCGGATTCTGGGACATCCGCATCGCCGATATGACATCCACGCAAGACTGGCGTCTGTTCTACCGTGACGTCTGACTGCTCCGACCGCGATTGATGAATAGAGTCGGCTCACTGACTCAGGAGTCGGTCTGCCGACTTTCAATACGATGTTACTTGCGCTCAATGTTTCGGCTCGTCTTAATCGAAAATAAAGGGAAGGACCCCGCGGGGGTGGGGGTCGTTTTCGAAATCTCATCGTGGGCGGGTGTAGTCGTGAAGCGTACCGTTCCAATTGTTGTTGTCGAGCCGCGAACGCTGC
>JBIQKQ010000204.1:0-3508 GCA_044506365.1 Hyphomicrobiales bacterium
ACACCCGCGCCACCTTCTCGAACGGCCGCGCGATGAAGAACGACAGGATGATCGCCTGTTCGTAGCCGTCATAGGGCGGCGGCAGCTTGGCGATGCCCCAGCCGAACCGGAAGGTGGAATCGAGCACGATCGCGCCGAAATGCAGGACACACGGATAGACGATCAGCGGCCGGACCCACGCCGTCACCCGCCAGCCGCGGTCGGCCTGCATCAACTTCGCCTGCTCCTTGCGAGCCTCGATCTGCGCATTGATCTGCGCGATCGCGATCTGGGTATCGGCGGCAACACCAGCCTGATATCGCGCGAGGTCATCACTCGCCTTGCGCTGAAGGACATCGGCGACGCGGCCGAGCAAAGCCTCGAACGCGCCGCTCCCGAACAGGGAGACGAGCTTCAGCAGGATCGAGGTCATCATCTCAGCAATCCTTCCTGCCGACGCGACCGGTGGTGACGAGGCGCAGCACCACCGTCACGACGCCGATGATCGCGATGATTTTCAGCGCATGGTCGGGCGGCAGGAGCGGCGAGATGTCAACGAGCTGCAATGCATCAAGAATGTCGAGTGCGGCGCCGGCACATGTCACCGCGCCGCCGAACATCACCGTGCGCCAGCCCTTCAGCCGCTCGCGCAGCGAAGCGAGCACGGACCGGAGCGTGGACGCGGTTTGCGACGGTATCGCCGGCGCGTCCTGCTTGCGCCTGTGCCACAGCGACCAGCCGAGCCAGCCGGCGGAAGCGAGCGCCGCACCCGCAACCACAATCGCGATGACGAGGGACCAGGACGCCCCGGCCGACGCAGCCGCCTGCGCCGCGCCGCCACCCGCGACCACCGCGCCCGCCGCTGTCGCGGCACGGGCGGTCTTTGGCTGCGGCACGCTGGCCTTGCCGTTTGCAGAGGCCGAGGCAGGCTGCGCAAGGGCCGCGCCCTTCGCCATCGCCAGCGCGTCGCGGCGCACGTCGGCGACACGCCGTGCCCAGCCGGCGCCGAATACCGGCCAGGTTCGCAGGCTCTTCAGAAACGCGAGCCGCTCGTCGCACAGCCGTTCGATCAGCGCCGCCGCGCTCGCCTTGGACACAGCCGCGACCACGGCATCGGTCATTGTCGTGCCGCTGCCGATGCCGAGCAGGCGCTGCAGTACCCTGGCGGCACGGCCGATGCCGGAATTGACCCCGTAATCGAACACGGCGTAATCGACACCGGCCGGCAATTCGTCACAGCGCAGCGCATGCCAGTACCGCACGCGGTAAATCTCCGCGGCATCCGCAAGCTGCATGTCGCGCACATCGGCGGCTGTCCCGCTCGCCTTGATATAGCGGCGATAGTCGTGGATCGTGATGCCGAAATTGGTCGGCCCGCCGGGATCGGACGGATGGTTGGTATAGCCGCCCTCGTGCTTGAGCACGCGCGCGAGCGAGGCGTCGTAATTCGCTGCCGCCATGATCGTCTCCCACAAAATGAAAAGCCGCGCGCGCCATGGCGCACCGAGGACAGCGCGCTCAGGCCGCCGCACGCTGCAGCGCCGTCACCTCCGCCAGCACGCGCGCATGCAAGGCGGGGTCGTCATCAACCGCGCTGTGGATTGTCGACACCTGCTCCTGAACGAGAGTGCCTTTGAAGCCCGGCGCGGCCCTGAGCACGCCGCGCCCGAGCGGGCTGATCTTCTGGTAGAAGCAGAGCACACGCATCACATTGGGCGGCACCGGCGGCGGCCCGAACAGAAGGCGGAAGCTGGTCGGGTCGAAGCAGACCACAAGCGGAACGGAGAGGCCCACCGCACCGAGCCGCACTGCAACTTTCAGCGCCACATCCGCTCCCATCGAATGGCCGATCAGGACCGGTCGCGAGCCCGTGCCGGCCGCAGCGCGCGCGGCCTGCGCGATTGCTTCGACCTCGCCATACGGCCGCAGGAACGAACCCTGCGGATGCACGCTTGCACTGACGCCCTGCGCAGCGAGCTTCCGCGCGAGCACGTCGAGCCCGGCGGAAAAATAAAAGGGCCGGCCCCCGGCCAGCCCGTGAATGAGAAAGGCGCGCAACGGCGCGCCCGAATGAAGCTCGGTCATGCAGGGTCACTCCCAGGCTGTCGTCATTGGCTGTTGAAGCGCGCGCTTGCCTAAGCGTCGTCGCGAGGCTACAGGGCTTTCCGGTATCGGCGCCGCTCGCAGACCGGTGCGGCCGCATGCGTTGAAGGGGCATCATGCGTATCGCCATGATCGGTTCGGGCTATGTCGGCCTGGTGTCGGGGGCGTGCTTTGCCGATTTCGGCCATCACGTCATTTGCGTCGACAAGGATGCCCGCAAGGTCGACGCGCTCAGGAATGGCGAGATCCCGATTTACGAGCCCGGCCTTGCCGAACTTGTCGGCAACAATGTCCGCCAGAACCGGCTGTCATTTGCGACCGATCTGAAAGAGCCGGTGGCCACGGCCGATGCGGTCTTCATCGCGGTCGGCACCCCGTCGCGCCGCGGCGACGGTCATGCCGACCTCACCTATGTCTATGACGCCGCCCGCGAGGTCGCGCATGCGATCGACGGCTTCACCACAGTGATCACCAAGTCGACCGTGCCGGTCGGCACCGGGGACGAGGTCGAGCGCGTCATGCGGCAGACCCGCGCGGACGCGGATTTCGCGGTGGTGTCCAATCCGGAATTCCTGCGCGAGGGCGCCGCGATCCGCGATTTCAAGCACCCCGACCGCATCGTGATCGGCACGGAGGACGAGCGCGCCAAGGCGGTGATGGCCGAGATCTACCGCCCGCTTTATCTCAATCGCGCGCCGATCATGTATACCGAGCGCCGGACCGCCGAACTGATCAAATACGCGGCCAACGCATTCCTGGCGACCAAGATCACTTTCATCAACGAGATTGCCGATCTCGCCGAGAAGGTCGGGGCCAATGTCCAGGAGGTCGCGCGCGGCATCGGGCTCGACAACCGCATCGGTTCGAAATTCCTGCATGCCGGGCCCGGCTTTGGCGGCTCCTGCTTTCCGAAAGACACGCTGGCGCTGGTCAAGACCGGCCAGGACTACGAAGCGCCGTTGCGGATCGTCGAGACCGTGGTCGCCGTCAATGACCAGCGCAAGCGGGCGATGGCGCGCAAGGTGCTCGCCGCCGCGGGCGGAGCGTTGCGCGGCAAGACCGTTGCGATCCTCGGCCTCACCTTCAAGCCGAACACCGACGACATGCGCGACTCGCCGTCGATCCCGCTGATCACCGCGCTTCAGGACATGGGCGCGCAGGTGCGCGCCTATGATCCGGAGGGCATGGAAGCGGCGCGCGAAGTGCTGAACGGCATCATCTATACCGACGACGCCTATGAATGCGCGAAAGGCGCCGACGTGCTGGTGATCGTCACCGAATGGGAGCAGTTCCGCGCGCTCGACCTTGAGGCGATCCGGCAAGCAATGAACAAGCCGGTGATGGTGGATTTGCGCAACATCTATCCGCCGGAGGAGGCGTCAAAGTACGGATTTGTCTATACGGGAGTCGGCCGGCCGGCGGTGCC
>JBIQKQ010000040.1:0-24356 GCA_044506365.1 Hyphomicrobiales bacterium
CCCTTCGCCATAGCGTTACCCCCTTGTGGCCTCTTCTACTTCACTTACGATCGAGTCGGCGGCGGCCTTGGGGTCGGCGACGCCGGTGATCGGCCGACCGACCACGAGATAATCGGAACCCGCCTTGATCGCCGCGGCCGGCGTCATGATTCGCTTCTGGTCGCCCGTCTCGGCACCCGCAGGCCGGATGCCCGGCGTCACCAGAAGGCGCGTCGGACCGACGATCGGCCGCAGCATGGCGGATTCTTCCGCCGAGCAGACGATGCCGTCGATGCCGAGCGCGCAAGCCTGCTCGCTCTTTCGCTTCACCTGGTCGCGCGCCTTGCCGACATAGCCGGCTTCGGCAACGTCGGCGTCGTTGTAGGAGGTGAGGATCGTCACCGCGAGAATCTTCAGCGGCGAGCCGCGGCTCGCGTCGAGCGCCGCCTTCATCGTTTGCGGATAGGCATGCACCGTCAGGAAAGTCGCGCCGGAACGGACGATGCTCTCGACACCTTTGTTCACGGTGTTGCCGATGTCGTGCAGCTTGAGATCGAGAAACACCTTCTTGCCGGACTTGATCAGCTCCTGCGCAAAGCCCAGCCCGCCAGCATAGCCGAGCTGATAGCCGATCTTGTAAATCGTAATGCTGTCGCCGAGCTGGCCGACCAGCTTTTCGGCCGCCAAGACCGAGGGCAGATCGAGCGCGACGATCACCCGCTCACGCGGGGCCACGTCAGGACTTGCAGCCGTCATACGTAATGTCTCGCAAATTCGATCAGGCTCTGCACCACGGCCCCGAGCCGCCGCGTATTCGCCTCATCCCTGAAATTGTCCATCTCGTCGAAGGCCTCGCCCGCCCCGGCAACCGCGATCTGGTCCGGAATTACCAGTGCGCCGCAGCCCTGCTCCAGCACCTGCCGAAGCGCCATCAGCGAGCGCATCGCCCCATAACCGCCATTCGAGGCCCCACCCAGTGCGAAGGCGCGATCCTTGTACGCGGCGAGCGGCACTTCCCTGCCGTCGCGCACTCGCGACACCCAATCAAGCGTGTTCTTCAGAAGCGGGGTGACGGACGCATTGTATTCCGGGCTGGCGATGAAGATGCCCTGATGGTTCTGCATCATCCGCTTCAGGCTGACTGCAGCATCCGGCGGACCGGAACGGCTTTCCAGATCGCCGTCATAGAGCGGCATTGCGAAATCCTGGAGCGAGATACGGGTCGTGTCGGCACCGGCGAGCGCGAATTGCTTCGCCGCGAGCGCCGCGAGCTGCGCATTCATGGAGCCGGTGCGGATCGAGCCGGCAAAGACCAAGATTTTGGGAGCGGGCATGCTGCGGTGGCCGGGAACGGATCGCCCCTTAAACCACCGCGAGTGGCTCGAGGAAAGCCGATTTGTATGCAGCTTAGGGTATTTTATAAAACCATTGTAATGTGGGGTAAATTGGCTATAACTCCGCCGTGGACCCGATCAGCAATCCCTATGCGCCCGGAGCCGGAACGCCACCACCGGAGCTGGCCGGCCGCGACGACCTGCGGGAGATTGTGAGGATCGCCCTGGAGCGCGGGCGCGCCGGGAGACCGGCCAAGAGCATTCTGATGATCGGGCTGCGCGGGGTCGGCAAGACCGTTCTGCTGGACCGCATGTGCGATGACGCCGAGGCCTCGGGCATCACCACCGTCCGGGTCGAGGCTCCGGAGGAGCGCTCCCTTCCCGCGATGCTGGCTCCGCAGCTGCGGCTGACGCTGCTGCGGTTGTCCCGAAGCGCCACGGCAAAGGCCCTGGCGCAGCGCGCCTTGCGCGGTCTCGCGGGCTTCGCCAAGGCGCTGAAGGTCCGCTATCAGGATATCGAAGTCGGCATCGATTTCGAACCCGAGCCTGGACTGGCCGATAACGGCGATCTCGAAAACGATCTTCAGACCTTGCTGGAGGTCAGCGGTCATGCGGCCAAAGCCGCGGAGACCGCACTCGGGCTGTTCATCGACGAACTGCAATATGTCGAGGAAGATCAGCTCGCCGCGCTGATCACGGCGTTGCACCGCACGTCCCAGCGCAGTCTGCCGGTCGTGCTGGTCGGAGCGGGCCTTCCACAACTGCCGGGCCGCATGGGCCGCGCCAAATCCTATGCCGAACGGCTGTTCGATTTTCCGATGGTGGGTCCGCTGTCGGAGGACGCGGCGCGCCTTGCCATCGCAAAGCCGGCGCGGGACCAGAGCGTGGACATCACCGAAGACGCCCTGCGCCGGATTTACAAGGAAACCCACGGCTATCCCTATTTCCTGCAGGAATGGGGCAAGCATACGTGGGATGCCGCGGAAGCCTCGCCGATGACGGTGCATGACGTCGATCTGGCGTCGACCACCGCAGTTGCCGCGCTGGATGAAAGCTTTTTCCGGGTCCGCTTCGACCGGCTGACGCCTCTGGAGAAACGCTATTTGCGCGCAATGGCGGAGCTCGGTCCGGGTCCGCACCGCTCGGGCGACATCGCCTGGGAGCTTAATCGCGAAGTCACATCGCTCGGTCCGACGCGAAGCCAGTTGATCTGGAAGGGCATGATCTGGAGCCCGAGCCACGGCGACACGGCATTCACCGTACCGCTATTCGATCAGTACATGCGCCGCATCATGCCGGGCGACGACTGGAAATGACCGGATGATTACCCGTCATTGCAAGCGGAGCGAAGCAATCAACACCACAAGGCCGTGATGCCAGTCCGCTGGACAATGGGCTGCTTCCGTTCTGCCTTGGCGTCGCTTCGCAGGGATTCTCGATGCCCCGCTCTCGCGGGGCAGACCATAATTCAGGACACCAGCACGCGGCGATAACACCAAACCCGCGCGGGCGGCAGGTTCATCCAGATGCGCTCGGAGGCCTCGACCGCGATCCGCGACAAACCTTTCGGAATCGGCGGCGCGGCCATCGAATAGGTGAACTGCACGAACGGCGCATTGCCATGCATCAGGCCCAAAGCCTCATTGAGCAGGCGAATGCGCGTGCGCATCGGCTTGTTCAGCAGCGGTAGCCCGGAAACCATCGCCGCCGCCGGCTGCTCCAGCACATCGCCGAGCGTGCGGCGCAGGCTGTAGGCGTCGCCCTGTACGACAGTGGCCTCGGGAAAGCGCTGGCGCAGGATACGGCAAAAGCCGGGATTGAACTCGACCAGCACAAGGCGCTTTTGCGGAACACCGCGCGCCACAAGCGCCTCCGTCACCGGACCGGTGCCCGGGCCAAGCTCGATCACTGGTCCCGGAATTCCGGTGTCGACATACCGCGCCATGGTGCGAGCGAGAACCCGTCCGGATGGCGTGACCGCGCCGATCGCCAGTGGCCTCTCCAGCCAAGAACGAATGAACCGGACTTCGTCGTCAAGACGCAGCCCCTTCTTCTCGGCGAGGGAGGATTGAGGACGCATTGCTGCTTGAGTTTGTGAACTATTGTGGCCTGCGCAAGGCATAGCCGTTTTGCGCGGTGTCGCCAAGGGTAGCCGCGTTGATCGGGAACTTTCGCATCATTGCGGCCGCGATCCGATATCGAACAGATCCTTGACCCTGGCAAAGAATCCGGTCGATTCCGGCTGCGTCTCAGTCGACGAAATCTTCTGAAATTCCATCAGCAATTCGCGCTGGCGCTTGGTAAGGTTCTGCGGAGTTTCCACCACGACTTGAACATACATGTCGCCCATCTGCTTGGAACGCAGGACAGGCATGCCCTTTCCTTGCAAGCGGAAGCGCCGGCCGGATTGGGTGCCCGCCGGCACCTTGACCTTGCTGCGCGCGCCATCGATCGCGGGCACTTCGAACTCGCCGCCCAGCGCCGCCGTCACCATGGAGACCGGCACCCGGCAATGCAGGTCCGCGCCGTCGCGCTGGAAAATCGCGTGCGAGGCGAGTGACAGGAAAATATAGAGGTCGCCCGCGGCGCCGCCGCGCAAGCCCGCCTCGCCCTCGCCAGCGAGACGAATGCGCGTCCCGTCCTCCACCCCCGGCGGAATGTTGACCGAGAGCATGCGCTCGCGCGTCACCCGTCCGGAACCGGAGCATGAGGGGCAAGGATCGTCGATCACCTGACCGCGGCCCTGACAGGACGGGCAGGTCCGTTCGAGCGTGAAGAAGCCCTGCGCATGGCGAACCCGACCCTGCCCCCCGCAGGAGGCGCAGGTTCTGGGCCGTGTCCCGGCCTTGGCGCCCCCACCCGAACAGGCCTCGCAAGTCACTGATGTCGGGATGCGGACTTCGGCGGTCTTGCCGTAAAACGCATCCTCGAGCGTGATTTCCATGTTGTAGCGCAGGTCGGCGCCGCGCTCGCGCCCACCGGACGAGCGGCCCCGGCCGCCGGCCATGCCGAAAATCCCCTCGAAGATGTCGGAGAATGCCGAGCCGAAGTCAGAGCCGAAGCCGTGCGCGCTCGCACCATTGCCCTGCTCGAAGGCCGCATGGCCGAAGCGATCATAGGCGGCGCGCTTGTCGCCGTCCTTCAGGACGTCATAGGCCTCGTTGATTTCCTTGAACTTGGCTTCAGCCGCCTTGTTGCCGGGATTGCGGTCCGGATGCCATTTCATCGCGAGCTTGCGATACGAGCTCTTGATCTCGGCATCGGTCGCCGTGCGCGCGACGCTGAGCGTTTCGTAGTAGCAAGTCTTGGCCATCGATTACATGCCGCCGAAGAAAAAGCATGCAGCGACCGCGGAGGCAGCCACTTCCTTCTCCCGCTCGCGCGTGAGCGGGGAGGCGCTAAAAATGTCCACAGCGAGAATGGTCTGCAAGAGCCCCCTCCGGACCGCTGCGCAGTCAACCTCCCCCGCAAGCGGGGGAGGTCAAGCGAGTGACGTTACGCCGATTTCTTCTTATCGTCGTCGACCTCGGTGAATTCCGCGTCGACCACATCGTCCTTGTTACCGCCGGCAGCGCCGCCGGACGCATCGGAACCGCCCGATCCGCCTTCCTGCTGCGCCTTGTACATGGCCTCACCGAGCTTCATCGAAGCTTGCGCCAGCGTGTTGGACTTGGCGGCGATAGCCTCGCCGTCGGTGCCCTTCAGCGCCTCCTTCAGGTCGGCGAGCGCATTCTCGATCGCGCGGCGATCGTCCTCACCAACCTTTGAGCCATGTTCGGACAGCGCCTTTTCGGTCGAGTGAACCAACGCTTCGGCGTGGTTCTTGGCCTCGACCGCGGCCTTGCGCTTCTTGTCCTCTTCGGCATGCGCCTCGGCGTCCTTGACCATCTTCTCGATATCGGCCTCGGACAGACCGCCAGACGCCTGGATGCGGATCTGCTGCTCCTTGCCGGTGCCCTTGTCCTTGGCCTGGACATTGACGATGCCGTTGGCGTCGATGTCGAACGTGACCTCGATCTGCGGCACGCCACGCGGCGCCGGCGGAATTCCCATCAGGTCGAACTGGCCGAGCAGCTTGTTGTCGGCCGCCATTTCGCGCTCACCCTGGAACACCCGGATGGTGACCGCATTCTGGTTGTCCGCCGCGGTGGAGAACACCTGGCTCTTCTTGGTCGGGATCGTGGTATTGCGGTCGATCAGGCGGGTGAAGATGCCGCCCTCGGTCTCGATGCCGAGCGACAGCGGCGTCACGTCAAGCAGCAGTACGTCCTTGACGTCGCCCTGCAACACGCCGGCCTGGATTGCCGCGCCGATCGCCACGACCTCGTCGGGGTTGACGCCCTTGTGCGGCTCCTTGCCGAACAATTGCTTCACGACTTCCTGGACTTTCGGCATGCGGGTCATGCCGCCGACCAGGACCACTTCGTTAACTTCCGACGCGTTCAGCCCGGCATCCTTCAGCGCCTTGCGGCACGGCTCGACGGTCCTCTGGATCAGGTCGTCGACCAGCGCCTCGAACTTGGCGCGGGTCAGCTTCATGGTCAGGTGCTTCGGACCGCTCGCATCGGCGGTGATGAATGGCAGGTTGATCTCGGTCTGCGTGGTCGAGGATAGCTCGATCTTGGCCTTCTCGGCGGCTTCCTTCAGGCGCTGCAGCGCGAGCTTGTCGCGACGCAGGTCGATGCCCTGTTCCTTCTGGAATTCATCGGCGAGATAGCCGACCAGCCGCATGTCGAAGTCTTCGCCGCCGAGGAAGGTGTCGCCGTTGGTCGACTTCACCTCGAACACGCCGTCGCCGATCTCCAGCACCGACACGTCAAATGTGCCGCCGCCGAGGTCATAGACCGCGATCGTGCCCGACTTCTGCTTGTCGAGGCCGTACGCAAGCGCCGCCGCGGTCGGCTCGTTGATGATGCGCAGGACTTCAAGACCCGCGATCTTGCCGGCGTCCTTGGTCGCCTGGCGCTGCGCGTCGTTGAAGTAAGCGGGAACCGTGATGACGGCCTGCTCGACTTTCTGGCCGAGATGAGCCTCGGCCGTCTCTTTCATCTTCTGCAGGATGAAGGCGGAAATCTGCGACGGCGAGTAGGTCTTGCCATCGACCTCGACCCAGGCGTCGCCGTTCGAGGCTCGCGTAATCTTGTAGGGGACAAGCTTCTTGTCCTTTTCCACCGTCGGGTCGTCGTAGCGCCGTCCAATCAGGCGCTTGACCGCGAAGATGGTTCGTTCCGGATTGGTCACGGCCTGGCGCTTCGCCGGCTGGCCCACCAGCCGCTCGCCGTCGTCCGTGAAAGCGACGATCGAAGGCGTCGTCCGCATGCCCTCGGCATTCTCGATGACGCGGGGCGTCTTTCCTTCCATCACGGCCACGCACGAATTGGTGGTGCCGAGGTCGATACCGATGACCTTTGACATGTTCTTTCCTCTCTCTCAGGCAGATCGGCCGGGCCCTGAGCCGGCACCCGGATGGACCGTGGAATTCGACGGGTCGTCCCCGCCGCCGTCCGTAATCCGACCCCCTCTAAATGACCGCGCCGCAGCCCTGCGGCGTCTTGGGTCATATAGGAGGGGCCCTTTGGGCCGCAAGGACTTCGGAGCCGGGAGTGGGGCTGAAAAGCGCCCAATCCGCAGGGGTTTGCGACCGCACGCCCGGCTCCGGAAAGCTCCCCTGTTTCGGTTTCGGTTTCCCTAACGGCGGTCGATTTCGTCGGGAGCCCGGCCGGGACGCGCGCGGTATACGGGCAGCGACCAGCCGCGCTGAAGCGCAAGACCCCGAATCGCGAAACAGATGGCAAAGCCCGCGAGCGCGGCTCCGGTCGGCGGGACCCCCAATATGGCTCCGACGACGAAAGCCGCGGCCCCTGCGAGCGCCGCGGTCGCGTAGATTTCCTTGCGCAGAATCATGGGGATTTCTCCGCCCAGCACGTCCCGGATCACGCCACCGATGGTCGCTGTGATGACACCCATGACGATCGCAATGAAGGCGCCGCCCCCACCCTCCAGCGCCCGCTCGGCCCCGACCACGCAGAAGAATGACAGGCCGAGCGCATCGAGCCAGAGCAGGAGGCGGTAGCGCGATTCGGGGACATGAGCGGTGAAAAACGCAGCGATCGCGACTGCGACGCACACCGCGATATAGACAGGCTGCTGGACCCAGAAGACCGGCGTCATGCCGAGCACGAGATCGCGGAGCGTTCCACCGCCGATACCGGTCACGGTCGCGAGCAGCGCAAAGCCGACGATGTCCATCTGCTTGCGCGAGGCGACGAGCGCGCCGGTCACCGCAAAGACCGCCACACCAAACAGATCGAGGATGGTGATCAGGGTCTCAAGCATGACTGCGTCAGCGCCCGCCGTCGCCCGGACCCGCCTTTCAATGACCCGATTTGCTGGTACATTGCGAACGTCGCCCGTCCGGCCGCCTCGATAAACGGCTATGCCCGGCTCTGCGGCGAAACGCAAAACCGAAAATCCATCAAACCCCGACAAGCCCGATGATGCTGCGAACGGCCCTCCTGCTCTTTGCCCTTGTTGCCGCCGGCCCGGTGCAGGCGGGCGAGGCGGTTTTCCCGGTCGGCTCCCATGTCGGCCTCGTGCCGCCGGCCGGCATGACAGCGAGCGCGACCTTTCCCGGCTTCGAGGATCGCGACAAGAAAGCCGCGATCGTTCTAAGCCAGGTTCCGGGACCGGCCTATGAGCAATTTCTGAAGGCGATGAGTTCGGGCGCGATCGAGATCCCGGGCGTCAGCAACGCCAAGCGTGAACTGATGCTGACCGAGAGCGGCGCCGCTCACCTCGTCGTTGGCGACCAGGAAGTCGAGGGCACGAAGTTCCGCAAATGGCTGATGATCACGCGCCGCAGCATCACGGGTCATGGCTCTGACGCCACGTTTTCGTTCGTAGTGACCGCGCAGATCCCCGCCGAAGCAAGCGAGGCCTATCCGGAAGAGACGATCCGCAAGGCGCTTTCAACTGTGACTTTGCGCCCCGCAATCCCGCCGGAGGAAATTCTCGATCAACTGCCCTTCCGGGTGACCGAGCGCGCAAATTTTGAAGGCGTCAGACTGCTGCTCCCGGGCCGCGCCATCATGCTGACGGAGCGCTCGGGCGCCGGCGAAATCAGCAACACCGAGCCTGTCCTGCTGGTCTCGATCGGCAGCGGCGCGCCCACGCAGGCCGACGAACGCGCAAGCTTCGCCCAGAACGTGCTGCGCACCATCCAGGGCTTCAGCAATCTTCGGGTGCTGTCGCAGGATCAGATCCGCGTCGGCGGCCTGCCCACCCACGAAATCCGGCTGGAAGGCCAGGCGACGCGCGACAACACCGATGTGGTGATCGTGCAATGGATGCGATTCGGCGTTGCCGGCTTCGTGCGCATTGTCGGCATTTCACCGAAGGCGCAGTGGCCGGACAACTTCACCCGCTTCCGTCAGGTGCGCGACGGCATCAACGCGCGGGAGTGATCAGACATCCAGAAAGGCTCCGGGAGACGGAAAGCTGAAAACGAGCCGCCGATTTCCCGGGACGCCGCCTGCCTTCCATGCAGTGCGGACTGCCCCGAGGCTAGCGGCACAACGTCATTTCGAGGACAAGCAGTCTATTGCCCGCCCGCGTCGTCGTTTGCCGCCGCGGCGGCCGGCATCTTCGGGCCGCCCTTCGCCACCCCGACCATGGCCGGCCGTAGAATGCGATCGGCGATTACATAGCCCGGCTGAATCACCTGCACCACGGTGCCCGCGGGCACCGACGGATCGGGCACCTCGAACATCGCATCATGCAGGTTCGGGTCGAACTTCTGTTGGAGCGGATCGACCTTGCGGATGCCGTTCTTCTCCAGGGCCTTCATCAATTCCCGTTCGGTCAGTTCGACGCCCTCGATGAAAGCCACGAAAGCGGCGTCGGCGGAGGCGCGAATCTCGGGATTGATCGCATCGAGAGCACGGCGCAGATTGTCTGCGACGCCGAGGATATCGCGCGCAAACGAGGCAATGCCATATTGGCGTGTGTCGGCGACCTCGCGCTCGGTGCGCTTGCGCAGATTCTCCATTTCGGCCAGAGTCCGCAGCAGACGATCCTTCATCTCGGACACCTCGTCGACCGTCAGTGACGGGTCGACATAGGGCTTGGAGACTTGCGGCTTCGGGGCTTCGGCCGCCGAATCTTGGCCTTGCGAAGCTCGGGCCGGATTCTCGGCGGTGGTATCGGCGTTTGGCGCGTCAGGCCGTGGCGTATCGTTCATCGCGGTGCGTCCGGTGACGGTTGTGGGGCTATCGCCGCCATATCAGAACTCGGAGACAAAAAATCAAGTTCCCGACAGAATCCGGGATACCACCTTGGCGGTATAGTCGACCATCGGAATCACCCGCGCATAGTTCAGTCGGGTTGGGCCGATCACCCCCAGTACGCCGACAATCCGTCCGGCAGAATCCCGATATGGCGCCACGATGGTGGAGGAGCCGGACAGCGAGAACAGCTTGTTTTCGGATCCGATGAAGATGCGCACGCCGTCGGCGCGCTCGGCGCGGCCCAGGAGATCGATCACCCCGCGGCGGGTCTCGAGGTCGTCGAACAAAAGCCGCACCCGCTCCAGATCGTCCAGCGCCTTCAGATCGTCGAGCAGATGCGATTGCCCCCGCACAATCAGCCGGCGGTCGTCCTGGTCGCCGCCGGACCAGCTCGCGAAACCAGCCGCCACGATTTTCTGCGTCAGCTGATCCAGTTCAGCGCGGCCCGCCTCCAGAGCGTCTTCGAGTTCCATGCGCAGCTCCGCCAGCGTCTTGCCGCGGATGCGCGCGTTGAGAAAGTTCGAAGCCTCGATCAGCGAGGACGTCGGCAGGCCGGCGGGAATGTTGAGAATGCGATTCTCGACCTGGCCGTCTTCCGCGACCATCACCACCAGCGCCCGCTCCGGCTCGAGCCGCACGAACTCGATGTGCTTGAGATGGGCATTGAGCTTGGCGGCCAACACGACGCCGGCGGCGCGGGTCAGGCCGGACAGCAAGCCCGAAGCCTGCATCAGCACATCCTCGAAGGATTGGCCGCGTCCGGCGACCTGCGCTTCGATCGCACGCCGGTCGCTGTCGTTCAGGTCACCGATCTCCATCAGGGCATCGACGAAGAAGCGCAGGCCGATTTCGGTCGGCAGCCGGCCGGCCGAGGTATGCGGCGCATAGATCAGCCCGAGCTGCTCAAGATCGCTCATCACATTGCGCACGGAGGCCGGCGACAGCGAAACCTGAAGCAGCCGCGAAACGTTACGCGAACCGACCGGCTCGCCGGTGGCGAGATAGCTTTCGACGATTTGACGGAAGATGTCGCGCGACCGTTCGCTCAGATCGGTGAGCGAAACCTGGGTCGCACCGACCGGGATGTCGTGTGACGCCAAAGCAGGAACACTCCTTCAATCTACAAGACTTGTCGATTCAGGCCGCGGATTTCAAGCATGATGCGCCTCAGACTCGCCGTCCCAGCAGCAGAATCGTGCCGATCGGCAGCACGAACCCGAGGGTCAGCGCCGCGATCAGCAACGCGCCAAGCTCGTTATACTCGCCACGCTGGACCGCGAAAATCTGATTGAGATACTTGGTCTGCAACTGGCCGGCGGCCAGCGCCAGATTCATCAGCGAGGCCATCAGCGCAAACCAGGTCGCGCGGTGTCCGGGCGGCGCATAGAAGGCGATCAGCGTCAGCAGCGGGATCATCGAGAGCTGCGCGAACGGCGACGAAGCGACCGTGTCGATCAGCGCGATGGTGCGCGCGCCGAATCCGAAGCTGCGTTCGGTGCATTCATGCACGCCATAGTAAAGCCCGAGGCTCGGCAGCGAAAGCAGCGTGCCGATGATCGCCAGCCAGAACAGCGTTTTGGTGACCGAATATTCGGTGAGTTGGCGGGAGAACAGCCACATGCCGAGGATCGCGAGAACGGCGCCGGTCTGACGCAATGCACCGTAGAAATTCTCGTCGAATTCCAGGACGTCGAGCGTCCACCAGAAATAGCCGTCGCCGACGCCGGGCGTGGCGCGAAATGCGAAAATGATGATGCTGGTATAGAGGATCGCCATCCGCGACTTGTGATCGAGCTCGCGGGTGACGAACACCAGCATGGTACAAATCACGACCATCGACAAAAGGAAGATGACCTCCTGACCATAGGGAACGCCGCCTAGCGCGATCGCCAGCACCATCGCCCCGAAGATCAGCCCGCCGCCGAGAATGCGCCAGTCGATCGGACGGATTTCTGTTGGCTCCTTACGCACCAGCAAGGTGCCGGTGATGGAAATCGCCGGGATGACGAGGCCCATCAGGAACACGGTTTGACGATCGAACAGGCCGGCCAGAATGCCGGACAAGCCCGCCACCGCAACGATTCCGGCCGACAGCGCGAGCCGGCCCAGCACCTGCACCATGCCGAGTTCGGACCGGACCTCGTTGTCCGGCCGCGGCTGGCCGGTCGCATCGACCCGTTTGACGACCTCGGTCGACATCGCGTCGGCAACCACGTCCTGGATGACCGTGCCGAGAACGATGAGTAGCGCGCCCAGCACATAAAGCTGGTCGGGCACCAGAAAAGACAGCCAGCCGCCCGCGGCGCCAGCGAGCGTGAGAAGGCCCGCCGCTGTGAACATCGCGCCGATCACGATGTAGACTTTCCGCCGCGATCCGAAGATCGGCACGCAATCGACCAGTTCGCCGAACACCATCTTGATGGTCCAGGGCAGCGTCAGCCAGACGCCGATGCTGGCAAGATCGGACGGCGACAGCCGCAGCTGCTCCTTGATCCAGAAGTCTCTCGTGACATCGATCAGGCCGAGCGCGCCATAGGCGAAATACACCATCACCAGCGGCACATAGGCCGGGCGGAAGGCGCGGATCGGCCGCATCAGATTGTCGAGCAAAGACGTTTACCTCCCGGACCGCCGCTCTTGGCGAATCCGCGCTTGTCGGCTGCGACGGTGCCTCCTAAAAGCGCCTAAGCCAACCTGCAAATCAAGAAGGACTGAACGATGCGGCCGAGTCGCCGGGCCCCTGACGAAATGCGCGCCATCTCACTCGAGCGCGGCGTGGTCAAATACGCCGAAGGTTCCTGCTTCGTGAAGTTCGGCGATACTCATGTGCTGGTGACGGCGACACTCGAGGACCGGCTGCCGCCCTGGCTCAAGGGGCAGGGGCGCGGCTGGGTCACGGCCGAATATGGGATGCTGCCGCGCGCGACTTCCGAGCGCACCCGGCGCGAGGCGACCGCCGGCAAGCAGGGTGGCCGCACGGTGGAAATCCAGCGGCTGATCGGGCGCTCGCTGCGCACCGTGGTCGATCTGGTCGCACTCGGCGAACGGCAGATCACCATCGACTGCGACGTGATCCAGGCCGATGGCGGCACCCGCACCGCCTCGATCACCGGCGGCTGGGTCGCCCTTCACGACTGCCTGCAATGGATGAAGACGCGCAGCATGATCAAATCCGACGTGCTGCGCGATCATGTCGCCGCGGTGTCATGCGGCATCCACAAAGGCGCTCCGGTGCTCGACATCGATTATGCGGAGGATTCCGAGGCAGACACCGACGCCAATTTCGTGATGACCGGAGCTGGTGGCATCATCGAAATTCAGGGAACCGCGGAGAAGACGCCCTTCACCGAGGAGCAGCTCCTCGAACTGTTGAAGCTCGCGCGCAAGGGCATCGGCAAGCTGATCGATCTGCAGAAGCTGGCGGTGACGTGAACGAAATGCTCGTGGCTTTTCATCTCGAAATGTCTGCGGTCTTTGCACTCCCCTGCCCCCGCCCAGCGAAGCGGAGGTGTGGGGAAGTGTCGGGGATGGGGGCCTTTTTGCTGACCCTCATCGCGCATACGTTCGGACGAAATGCCCCGGCCCCGATTTCCTTCGTTATAGCGCGTCGAAGACGCGCGTGAACGCGCTTAGGGCTTGACGGATGGATATGACCAGCCATCGTCCCATCACTGGCAAACTCGTCATCGCCACCCACAATGCCGGCAAGTTGCGCGAGATGCGCGAACTGCTTGCGCTCTATGGCATCGAGGCGGTGTCGGCCGGCGATCTGAACCTGCCCGAACCGGAAGAGACCGGCGCGAGCTTTGCCGAGAATGCCGCGATCAAGGCGCATGCCGCGGCAAAGGCGTCCGGCCTCCCGGCCTTTGCCGATGATTCGGGGCTGGCAGTCGACGCTCTTGGGGGCGCGCCGGGCATTCACTCGGCGCGCTGGGCGGGGCCGGACAAGAACTTCGCCCGCGCCATGCAGGCCATCGACCAGATGCTGCGCGATCACGGCGCAACCAGCCCGGCGCGGCGCACCGCGCAGTTCGTCTCCGCGCTCTGCATCGCCTGGCCGGATGGGCACGCGGAACATTTCGAAGCCACCGTCGAGGGCATGCTGGTCTGGCCGCCGCGTGGTGAAGCCGGTTTCGGCTATGACCCGATGTTCCTGCCCGAGGGGCACGACCGCACCTTCGGCGAGATGACGGCCGACGAGAAGCACGGCCTGCCGCCGCGCGGGCAGGGGCTGTCGCATCGCGCCCGCGCCTTCATGAAGCTCGCAGCGGCGTGCCTGGGGAAGCCGGCAGCCTGACTTTGTTCGGATATGACGCCTGGGAACCCGTCGCCGTTAACCATCCGCAAGCGCGAATCATTACAATTTTAGCGATCGGCGTATTCGCGCTGGCCGGGACATGCCCCGCCGTTTACGATTGTTAACATGACGTTAACCGAACCATCCGCATTCGGCGTTTACATCCACTGGCCGTTCTGCCTGTCGAAATGCCCGTATTGCGACTTCAACAGCCATGTCCGTCATGGTGGCATCGACCAGTCGCGCTATGTGCAGGCCTATCTGCGCGAGATCGAGACGACCGCCGCGCGCACGCCGGGGCGCACCGTATCCACCATTTTCTTCGGCGGCGGCACGCCATCACTGATGCAGCCGCAAACCGTCGCGGCGATCCTCGACGGCATCGGCCGGAACTGGGCCGTCGCCCCGGATGTCGAAGTCACCCTGGAGGCCAACCCGACCAGTGTGGAGGCGGAACGCTTCCGCGGCTTCCGCGCGGCCGGCGTCAACCGGGTCTCGCTCGGCGTCCAGGCGCTCGACGATGCATCGCTGAGGGCGCTCGGCCGCTTGCACACCGCCGAGGAAGCGCTGAACGCGGTGGCGATCGCGCGCGCCGTTTTCGATCGCTATTCCTTCGATCTGATCTATGCGCGGCCGGGCCAGACACCCGATGCCTGGGCCGGCGAGTTGCGCCGGGCGATCGCGCAGGCCGCCGAACATCTGTCGCTCTATCAGCTCACCATCGAGGCCGACACGCCGTTCTTTGCCCTCCACCGGAGCGGCAAGCTGGTTACACCTGACGACAACACCGCGCGCGATCTTTACGACGTGACGCAGGAGGTGTGCGCGGCCGCCGGACTCTCCGCCTACGAGATTTCCAACCATGCCCTCAGCGGCGCCGAGTGCCGGCACAATCTGGTCTACTGGCGTGGCGACGAATATGCCGGCATCGGCCCCGGCGCGCATGGCCGCATCGAACAGGACGGCCGCCGTTTTGCCACCGCAACCGAGAAGCGGCCCGAAAGCTGGCTGATGCGGGTGGAGGGATTTGGCCACGGGCTCGTCGTCGATGAGGTGCTGACGCGTGAGGAGCGCGCCGACGAATATCTGCTGATGGGTCTGCGGCTTGCGGAAGGCATCGATCCGCAGCGTTATCAAGCCCTGTCGGGGCGTCCGCTCGATGAGAAGCGCATCGCCATTCTGCGCGCGGAAGGCGCGGTCGAGACCACGCCGCGCGGCCGTCTGCGTGTGACGCAAGCCGCGTTTCCAATTCTCGACGCTGTGGTCGCCGATCTCGCGGCGTAACGTCTTTTTATCCCTCCCCTTTCAAGGGAGGGATAAAAAGGAAATCACCCTACGACGCGGCAAACGACTTCGGCGGCTCGCTCACCATCTGGCCGCCGCCGGGGGCAACGCGCATCACCGCAAGGCCACGCTGGTTGGTGCCGTCCGGCTTGAAACGGAAGACGCCGTCGATCCCGGCAAAGCCCGACGGGTTGGTCAGCATCTCGTTGGTTATGCGCTGTCCGCCCTGCGTGCGCATGAGCGCCGCGACAAGCGCGGTCGCGTCATAGACCAGCGTCGCGGTGCGCACCGGTTCACCGCCATAGCGGGCCTGATAGCGTTGCGAGAAGGCGGCAAAGCCTGCGGGATCGGGCATCGCATAAAGACCACCCAGCATCGCGGCGTCATTGAAGATGCGCGGATCGTCCCACAGACCGGTGCCGAGCAATTGCGCGCGCCGCGTGTCGACGCCTGCACTGACCAGTCCCTGCGTGATCGCGGGCGCGACATCGCCCCCGTCGGGAATGAAGATCGCATCGACGCTGCGCCCCACCTGGGCCACCGCATTCACCGCGCTCTGAAGCGTTGCCTTATCGTAGCGCTGGAGTGCGACGACGCGGCCGCCGCGCCGCGCCACCTCTTCGCGGAACGCCGCTTCCACGACCGAGCCATAGGCATTCTCCGGCACGATCCCCGCATAGGAGCGTTTGCCGGCCGAGAATGTGTAGCCGAGCACGCGCACGACGTCGGTTTCCGGCAGGAAGCTCAGGAGATACACGCCGCGTGCCGCAACGCTCGCGTCGGTGGAGAAACCAATGACGGGAATATTGCGCGGGCGCGCCGCGGAAGCCGCGGCTTGGACGGTTTGTGCGAATAGCGGGCCAAGAATGATCTGGGCGCCTTCGTCCATCGCCTCGCCCGCCACCATGCGCGCCTGTTGCGGGCTGCCGCGGTCATCCTTGATCAGGAGCTGGATTTCCGCACTGGAGAATTCGGCCAGCGCCATCTCGGCGGCATTCTTCATCGATTGCGCGGCAAGCCCGGCATTGCCGCCGGCCGACAGCGGCAGGATCAGCGCAGCCTTGTATTGCCCCGCTCCAATCTCGCTTGCCGCCTGCGGCGGATGACCCGGAATCCCGGCCGACTCGCCGAGGCCGGAGCCCGCGCCGATATTGTTTCCGGCACAGCCGGCGAGCCCGGCCGCCGCGAACGAGAGCGCCGAAGCTCCGAATTGCCGTCGCGACAGGACGACACGGTTTCGTAATGGCCCAGACACAGCCAAATTCCTCAGAAAGTCAAACGCGAGGCTGGACAGGCGCTCACCGGCGCAATCTGGCATATTGCGATCAAATGTTTAACCGGGCGGGCGGCATGATCGGGGCGGTGTTTAGCGTGGTGTTGCCATGACGCAACCCAGGCGCGGCTTCCATATCGCCGGCACGCATTTTCCGGCGCCCCCGCTCGCCGCAGGTCTCTACCTGGTCGCCACACCGATCGGGAATCTCGGCGACATCACGCTGCGCGCCCTGCAGACGCTCGCGGGCGTCGGGTTGATTGCCTGCGAAGACACCCGCGTCAGTCGTAAGCTTCTGGATCATTATGGCATCACCACTCCGACCACCGCCTATCACGATCACAATGCTGCGACAGTTCGCCCGGCGCTCCTGAAACGCATAGCCGAAGGCACGTCGGTCGCATTGATCTCAGATGCCGGCACGCCGGCGATTTCCGATCCTGGCTTCAAGCTGGTGCGCGAGGCGCACGAAGCCGGCCTCCCGGTGACCGCCCTGCCCGGCCCATCCTCGGTGCTGACCGCCCTGGTTGCCTCCGGGCTGCCAACCGACCGCTTTCTGTTCGAGGGCTTTCTGCCCGCAAAGGCAACGCAGCGGCGCAACAGGATCGTGGAATTGTCGCGAATTCCGGCAAGCCTCGTGTTGTTCGAGAGTGGATCGCGGATCGCAGCTACGCTGTCCGAACTCGCAGACTCGCTCGGCGAGCGCGAAGCGGCGATCTGCCGTGAACTGACGAAACTGCACGAGGAGGTCCGCCGCGCGCCGTTGCCAGCGCTCGCCGCGCATTATGCCGGCGACGCGGAGACCCGGGGCGAATTCGTCATCGTAATCGCGCCGCCCGGCGAAGCGGCAGCACCCGGACCGGACCATGTCGACCAACTTATTCGCGCAGCGCTGGCGCGTGTATCGGTGAAGGATGCCGTTGGCGAAGTCGTCGCCGCCACCGGCCTGCCACGCCGCGAGGTTTACAAGCGCGCGCTCGAACTTGCCAGGGAGCGCAACGATGCCGCGCCCTAAGTCCGGCAACGAAAAGGGGCCGTCCGCACCGGCACCGGAGCGTCAGATCGCCTTCAAACTCGGACTATCGGCGGAAAGCCGCGCCGCCGCCCTGCTGCTAGCCAAAGGCTTCCGGATCGCGGCGCGACGCTTCCGTTGCCCGGCCGGCGAGATCGATATCGTGGCCCGCCGCGGCCCGCTGTTGATCTTCGTCGAGGTGAAGGCCCGCGCCATGCTCGATGATGCGGCCTGGTCCGTTACCGATCGCCAGAAGCGCCGGATCGCGGCCGCGGCTGCGGCATGGCTTGCTGCGCATCCCGACGATGCAGACTGCGACATGCGCTTCGACGCGGTGCTGGTGGCGCCGCGTTCGCTGCCGCGGCACATTCCGGCTGCGTTCGAAGCGGAGTAATCATCAGCGCGAGTCCAACGAGCACAGCGTCGTCCGGGCGAACGCGCACCTCGCTTCACGCGCGCGGGTCCGCGACCAAGGTCAGCATCAAGCCGCCCGCAACCGCTCGAAAAATTCATCGACCTGGCTGCGCATACGCGAAGCCAGCCGCTCGAGCGTGTCGGATACATCATGCGCGGCGACCGAATGCACGCGGCTGATCTCGGTCGCCTCTGTCACCTTACCGATCTGGCCGGTGGTATCGGCGGCGCGGCGCGACGCGCTTTCGACGCTGCGGGCGATTTCCTGGGTCGCCGCGCCCTGCTCGGTAACCGCCGCCGCGATGGCACTCGAAATGTCGCCGATCTCGCGGATGGTGGTCTTGATCGCGCCGATCGCCACGATCGAGCGGTTGGTGGCCTGCTGCATGCCGGCGATCTGCAGTCCGATCTCCTCGGTCGCCCGCGCGGTCTGCCCCGCCAGCGCCTTGACCTCGCCCGCGACCACAGCAAAGCCGCGCCCGGCTTCGCCGGCCCGCGCTGCCTCGATGGTGGCGTTGAGCGCCAGCAGGTTGGTCTGCTCCGCGATGTCATTGATCATGCGGATCACATCGCCGATGCGGCCTGCAGCCTCGCTCAGCTCCTGCACCGTATCATTGGTGGCGCCGGCCTCCGCCACGGCCTTCATCGCGATGTCATGCGACTGCGACACCTGCCGCTCGATTTCCAGGACGGACATCGCAAGCTCGTCGGCCGCCGAAGCGATGTCGCGCACGTTGGCGTTCGATTCCTCAGAAGCCTGCGTGGCGCGGCCGGTCCGGTCCATCGTGATGTCGACGGCCTCTCCCAGCTCGTTGGCGGCTTTCTTGGCGCGGTTCGCCATTTTCATGAATTCGCGCAGCGTTGTATCGACTTCGGCGGAAAAGGCCTGAATCTCGGCCGCGATCTGATCCTGGCGTTGCTTGCGCGCGGCGGTTTCGCTGCGCACCATCTCGTCGAGTTCTGCACTCCGCCGCATCGCCGCCTGGAGAGTCTGGATCGAGGCGGCAAGTGCGCCGATCTCGTCGCTCCGACCGCGCCACGGCACCACAATGTCAGTGCCACCGTCCGCAATGTGCTCGGCGACACGCCTCATGGTCGCCAGCGGGCGCACCAGCGAGCGCCAGACCACTGACGCACCCGCCGCCGCGAGGATCAGCAGCACCGCCGCGACCACCAACAGAAATGCGCCCGCATTATAGCCGCCCCAGATGACCGGCCGTTCGGTCCATTGCAGTCCGATGGCTGCGACCGCAAGGGCGACGGTCGCGAACAGCGCAAAAATCGCATAGAGCTTGACCGCTATCGTCGATCTGGGGAATGCCACGTCGAAAGTCCGGATGGTCGGAAATGTGCCATACCCAACATGGCAGGTATTTGTTAACCACTCGTTTTCGCCGCACATCCAGAAGGTCAGCCAGGGTCAGTCAAGAACATGCCACTGAATGTCGCCGTCCAGATGGACCCGATCGAGCGGATCAATGTCCGTGGCGATTCCACCTTCGCGATGCTGCTGGAAGCGAAGGCGCGCGGGCATCGCGTGTCCTATTACACGCCCGACAGGCTCGCCCAGCGCGGCAATCGCGTGTTCGCGGCAGTGCAGCCGCTCGATGTGCGCGACGAGCCTGGCAATCACTTCACGCTGGGTGAATCCGAGCGGACCGAGCTCTCATCGTTCGACGTGATCCTGCTGCGGCAGGACCCGCCCTTTGACATGGCTTATATCACCACCACCCACATGCTGGAGCGGGTTCATCCGAAGACGCTCGTGGTCAACGATCCGGCGGAGGTCCGCAACGCGCCGGAAAAGATTTTCGTGATGGAGTTCGCGGACCTGATGCCGCCGACTCTGATCACCCGCGACCTTTCCGAGATCAAGGCGTTTCGCGAGGAGCATGGCGATATCGTCATGAAGCCGCTTTACGGCCACGGCGGCGGCTCGGTGTTCCGCCTGAAGAAGGACGACCTGAATTTCGGTTCGCTCTACGATCTGTTCGCGAACACGCTTCGTGAGCAATGGATGGTTCAGACTTTCCTGCCCGCGGTGAAGCACGGCGACAAGCGCATCATCCTGGTCGATGGCGAATATGCCGGCGCGGTGAACCGGGTGCCGGCGCCCGATGACCTGCGCTCAAACATGGTGCGCGGCGGCTCGCCCAAGGACACCGAACTGACGGCGCGCGAGCGCGAAATCTGCAAGCGGCTCGGCCCCGCTTTGAAGGCGCGCGGGCTGATCTTCGTCGGCATTGACGTGATTGACGGCCATCTCACCGAGATCAATGTCACCTCGCCGACCGGAATCCGCGCCATCCGCAATGTCGGCGGCCCGGATATCGCGGCGATGATATGGGACGCGATCGAGCGCAAGCAAAAGGCGGTAGCGGCGTGACCGGCTGCGGCGCCATGGCCTTGAGCAGACTTGCGCCTGCCCTGCTGGCCGGTGCGATGACCCTGACATTCGCATCGGTCGCAACCGCCGACGAATTCTCATCGGCCGGCAAGTGCCGCTTCGCCAAGCGCCCGCCGGTGGTACTGAAGGGCAGCCAGATCGAAGGCTTCTGCAAATTCGATCACGAGATGCAGACTTTCGCTGGCACTCCGGCCGAGCAGGCGCGCTGCCTGCTTAATCCGGTCGAGCCGGTCGGCCGTCTCGGTCCGCCGATGGAATCGCTACCCGCGTCGCTGGAACGACGCGTCGGCAACGCGACCGATCTGCCGCCGCGCGAATTGCTGGCGGCGCTGCTGCGCGAGCGCGGCGCGACCGAAGACCTCATCGCTACACTGGCGCAGGGCGTGTCACACGCGCATGACAACGATCCGCTGTCACGCTCTGCAACCTATATCGTCATTCACGACACCTCGACGCCGAACTACCGCACGCAGCCGTGGCCGGCATCGATCGACGACGATCCGAAGATCAACAATCTCAAGCGCTACGAATGCTCAAACGATATCGAGCGCGCGCATGTCTTCATCAATCGCGGCGGCAAGATCTTCCTGGCGCATGACTTTTCGGTACCGTGGCGGGCGACCAAGTTCGAGGCCGCGAAGAATTTCGGCCCGGCGCTGAAGGGGCTGTTTCTGCATGTCGAACTGATCCAGCCGCGCCGCGCATTGAAAGGCTATGGTCGCCGCAATGACTTCCTCGCGCCCACGCCCGGCTTCTCGCAGGCCCAGTACGATTCGCTGGCGCTGGTCTATACGGTGGCGAGCCGTCGCGCCGGCTTCTGGATGATCCCGGCTTTCCACTCGGTGCTCGACGAGGGCATCCGCAACAAGCACGACGATCCGCAAAATTTCGAGCTTGCGCAGTTCGCGCAAAGCCTCGAGGCGCTGATCGGCGAATTGCGGACGCGGACGATCGCAGGGGACGGCGGCAACGCTGCTGCGAAAGCCGACTGAGGCTCAGGCTGCCTGAAGAATCGGCTCGAACAGCCGCTCCACGGCATAACCTGTGTCTATCGCCGGCACGCCCGTAATCGCGGTCTCTTCCAATTCGATCTGCTGCAGCGTGCGGCCGGCTTGCATGCCGGCAATTACCCGTTCCAGATCGAGCCCCGCCATCTCCGCTTCCCGCCGGGCCCGGCGGGCGAATGCAAGCTCCATTTGCAATGCCTTGAGATCGACCATGCTCACCTCCATCCGCATCCCCGCTTCAAAAAAGTTAGGCTGAGTCGTTTTGTTCTGCAAATGTTCTTGCACCTCAGGCCGGGTTCCGCTAGCTTTTGCACAGCCACGACGGGCGGGCAGGCGATGGTCGAGCGAGTCACTACGGTCGCGTTTCAGGGAATCGAGGCCCGCGCGGTCGATGTACAGGTGCAGGTCGCGCCCGGGCTGCCAGCCTTCAGCGTGGTCGGCCTCGCCGACAAGGCCGTGTCGGAGGCCCGTGAGCGGGTCCGCTCGGCGCTGATCGCATCGGGCCTTGCCCTGCCGGCGCGCCGCATCACCGTCAATCTCGCGCCTGCCGATCTGCCGAAGGAAGGCAGCCACTATGACCTGCCGATCGCGCTCGGCCTGATGGCCGCGATCGGTGCCATTCCGCATGACGCCGTGACCGGCTTCACCGTCCTCGGTGAACTAGGCCTCGATGGCTCGATCGCCGCCGTGGCCGGTGTCCTGCCAGCCGCGATCGGGGCCAACGCCCGCGGCGAGGGCCTGATTTGTCCGAAGGCGTGCGGCGCGGAGGCGGCCTGGGCGAGCCCGGAGATGGAGATCATCGCCGCCTCGTCGCTCATTCAACTCGCCAATCATTTCCGCGGCACGCAGGTGCTGTCGCGTCCGCAGCCGCAAATCCGCGAAGCCTGCGGCACCCCGCTCGATCTCGCCGACATCAAGGGACAGGAGAGCGGCAAACGCGCGCTCGAAGTCGCGGCGGCGGGCGGCCACAACCTGCTGCTCGTCGGTCCGCCCGGCGCGGGCAAGTCGATGCTGGCTGCACGGCTGCCATCGATCCTGCCGGCTCTGACACCGGAGGAACTGCTCGAAGTCTCGATGATCGCTTCGGTGGCCGGCGAGATCGAGGACGGCTCGCTGACCAACCGCCGGCCGTTCCGCTCGCCGCATCATTCCGCATCGATGCCGGCGCTGGTCGGCGGCGGTCTGCGCGCCCGGCCGGGCGAGGTGTCGCTTGCGCATAACGGCGTATTGTTTCTCGACGAATTTGCTGAATTCTCAGGTCAGGCGCTCGATTCATTGCGTCAGCCGCTGGAGACCGGCGAAGTCTCGATCGCGCGGGCCAATCACCGCATCACCTATCCTGCCCGGTTCATGCTGGTCGCCGCGATGAATCCGTGCCGCTGCGGCCATGCCAGCGATCCCGGCTATATCTGCAAGCGCGGCATGAATGCGCGTTGCGCCGCCGATTATCAGGGCCGGCTCTCCGGTCCGCTGCTCGACCGCATCGACCTGCATGTCGAGGTGCCGGCGGTCACCGCCGCCGACCTCATTCTCCCCGCCCCCGCCGAAGGTTCGGCGCAAGTCGCAGCGCGCGTGGCGCGCGCCCGCGATGTCCAGACACGGCGTTATACGGCGCTCGGTCTGCCTCAGATCCGGACCAATGCGCAGGCATCCGGCACCGTTCTGGAGCAGGTGGCGCAGCCGGACAAATCGGGCCTTGCGCTATTGCGCGACGCATCGGACGCGATGCGGCTGTCGGCGCGCGGCTATCACCGGGTCCTGCGGGTCGCGCGAACGCTCGCCGATCTTGACGGCGCCGACCATGTCGGCCGCATCCATCTTGCGGAGGCGCTGTCCTATCGCGCGATCACCGACGAGATGAGGCGCGCGGCGTAGGCAAACCGCATTCGCTCAAATTGTCTGGATTATCGCAAGCACGCGCTAACGACATCGCGTGGCGGCCGGCGACATCCGTCGGCATGTCAATCCTATCGCAACGCAATGCCATCACCTTCGGCGCGAGGTAAAGAGCCGTCCGCCACGTGCGGCGGCCGCGACGGGACGTCAGGCATGAAATCATTCTCCAAGCGATGGGGCAGCGCGCGATCCTTTCTTTTATGGTTCGCGCGGATGGCATTTCTGCTGCTGATCGGCGTGTGGATCGGGATCGGACTTCTCGCCGCGACTCTCACCGGCGCTGCGGATTACGATCCCGCATTGTTTGCGCTCGGCGCATCGGCGCTGTTCGGCTTTGTCTGCGTCTTCACCGCCTTTCTGATCCACCGCAATCGCGTCTGGCGCGAGATCGCACGCCGCACGCGGCAGCGGAACGAGGAATTATCCGAGCGCCTTCGCCAGTCGCAGGATGCCGAAGAACGCGCGCGGTCCTTTCTCGACATGCAGGGCGACCTGATCGTACGCCGCGCGTCCGATGGCACCATCACCTTCGCGAATGAAGCCTTCTGTGCGCTTGCCGGCGAAGCGGCGGACACGCTGCGCGGTTCCGCATTCGCCTTCCGCATTCTGCAGCAGGGGGATGCGGCGACGTTGCCGAACGGCGGCCGCGTTTACGATCAGGAGATCGCCACCGCGAATGGTCCGCGCTGGATCGCCTGGCGCGAAGCTGCCGTCCGCGGCGAGAATGGCGGAACGGAAATCCAGAGCGTCGGCCGCGACGTGACCGATCGCGTGACATCGGAACTGGCGCTCGCCGACGCACGTGACCAGGCTGACTCCGCCAACCGCGCCAAGTCGCGGTTTCTCGCAATGGCCAGCCACGAGATCCGCACGCCGCTCAACGGCATCATCGGCATGGCCGACCTGCTGCTCGACACCAGGCTCACACCCGAACAGGCGACTTATGTGCGCGCGATGAAGATGTCGGGCGACACCCTGCTGGCCCTGATCGAGGAAATCCTCGATTTCTCCAAGATCGAAGCCGGCCGGCTCGATCTCGAAGCACGGCCGTTCCCGCTGCATCGCATGATCGAAGACTTGACCGAGTTGTTGTCGGTGCGCGCCCAGGGCAAAGGCCTCGAAATCGCGAGCTATGTCGACGAACGGCTGCCGTCGCGCGTGATCGGCG
>JBIQKQ010000205.1:0-3473 GCA_044506365.1 Hyphomicrobiales bacterium
GCTCATCCGGGCTACGCTTGCAACAAACGCCGGCGTTTCATGACGCAGGACGGGTTGAGCCACACCGCGGAAGCTCACCCCTCGCCCGACGCGCTCTCATGCCAGCGCCGCAGAATGAGGTGCGAGACCAGCGACAGCGCCGCGAAGATCACGACGCCCGCGACCGACAAGAGCAGCAGCGCTGCGAACATGCGCGGAATGTTCAAACGGTAACCCGACTCCGCGATACGGAATGCAAGTCCCGAGCCCGCGCCGGCCGAGCCTGCGGCGATTTCCGCAACCACCGCGCCGATCAGCGACAGTCCGCCGGCGATTTTCAATCCGCCCAGCATGTAGGGCAAAGCCGCCGGCAATTTCAGGTCGCGCAGCACCTGCCACCCGCTCGCGCCGTAAAGCCGGAACAGTTCGGCGAGATTGCGGTCCACCGAATTCAGGCCGAGCGTGGTGTTGGCCAGAACCGGAAAGAACGCGACGATCCACGCACAGGCCAGCACCGCCGCCTGCTGCGGCAGATAGATCAGCAGAAGCGGCGCGATGGCAACCACCGGCGTCACCTGCAGGATGACGGCGTAGGGGTAGAACGAATATTCCACCAGCCGCGACCTGTTGAAGGCAATGGCAAGCGCCACGCCGCCGACGAAGGCGAGCAGCAGCGCCTCGAAGGTGGTCGTCAGCGTCACCACGAGCGAAGCCCACAGCAATCCCCAATCGGCGATCAGCGTGCGGAACACGAGGCCCGGCGACGGCAGCACGTAAGGCGGGAGGTCATTGATGCGGACCACGAGGTCCCAGACCAGGATGCCGATCGCGAGCGCCGCGAAGGGCAGTATGGCGCGCAGGATGCGCTCGCGCCGCGTGCGCTCGCGAACCTCTTCGGCGCGCGTTGCCGGCCGCGCGGTCATGGCACGCCCTCCCTTGCCATCGCAGCGACCAGCGCCTCCGACACCTTGCGGCAGAGCGCGGCATATTCCGGCGAGGTGCGGAACGCTTCGGTGCGTGGATAGGGCGCATCGACCACGATCTCTGAATGCACGCGGCCGGGCCGTGGCGTCATGACGATGATGCGGCTCGACAGATAGACCGACTCGAACACCGAATGGGTGACGAAGATCGCCGTCTGGCGCATCGAAGCCCAGAGCGACAGCAGATCGTTGTTGAGCCTGAAGCGGGTGATCTCGTCGAGCGCGGCAAACGGCTCGTCCATGAGAAGCAGCTTCGGCTGCGTCACCAGCGCGCGGGCGATGGAGACGCGCATTTTCATGCCGCCGGACAGCTCGCGCGGATAGGCGCCGGCAAACGCCTCGAGGCCGACACGCCGCAATGCCTCGTGGATGCGCGGCATTGCGGCGGTCCGGTCGATCCCGGCGAGCTTCAGCGGAAGATGCACGTTGCCCGCAACACTCGCCCAGGGCATCAGCGTCGGCTCCTGGAAGACGAAGCCGATCTCGCCCTTCGATCCATCCGGTGCAGTCCCGTCGCGCCAGATCACATCGCCGGACGAGGGATCGAGCAGGCCCGCAATGATCCGCAGCGCCGTCGACTTGCCGCAGCCGGACGGTCCGAGCAGCGAGACGAATTCGTGTTCGCGAACCGAGAAGGTGGCGTCGCGCAAGGCGGTGACGCCATTCGGGAAGGTCTTGCCGACGCCATGGAGGGAGACGATGGGTGATCTTGCTGACGCGGCTTCCACAATTCAGCCCTTTGTTACCTCTCCCCGCAAGCGGGGAGAGGTAAGAGGAGAGCCCCGAAGCGGGGAGAGGGAAACGCCGGCCATGACGAGCGTTGTCACTTCGGGCGCAAATCGTTTCCGACGCCCTTGTTCACGAATTGCAGCGTATAGGCGCGTCGGTAGTCGAGGTCGGGCCTGACCACGCCGGCGCGCGCCATCTTGTCGAAGAAGTCCTTGACCCGCGCATCCGTCATCGCGCCGAGCCCGAGCCTGATCGAGTCCCCGGAATCCACGATTCCATATTGCTTCATCTTGTCGACCGAATAGGCGAGCATCGCATCGGTCATTTCCGGATTTTGCTTCTTGATGAGTTCGTTCGCGGCCCTGTTGTCGCCGTAGATATAGTTGGCCCAGCCGATCGCGGACGCGTCGACGAAGCGCTGCACGAGGTCCGGCCGCTTCTCGACCAGGTCACGCCGCGTCTCGATCAGCGTCGAATAGGTGGAGAAGCCCTGATCGGCGAGCAGGAAGATCACCGGCTTGAACTTGCCCTTGGTCTCGACCGCATAGGGCTCGGAGGTCACATAGCCCTGCATCGCCACCTTCTTGTCGGCGAAGAACGGCTGCGGGTTGAAGGTGTAGGGCTTCACCTGCGCGTCGGTGAATCCGTAATCCTTCTTCAGCCATTGATAGTAGCCGGCCATTCCCTCCTTGGAGACAAGGAGGGTGAGCTTCTTCAGGTCCTCGAACCTGTCGATGCCCTGACCGGGATGCGCCATCAGCACCTGCGGATCCTTCTGGAAGCTGGCGGCGACGGCGATGGTCGGGATGTTCTGCGCGACCGCGTCGAAAGACTGCAGCAGGTTCGCGCTCATGTAGAAGTCGATCTTGCCGACCGGCAGCAGGATGCGGTTGTTGGCATGCGGTCCGCCCGGCAAGATGGTCACGTCGAGGCCGTGTTTCCGGTAAGTGCCGTCGACGAGCGCCTGATAATAGCCGCCATGCTCGGCCTGCGCGACCCAGTTGGTGCCGAACGTGACCTTGTCGAGCGGCTGCGCATGCGCCGAAGTCACGCTCCCCAGCAGGCCTGCCATCAGACAGACGGTTCCGAATCGCATCTGGAATCCTTTCACTCCGATCGACAGACTAGAGTTCGAACCAAGTGAATTGAAGCATCAATTTCCGCTCATTCCCGCGAAGGCGGGAATCCAGCAAGCAGATTCCGAACCTGGGATTGGGTCCCCGCTTTCGCGGGGACGAGCGGAAGAGAGGGCGTCCAGTCGATCAATCCGCGCTCGCAAGCGGTCGCGCGACCGCCTCCAGCGGCTTGCGTTCGGCCGCGACGCCGTAGCGCAGCGCGATCAGAGCCGCCGCAAGCATCAGGAGCGCAGCAAACAGATAGCCCGCGAACACGGTGGCGCGCGAACCCGACTCGATCAGCAGCCCGAAGATCAGCGGGCCGGCAACGCCGCCGACTCCGGTGCCGATCGCGTAGAAGATCGCGATGGCCAGCGCGCGGATTTCCAGCGGAAAGGTTTCGCCCACGGTCAGATAGGCCGAGCTTGCGGCGGCGGAAGCGAAGAAGAAGATCACCATCCAGCAGAGCGTCTGGGTGGTGGCGGTCAGCCATCCTTCCATGAACAGCCAGCCGGTGAGCGCCAGCAGCAGACCCGACATCATGTAGGTGAAGAAGATCATCTTTCGCCGCCCGATGGTATCGAACAGCCGGCCGAGAAAGACCGGCCCCAGGAAATTGCCGGCGGCAAACGGCAGGATGTACCAGCCGACCTCGCTTGCGGCGATG
>JBIQKQ010000041.1:0-24040 GCA_044506365.1 Hyphomicrobiales bacterium
CCGCGACCTCGCCGACATTCGGCTCGATCGTGCAGAATGGATAATTCGCCGCCTGCGCGGCGGCGGTTTCGGTCAGCGCGTTGAAGAGCGTCGACTTGCCGACATTCGGCAACCCGACGATACCGCATTTGAAGCCCATGATTGTTCAGTCTTCCGCTTTTCCGGCGCGCGCATCCGCGCCGTTTGACTCAAATCCCTTCGCAGCGAGCGCAAGATGCACCTTGTTCTGCAGACTGGCGTCCTCGCCGCGCGCCAGCAGCGGGGCATGTTCGGCCATGGCATCGATCAGCGTCTCGACCCAGCCCGAGCGTTCGTCCTTCCCGAAAGGCGACAGCACATAGGAGTGCACGAGGGCCTTGTTGCCGGGATGGCCGATGCCGATACGCACGCGCTTGTAATCGTTGCCGATATGCGCGGTGAGCGATCGCAGGCCGTTATGCCCGGCGACGCCGCCGCCGACTTTGATGCGAACCTTGCCGGGCGCCAGATCCAGCTCGTCATGCACGACCGCGATGTCAGGGAGCCCGATTTTGTAGAATTTCGCCGCTTCGCTGACAGCTCGTCCGGATTCATTCATGAATGTGCCGGGCAGCAGCAGCAGCGTTTTCCTGCCGCCGAGCGCACCCTCGGCCGCGACACCCTGGAACCGGCGTCGCCACGGCGCGAAACCATGGCGTTTCGCAATCGCGTCGACCACCATGAAGCCGATATTGTGCCGGTCGCCCGCGTGGCGGGCGCCGGGATTGCCGAGCCCGACCAGGAGGAACATGGCGATGATGGCGGGGCCGAGCGCCCCGCCGCCTGTTGGATGCCGATCTTACTTTTTCTCGGCCGGTTTCTTGTCGCCGGCGGCGGCCGGAGCGGCGGCGCCTGCGGCCGGTGTGGCAGCGCCCGCCGCAGGAGCGGCCGCGGCCGCCTCGGCGGCCTGACGCTCCGCTTCCGCATAACCGGACGGCGGCACGATGGTCACGAGCGTCATGTCCTCTCGCCCGATCGGCTTCACACCTTCGGGGAGACCGATATCGCTCAGATGCCTCGTGTCGGTGATCTCGAGGCCGGCCACGTCCACTTCGATCGCCTGCGGAATGCGATCGGGCGGGCAGCGCAGCGGGATTGTATGGGTGACGATGTTGACCGCGCCGCCACGCTTCACGCCCGGCGACTGCTCCACGTTGATGACGTGGACCGGCACGTTCACCCGGATCAGCGCGCCTTCAGCGAGGCGCATGAAGTCGACATGGATCGGGAAATCCTTCACCGGGTCGAGCTGATAGTCGCGCGGGATGACCCGGTGCTTCTTGCCGTCAAGATCGATATCGTAAAGCGTGGTCAGGAAGCGACCCGCATAAATCTTGTTGCGGATGTCGACGTGATCGATAGCGATCGCGAGCGGGGGTTCGTTGGCTCCGTAGATCACGGCCGGGGTGCGGCCTTCGCGACGAACTGCCCGGGCGGCCCCCTTGCCGGCCTTCGGGCGCAACGTCGCCTTGATTTCCTTCACGGCGGTCATGCGCATGGTCCTGTCAGTTGGGATTGTCAGATTATCTGAAAAACGGCCGCGGCAAGCCTCCAGGGGTGCGGGGGCCGCGGTCGCGCGGGCTTATACCGGCAGGGGACCGGAATGGCAAGAAATCAGGGCCGAAAGCCGGAAAATCGGGACAAAAAGACGGACGGGCTGGGCAATCAGCCGTCGAGGCGCATATCGCTCACGTCCGGCCTGTTATCGGTGCCGGCGGTTCCGGGAGTAATCCCGGCCTTGGCCTCCAGCACGGCGATCCGGGCTTTCAGCGCTTCGTTTTCTTCCCGTGCCAGCTGGGCCATGTCTTTTACGGCCTCGAATTCCTCGCGCTTGACAAGATCGAGATCGCGCAGCCAGCGCTCCGCCTGAGTTCGGAAAAGCGTGTCGAATTCCCGGCGGACGCCTTGCGCAACACCTGCCGCGTCGTTCATCAGCCTTGCGATCTCGTCGAAGAACCGGCTCGATGTCTGGGTCATGATTGCCCTCCTTCCGAACACGCCGCGATGTGATATGGCGTAGCGGCCCCGGCGCCGCAAGCTTGCCGGCACTCGTGTCCCGGATCCGAAATCCGCCTCATAAAGCAGCTCGCTCGTGAGCGGATTTCGGGTTCGCGGAACACGAGCAAATCCATGATCTTAGTGTGATTTGGGTTGGATCCGCTTGCAAAGCGTGCGGCGACAGTGGAGCGGATTTCCGCACGCCACACGAGATTGGACGATCGCCATGCCGGTTTCGGCTCTGCCTTTCCCAGACATTGATCCGGTGCTGGTCAGCATCGGACCGCTGGCGATCCGGTGGTACGCGCTGGCTTATATCGCCGGCATCCTGCTCGGATGGCTCTACGCCCGGATGCTGATCCGCAACGAAGCATTGTGGGGCGGACGCGCCCCGCTGAGCGTCACCGATTTCGACGATTTCATCGTCTGGGTGACGCTCGGCATCATCCTCGGCGGCCGGCTCGGCTACGTGCTGTTCTATAATCCGGCCCATTTCGCCGCTCATCCGCTGGAGATTTTCCAGGTCTGGGGCGGTGGCATGTCGTTTCACGGCGGCTTTGCCGGCTGCGTGGCTGCGGTCCTGCTATTCGCGCGCAGCCGGGGCATTCCGATCCTGTCGCTGGGCGACCTGACCTGCGCAGCCGGGCCGATCGGTCTGTTTCTTGGGCGTATTGCGAATTTCATCAATGGCGAGTTGTGGGGGAGGCCGACCGACGTACCCTGGGCCTTCGTTTTTCCGGGAGCGGGGCCTCTGCCGCGCCATCCAAGTCAGCTCTATGAGGCCGCTTTGGAGGGGTTCGTGCTGTTCATCGTGCTGGCGATCGCCGTGCGCATGGGCGCCCTGAAGCGGCCCGGACTTACGATTGGCCTGTTTGCAATCGTGTACGCGCTCGCCCGTTCGTTCTGCGAGTTTTTCCGCGAACCGGACCCGCAACTCGGCTTTCTGTGGGGCGGGCTTACAATGGGGATGCTGCTGTCGATCCCGCTTTTCCTTGCCGGAATCGGTTTCATATGGAATGCGATGCGGCGTCCCGCACTCGGGAGCCAGGCTGCATGAGCGAGCCCTCGCCGCTCGAAAAGGAGGTTCGCCGGCTGATCGCCGCGGGCGGACCGATGCCGATCGCGCGCTATATGGCGCTTTGCCTGACCCATCCGCAATATGGCTATTACATCACCCGCGATCCGTTTGGCGCGGATGGCGATTTCACCACGTCACCCGAAGTCAGCCAGATTTTCGGCGAACTGCTCGGCCTGTGGGCGCTCTCGGTCTGGCGCATGCTGGGCGAGCCGCAAGCGATCAATCTGATCGAGCTTGGACCCGGCCGCGGCACGATGATGCGCGATGCGCTACGCGCCGCAAAAGTGATGCCGAAATTCCGCGAGGCGCTGTCGGTGCGCATGGTCGAAGTCAGCCCGATCCTGGAGCGACTGCAGCGCGACAGCCTGAGAGACACGGACGCCTCGGTCTCATGGCACCGGAGCCTGCTGGACGTTCCAGATGGCCCCGCGATCATCCTTGCGAACGAATTTGTCGATGCTCTGCCGGTGCACCAGGTGGTGAAGCAGAGCGATGGCTGGTACGAACGGGTCGTCGTGCTCAATGCGAACGGGGATTTCGCGCTATCGCTCGCTCCCGATCCCCTGCCGCAATTCGATCGCTTCCTGCCAAAGAAGATCAAGGAGGCGCCTATCGGTGCAATCTTTGAATGGCGCAGCGATCTTTATGCGTTCGACATCGCGCGAAAGGTGCGCGATGGCGGTGCGGCCCTGATCGTCGATTACGGGCATGTCGAAAGCGATGTCGGGGAAACCTTGCAGGCAGTCAATGCGCACAGCTTCGCCGAACCCCTGACGGCTCCCGGTATGTCGGACATCACCGCGCATGTTGACTTCTTCATGCTCGGTCAGGCGGCCGCAACGGTCGGAGCGGCTGTCCAGGGACCCGTCACTCAGGCCCGTTTCCTGCGCGAGCTTGGCCTGGAGGCCCGGGCCGACGCACTCCGCCGCGGAGCGGATCCCGAACAATCCGACAGCATCACCGCCGGGGTCGCGCGGCTGAGCGAAGGTGGCCCGACCGGTATGGGTGAGTTGTTCAAGGTCATGGCAATCTGCGATCCGAAACTTGGCCCGCTGCCGGGATTTGTGCCGGCATGAAGCTTCACGCCGCGTCGCTATCCGCTCTCGGCGGTATTCGTCATGCCTTCTTCACGCGGCAGGGCGGTGTGTCCGGCGGCGTCTATGCCAGCCTCAACAGCGGCATCGGCTCGAACGACGACGCTGCGCATGTGACGGAAAATCGCGCGCGCATGGCGAAGGCGCTTGGCGTCGACGTCGCCCGCCTTATCACGGCCTTTCAAATCCACTCTGCCCAGGTGGTCGTCGCCGACGCGCCATGGAGCGTCGAGAGCCGGCCGCGCGCCGATGCGATCGTGACCAAAACGCCGGGGCTTGCGGTCGGCGTCAGCACCGCCGATTGCGGGCCGCTGCTGTTTGCCGATCCGCAGGCCCGCGTTGTCGGGGCCGCCCATGCAGGCTGGCGCGGAGCCTTTTCCGGAGTGATCGAGGGCACGATTGCAACCATGGAGAAGCTCGGCGCCGACCGCAGGCGCATCACCGTCGCGCTCGGTCCGCTGATCCGCAAGGAGAACTACGAGGTCAGCGACAGCTTCGTGGATGAATTTCTGCGCGCCGACGAGGGATATGCGCGCTTTTTTGCGCCAGCCGCACGCGCCGGGCACGCCATGTTCGATCTGCCGGGCTTCATCGGTTCGCGGCTTGAACAGAGCGGGATTGCCCGGTTCGAGGATCTCGCGATCTGCACCTATTCGGACCCGGACCGCTTCTACAGCTATCGCCGTTCGACACACCGGTCAGAGCCGGATTACGGGCGGCATGTAAACGCCATCGTTCTGGCTGAATAGCCGGCCGGCCGCCGCTGGACCCTCGTCGGGATTCCGGCTACGGAATCGCGACCGGCCAGATCGGACCGCAAGAGTCCCGACGGCCCACGGGGGTGTCATGGTTCCGCAGTCGGCGCGCATCGTCGGCGTCCTTGCGCTTGCCTTGTCGGCGGCTGCCTGCACCACGACCGGCGGCGGATTGCCGGCTGGCCAGCATTCGACCGTGGCCTTCGACCGGATTGACGGCCCGCCGCCTGCCGTTTTCGAGCGCTATGTCCGCAAACTCAGTGACGAGGCCGAGGCTCGTAATGTTCCGGTTGTGACGCGCGAAGGGTTCGCGCCATACCGTATCAAGGGATTCGTCTCGCTCTGGACCCACAAGCGCCAGGCCACCATGTCCTGGGTGTGGGAGGTCTATAACGCCGATGGACAGCGGGTGATGCGCATCGGCGGCGATGAAAAGGCGGGGCGGGCCGGCCGCGATGCATGGCAGGCGGTGAGCGACGAGGTGCTCGCGCGGGCCGCTCGAAGCGGGATGGAGCAGCTTTCAGTCTATTTCCGAGGACCCGGCTCGCAGTCCCCGGCGGCCACAGTGATGCCCGGCGCTGCGACGCCTCCTGCGCCGGAGCAGCCGGCGGAGCCTGCCCCGATCGTAGCGGCAGCCGGTCGCGTGGCCTCGACCGCAGCCTTGCGCTGACCACCAACAATCGCTGGGAGAAAAAATACGGCCGTATTGCGGAAGCCGGGCACGGGCGGTATCAGTCCGGCGCGCCAAAGACGTGCGTGAGAAGGATCAGCGAGGAGAGGGGATGGCGAAAAACGGAGCGATCAAGCTCGTCGCCGGTAATTCCAACCCTGCGCTTGCGGCCGAGATCTGTAACTACCTGAAATTGTCCATGACCAAGGCGGTGGTGCGCCGCTTCGCCGACATGGAAATCTTCGTGGAAATCCAGGAGAACGTGCGCGGCGCGGACGTGTTCGTCGTGCAGAGCACGTCTTTCCCGGCCAATGACCACCTGATGGAGCTGCTGATCATCATCGACGCGCTCCGTCGTTCCTCGGCGCGGCGGATCACCGCGGTGCTACCGTATTTCGGCTATGCCCGGCAGGACCGCAAACCGGGTCCCCGCACCCCGATCTCCGCAAAGCTGGTTGCCAATCTGATCACCCGCGCCGGCGCCGACCGGGTCATGACGCTCGACCTGCATGCCGGGCAGATCCAGGGCTTCTTCGACATCCCGACCGACAACCTGTTCGCTTCCCCGGTGATGGTGCGTGACATCAAGGAGCGATTCGAACTCGCCAACCTGATGGTCGTGTCGCCGGACGTCGGCGGCGTCGTGCGCGCCCGCGGCCTTGCCAAGCGCATCAACGCGCCGCTCGCCATCATCGACAAGCGACGCGAACGCGCGGGCGAATCCGAGGTGATGAACGTGATCGGCGACGTCGCGGGACACACCTGCATCCTGGTCGACGATATCGTTGATTCCGGCGGGACGTTGGTGAATGCCGCCGACGCGCTGCTCGGCCAGGGAGCGACCGCGGTCTATGCCTATATTACGCACGGCGTGCTCTCCGGGGGTGCGGTCGCGCGCGTGACCTCCTCGCGGCTGAAGGAACTTGTCATCACCGACTCGATCCAGCCGACCAATGCGGTGAAGGACGCCGCGAATATCCGCGTGCTGCCGATCTCAAGTCTGATCGGCGAGGCGATCGGGCGCACCGCTCACGAAGAGTCGGTGTCGAGCCTGTTCGACTGATCCGGCTTTCCGATCCATCCCCGTTGTCGTTGTCGTTGTCATTGTCACTCCGCGAAGCGCGGGCCCGGACTCCAGAACAATGAAACACGCGCGCTTGCCGCCCGGGATTCCAGGCTCGCTTGCGTTTTGGCAAGCATCCCGGAATGACGCGTTGCGCATTGAGTCAAACTGACGCAGCGGGGACTGTGGACATTGGCGCTGAGCGCGTTGCTCCGATTCAGAAAATCAACGACCAGACTCTGGCGATCAAATCCGGGTTAGCACTTCTGGCTTGGTTGCATGGAATCGGTGCGGCTATAGTCAGAGCACCAAGTGATTCGACGATCGCGTGTCAATTCGGCGTCGTCGTATTGCGCTGCGGCGGAACGTCCCGTCTCGGCATCGTTGGTACGCGTGCGTTGGTTAAGCGCAAAGCCTCGCAGGCGGCGGATGAAAATGGCACTGACCGATATCAACGGGACGACGCACGGCAATCCGCTGGATGTCGTCGAACGCATCGCCTCGGGCAATGACTGGGCCTTCGAGCGGGCCGGGGACGACGAGATAAACATCCTCATAAAGGGTCGCTGGAACGACTATCAGGTGTCATTCACCTGGATGAGCGAACTCGAGGCGCTGCATCTGGCCTGCGCCTTCGACGTCAAGGTCGCCGATCGCCGCCGTGCCGAAATCCAGCAGCTGATTGCGCATATGAACGAGCAGATGTGGATCGGCCATTTCGACCTGTGGTCGGAAGACGGTCTGGTGATGTTCCGCCATGCGCTGGTTCTTACCGGCGGAGCCGAGGCTACCGACGATCAATGCAAGGCTGTGCTGGGCACTGCGATCGACACCTGCGAGCGCTATTTCCCGGCATTCCAGTTTGTGCTTTGGGCCGGGAAGTCCGCGCGCGAGGCGCTCGACGCAGCGATGTTCGAAACATCCGGCGAGGCTTGAGACCTGCGTCTTCCGTTCATTCCCACGCAAGCTGGAATCCGCCTATAAGGCGCCAGGCCGGCGTAAGGGTATGCTGGGCCCCGCTTTCGCGGGGACGAACGGGTGGTATGGGTTCATGACACAAACCGACAAACAACGGCTCGATAATATCGGCCTGCTTGCGCTGGTGGGCGCCGGCAAGATGGGCGGCGCGATGCTGGAGGGCTGGCTCGCGCTCGGTCTCGATGCGCACAATGTCGTGGTGATCGAGCCGCAGCCGTCCGAGGAAATCGTCGCGTTGTCGATGCAGGGCGTCGCGCTCAATCCGCCTGCGGGCGCGGTCGAGAATATCGGCACGGTCGTGCTCGCGGTGAAGCCGCAGGTCGCAGCCGAGGCGATGCCGTCGGTCGCCGCCCTGACTGGTTCGGATACGCTGGTCCTTTCCATCATGGCCGGCAAGACGCTCGGGTTCCTGCAGGACGCGATGCCGAAGGCTGCGATCGTGCGCGCCATGCCGAATACGCCCGCCGCTATCGGACGCGGGATTACGGTGGCGGTACCGAACGCGGCGGTGACCGCGGAGCAGAAGCAGCGCGCCCATGCTCTGCTTGCGGCCTCGGGTGCGGTGGAGTGGATCGCAGACGAGGGCCTGATGGACGCGGTGACGGCCGTATCCGGTTCTGGGCCGGCTTATGTGTTTCTGCTCGCCGAAGCGCTGGCGCGCGCCGGCGTCGCTGCCGGCTTGCCCGAGGATCTCGCCGCGAAGCTAGCGCGGGAGACAGTGTCAGGATCGGGCGAACTGTTGCATCGTTCGGCGGAGGGGCCTGCGACCTTGCGCCGAAACGTGACGTCTCCAAACGGGACCACGGCGGCCGCGCTCGATGTGCTGATGGCGGCAGATGGGCTCGACCCGCTGATGCGCCGGGCTGTGGTGGCGGCGGCCCAGCGCTCAAAGGAGCTTGCCGGGTAAACGGCCTCAGATCGAACGCGAGAGCGCCGCTGAAGCGATGCGGCCATGGAACTGTGGCGCCTGAAGCCTACATTGAGGCGGCAGAGCAAAGGAGGCCGCCATGACTGATGCCAGCACGACCGAGGCGGGCGACCGCGCAAGGATCATCGATGCGCTGTTGACCCTGTTGGCGAGCACGCCGTTCGAGCGTATCCGCCTTGACGACGTCGCCAAGACCGCTGGCGTGTCGCTTGCCGACCTGCGCGGCGCATTTCCATCTGTGGTCGCGATTCTTGCCGCGCATATGAAGGATGTCGACCGCAAGGTGCTGGCGGCCGATACGTCGGATATGGGTGAGGAGCCCGCCCGCGAGCGCCTGTTTGACGTGCTGATGCGTCGGCTCGACGCACATGCGCCGCACAGGGCGGCGATTCGCTCGCTTTTGCGCTCGGCGCGATACGACCCACCGCTCGCGCTCGTCATGAATGGGCTCGCCGCGCGCTCGATGAGCTGGATGATGACTGCTGCCGGCATCTCGTCCGCCGGTCCGAAAGGGGCGCTGCGGGCGCAGGCGCTGACGCTGCTCTATGCGCGGGTGTTGTCGGTATGGGCAAATGACGAAGATCCGGGACTTGCCCGGACCATGGCGGCGCTCGATCGTGAACTGGCGCGCGCCGAGCGCTGGTCCGGCATGCTTGACGCGATGCTGGCCATACCCGAGCGGCTGCAAGCCGGACGTCGGCGGGCGCGGCGGCGCCGCGATCCCGATTCCGACGACGATATTGTGGCGGCCTGATACTGCCGGGGGCCCGGCCCGCTACGGTTTCTTAAGCAACCGTCCTGTAGCTGAAGCGGTCGTTCTCGGATGCGGAGAGCGATGATCCCCCGTAATTCGAGGAGACGCTATGTCACTTGGACTCAAAGTCGCTCCCGCGCTTGTGCTGTCTGCGCTGCTGATGTCGCCCGCCGCGGCCGCACCCGTCGGGCCGAACACGATGGCGCTGCCCTCCGATTCTCTCCTGATCCAGGTCCGCGACGGCGGCAAGGGTCATGGTGGTCGCGGTCATGGCAAGGGTCATCATGGTGGCAAGCACCATCATGGCGGAAAGCACCATCACGGCCACAAGCACCGTCACGGCCACAAGCACCATCACGCGCACCGGCATGGTCACGGGCATTGGCACAGCCGCTGGATTCCGGGCCGGACCTACTATGTCGCCCCTCCCGGCTGGCGTCAGTATAACGCGCGTCCGTGGAACTGGCAGGCGCTCGGCTGCGTCGTGGTCAACGGCTTCTGGTTCTGCCCGTAAGGGTAAGAGGGCAGGGTGGGCTGGCGAAGCGAGCCCACCTTTGCAATGTCTATTTTGGCAGGCACGGCGCATCGACGGGCCTTCGCCCGCCGATGGTTTCGAACCTCCAGCGCTCAGACCGGTACGCGCACGGTGGCGCGCAAGCCTCCAAGCGGGGAATCGCCGAGCATGATGTCGCCGCCGTGCGAACGGGCGATATCGCGTGCGATCGCAAGGCCAAGGCCGGTGCCGCCCTTGTCCTGGTTGCGGGCATCGTCGAGCCGCAGGAACGGCTTGAACACTTCCTCGCGTTGCGCCGCCGGAATGCCTGGACCGTCGTCGTCGATGGTGATGGTCAGCCAGCGATGGTCACGGTGACCGGTGATGGCGATCGAGTGTGCGTAGCGCGCCGCATTGGTCACGAGATTGGCGAGACAGCGTTTGAATGCGGCCGATTTCACCGTGACGATCGGCTGACCGGTGAAGTCCACCGTCGTCTTGTGGCCGGTGCGCTCGGCATCGTCCTTCATTTGCTCAAGGAACGCAGCCATGTCGGTCGGTGAGGCCTGCTCGCCCATATCGCCGCGCGCGAAGGCCAGGTAAGCCTCGAGCATGCGCTGCATCTCGTCGACGTCCTTCTTCAGTGCGTCGATCTCCGGGCCCTTGCCGAGCATGGCGAGCTCGAGCTTGAAGCGAGTCAGGATGGTGCGCAGGTCGTGCGAGACGCCGGCGAGCATGGTGGTGCGCTGCTCGATCGCGCGCTCCACGCGCAGCTTCATTTCGATGAATGCGACCGCCGCGCGCCGCACTTCCCGGGCCCCGCGCGGGCGGAAATTTGGCATGTCGCGGCCCTTGCCGAACGCTTCGGCGGCGTCCGCGAGGCGCAGGATCGGCCGGATCTGATTGCGCAGGAAGATGATGGCGACGGTCAGCAGGACTAGCGAGGTTCCGACCATCCAGAACAGGAAGATTTCCGAATTCGAGGCATAGGCCGCGCTGCGGGGCGCCAGGACGCGCATCACCGCATTGTCGAGCTGGATGCGGATTTCGACCAGTGCGGATTTGCCGACGGTGTCGATCCAGAACGGCCGCTTGATCTTGCGCAATTCGACCGACAGCGCCTGATCGAGCAGGGAGAAGAACGGCTTTGGTCCCGGCGGTGGCATCTCGGTCGCGGGAAGGAAATCCACAACAAGCCCGAGCCGCTCCTGTGCAATCCGCCGGATCTGCGCGTTCTGCGCATCCTGCGGATAACCGCGATACACATCGATCAGAGCCGCGATGTCGGACACGACCGCCGAAGACAACTTCTGCGTCACCGAATTCCAGTGCCGCTCCATGAACACGAAGGCGACCACCGACTGCAAGATCACCATCGGCGCAATGATGATCAGCAGCGCCCGGGCATACAGCCCGGTCGGCATGAAGCGCTTGATGGTCTTGCCGAGCCGGTCCCAGGCGAGATTCACCCTATATGCGGCCGAGCGGATGGTCTGTAGGCCGACATCGAGACTGGTCATCTTCCCTCTCCCCGTTTACGGGGAGTGGGTGCCAAGCGCCGCAGGCGCGAGGGGGATGAGGGGGCGTTGCAACATTGTACGAAGCCGAAACGCCCTCTCACCCGGTTTGCTCGCTCGTGCTCGCAAGCCGATCTGTCCCCGCAAGCGGGGAGAGGTAAAGATGCGGCGCTGCCTTGCCTCGCCATGATCGGTCAACGCCTCACGGAGACACCACCAGCCGATAGCCGATGCCGCGTACGGTCTGCACGAAAAGCGGATTGGCGGGGTCGCGCTCGATCTTTCGGCGCAGCCGGTTCACCTGAACATCGACCGCGCGTTCGTTGACGGCAGGATCGTTGCCCGCAAGCGAGAGCCGCGGCACCGTCTCTCCGGGCGTCGCCGCAAGCACCCGCAGCATGTCGCGCTCGCGGTCAGTGAGGCGGACAACCTCCTCGCCGCGCTTCAGTTCGCCGCGGGAAATATGGAAGACAAAATCGCCGAACCGGACGGATTCGATCGGCGTCGGCGCCGCAGGCTGGGCGCGCTTGAGAATATTGTTGATGCGCAGCGAAAGCTCGCGCGGCTCGAACGGCTTTGCCACGTAATCATCGGCGCCGATCTGCAGACCCTCGATCCGCATTGCGGTCTCGTCCCGCGCCGTCAGCATCAGGATCGGCACGCTGGAGGTCGAGCGCAGCGACTTGGCGAGATCGAAGCCGGTTTCGCCCGGCATCATCACATCGAGGATCAGAAGGTCGAAATGCAGGCCATTGAGCTTGGCGCGCGCTTCCGCCGCGTTGTCGGCGGTGGTCACGCGATAGCCCTCGGCGGCGAGAAAGCGCGACAACAGGTCACGAATCCGCCGGTCGTCGTCGACGACCAGGAGGTGGGGGGCATCGTCGGCCGGGCCGACCGGTGCGGCGCTGGTGATCTGCATCGTTGCGGCCCTCATAGCTTGCCGTGTCTCTGCCGATCGGCGCGCGCGATCAGTTGCAGAACGTGATCGCGTTCGCGGCCATCGATCATTGCGATCAGAAAACTGCGGGCGTCGCGATGCGCGTTCGGTCCGATTTCGGCGAGCGCGCGCGCGATCCGTTCGGTCTGGAGGCCGGCGAGTTTCATGGCCAGCGCTTCGCCCTTGGGCGTGGCATAAAGAAGGCGCTGGCGTCGGTCGCTTTCCCCTTCCTTTTGAAGGATGTAACCCTGATCCACGAGCTGCTTCAGGACACGGCCGAGCGACTGCTTGGTGATGTTCAGGATGTCAAGCAGATCCGCGACCTTGATGCCGGGATGGCGGGTCACGAAATGCAGCACCCGATGATGCGCGCGGCCGAAGCCGAATTTGGCGAGCGCCTCATCGGCATCGCCCACGAAGTCCCGATATGCGAAGAACAAAAGCTCGATCAGGTCCCAGACCGGTTCGCCGGCGGGCCGGGCCGGATCGGGTTCGGGTGTGCCAAGGCGGTCGCGAAGCTGTGTCACGGACATGCTGGATCGTTGGTTATTAGGTCAGCACTATTGACATATTTCCGGAAGATTGTTACCGAAAGAGGTGCTGTAACGAAATATCTTGCTCTTTCGGTTCCGGCCAACTCCGGCACGCTGGCGCGCCGGATCGGTCGGACAATAATGGGAATGGACGGATCAGGCAAAACAGCCTGGTGCAACAAAGCCTGATAATGTCCGCCGCGCTTCGCCAAGGAGGAAGCCGATGTCCGTGCCCTTCGATCAACTGCCAGGCATGATCTGGTTCGACGGCAAGCTGGTGCCGGGACCGGAGGCGAAGATTCACGTGCTGACGCATGGCCTGCACTACGCAAGCGCCGTGTTCGAGGGTGAGCGCGCCTATGGCGGCGAGATTTTCAAGAGCACGGAACATTCCGAGCGGCTGAAGCGCTCGGCGAACATTCTCGATTTTGAGATTCCGTACTCGGTCGCGGAAATTGACGCGGCCAAGCGTCTGGTGATCGAAAAGAACAACATGCCGGACTCCTATGTGCGCCCGATCGCCTGGCGCGGCTCGGAGCAGCTTGGCGTGTCTGCCCAGAACAATCAGATCCATCTGGCGATCGCGGCGTGGCAATGGCCGAGCTATTTCGATCCGGAACAGCGGCTCAAGGGCATCAAGCTCGACCTTGCAGAATATCGCAGGCCTGATCCGCGCACCGCGCCGTGTCTCGCCAAGGCCGCGGGCCTGTACATGATCTGCACCGTATCGAAGCACCGTGCCGAACGCCGCGGCTTTGCCGATGCGATGATGCTTGACTGGGAGGGCCGGGTCGCGGAGTGCACCGGCGCCAACATCTTCTTCATCAAGGACGGCAAGATCCACACGCCGACCGCCGACTGCTTCCTCGACGGTATCACTCGCCGCACCGTGATCGATCTCGCCAGGCGTCGCGGTTTTGAGGTGATCGAGCGGCGGATCATGCCGGACGAACTGACGGCCTTCTCCGAATGCTTCATCACGGGCACGGCGGCGGAAGTCACGGCGGTTGCCCAGATCGACAAGTGGAATTTCACTCCCGGCGCCATCACCAAGCAGCTGATGGACGACTACACCGCCGAAGTGCAGCCGAAGTCGCGCGCGGCGTAAACAGCGGAGGGCCATGAGCCCGGAGTGAGCGGAGCGAAATCCGGGTGGTGTGCTTTCCCGTATTTCGCTGCGCTCAATACCGGCTACGGTTGTTGATTGTCCCACCGCGCCACGGCGTCGTCATCCGACTCTTTCGCTGCCACCCAATCCGTGCCATCCAACCGCTCTTCCAGTTTCCAGAACGGGGCGCGGGTCTTCAGGTAGTCCATCAGGAATGACGCCGCTTCGAAGGCCGCCTGCCGGTGCGCCGAAGCCGTCACCACCAATACGATATTGTCGCCCGGCTGCATGCGGCCGAAGCGATGGATCACGGTAACGCCCATGAGCGGCCAGCGCCGCTCGGCTTCCGCGACATGCCGGGCGATCTCCTCCTCCGCCATGCCGGGATAATGTTCGAGCGTCAAAGCGCTGACGCCGCGGCCGTCCTCGTGATCGCGGCAGATGCCCGCGAAGGTCACGACCGCGCCGATATCGGTGCGTCCGCGCGCGAGCCGCCCGGCCTCGGCGGCAGCGTCGAAATCTTCGCGCTGCAGGCGGATGGTCGTGGTCATCAGCCGCCGGTCATAGGGGGAAAGAACGCGATCTCGCGGCCGCCGGCGATCAGGGTATCGGGCTGGACGTGCCTGCGATCGATCGCGGCGCGGATCACATTCGGGTTTTCGAATGCATAAGCATATTCCTCGCCGCGTCCGGCGAGCCAGGCCACGAGGTCAGATACGGTCGTCACCTCGGCCGGCGGGTGGAGTTCTTCCTCGACCTTGCCGATACGCTCACGCACCCAAGCGAAATACAGAAGCTTCATGCCAACCCCGGTCTCATGGCTGTGCCCGCATCCCCGATCGGCGCTTTGCGCAACCGGAAAGACGAGGACAATCCCGTCCCGCGTCAGTCGTCGATGATATGACGCAGGCCGGCGCGAAAATAGTCCCAGCCCGTATAAAGGGTGAGAATCGCGGAAATCCAGAGCAGCACCAGCCCGACCGACGTGGTCAGCGGCAATGGCTCCTCGCCGTAGCGCCAGCGCAGGTCGAGGAAACTCTGCGGCAGATAATAGTCGACCGCCTCTCCGCCGAGCAGGAACCCGATCGCCACGAGCTGCAGCGTCGTCTTCCATTTTGCGAGCTGCGTTACCGGTACGCTGACGCGTAATTCTGCAAGAAATTCGCGAAGGCCCGAGACCAGGATTTCGCGGCACAAAATAATGATGGCGGCAAAAAGCGACCATCCCTTGATGGTCTCGTCCGCGGCCAGCATCAAAAGGCAGGATGCGACCAGGAGCTTGTCGGCGATCGGGTCGAGCATGCGGCCAAGACGCGATTGCTGACCCCAGCTGCGGGCGAAATAGCCGTCGAAGAAATCGGTGATGCCGGCCGCGATGAAAATTCCGAGCGCAACCAGCCTGAGCCACAGCCCGCCCTGCAGGATCGCCTGCCAGTACATGCAGGCCACCACCAGCGGCACCGCAACGATCCGGCTGTAGGTCAGCACATTCGGCAGGGAAAACGCGCCCCCCGACATGCGTTGCGTCGACACGGAATTCATGGGTGCCAGCGAACACACCCGGCCGCTCCCCGTCAACCCGCCGTTAGGACATAGCCGCAACTTGTCCCGAGCCTAGGCAAAAGCCGTGAAAACACGCTCAAATCAGCCCGGCCGGTCGTGAAAAAAATCATAGATGCGGCGGGCTGTATCGGCGTTGATGCCGGGAACTTTTGCAAGGTCGGCGACCGAAGCGCGCTCGATTGCTTTCAGCGTGCCGAAATGATTGAGCAGCGCGCGCTTTCTGGTCGGGCCGATGCCGGGAATTTCCTGCAATCCGCCCTCGCGAATATCACGCTTGCGCCGTGTGCGATGCGAGCCGATCGCAAAGCGGTGCGCCTCATCGCGCAGCCGCTCGATGAAATAGAGCAGGGGGTCGCGCGGCGGCAGCCGGAACGGCTCGCGGCCCGGCATGAAAAAGGTCTCTCGCCCGGCGTCTCTGTCGATGCCCTTGGCGATCGCCACAACCGGAACATTGGTGACCCCAAGCCGTTCGAGCGTCTGGCAGGCGGCGGTGAGTTGACCTTGTCCACCATCGATCAGCACGAGGTCGGGCCATGGGGTGTCGGCCTCGCGCCCCTCTGAGTCGCCTGGCTGCCCGGATGTCGCGGAATCTTGCTCTATCGCTTCCTGCGGGGAGCGCGGATGTTCGCTCATCAGCCGCTTGAACCGGCGCTCAAGCACCTCGCGCATCATGCCGAAATCATCGCCGGGTGTCAGGTCCTCGGAGCGGATATTGAACTTGCGGTACTGGTTCTTCACGAAGCCTTCCGGACCGGCAACGATCATCCCGCCGACCGGGTTGGAGCCCTGGATGTGGCTGTTGTCATAGACCTCGATGCGCCGTGGCGGCGCCGATAGCCCGAAGGTCTCCGCCAGCGACCGGAGCAGCGCCTGCTGCGATGAGGTCTCGGCAAGCTTGCGGCCGAGCGCCTCCCGGGCATTGGCCAGCGCGTGGTCGATGACGTCGCGCTTTTCGCCGCGCCTGGGTGTTGCGATCTCGACATTGTGGCCGCTCCTCGTCGACAGCGCCTGCGCCAGCAAGGCGCGCTCGGGCAGGTCTTCCGAAACGAGGATCGTTCTCGGGCATGGCTTGTCATCGTAGAACTGGGCGATGAAGGCGCTGAGCACTTCGGCCGCGGGCAGGCCACGGTCGGCCTTCGGAAAATACGCACGATTGCCCCAGTTCTGACCGGTGCGGAAGAAGAACACCTGCACGCAATTGAAGCCGCCGGCCTGGTGGATCGCGAACACATCGGCATCGTCGACACCGCGCAGATTCACCCCCTGCTGCGACTGGATCGCCGAAAGCGCCGCGAGACGGTCGCGATAGATCGCCGCGCGCTCGAAGTCGAGCGCCTGCGAAGCCTTCTCCATCTCCTGGGCCAGCAAATCCTTCACCGCACGGCTCTTGCCGGAAAGGAATTCGCGTGCCTCGCGAACAAGCTCGGCATAGGCGTCCGGATCGATCTCACCGGTGCAGGGTGCAGAGCAGCGCTTGATCTGGTGCAGGAGGCACGGGCGCGTGCGGCTTTCGAAAACAGCATCAGAACAGGAGCGGATCAGGAAGGCTCGTTGCAGGGCGGTGATCGTGCGGTTGACCGCCCACACCGACGCGAACGGCCCGTAATAGTCGCCGGCACGGGTGCGGGCGCCGCGATGCTTCAGGATCTGCGGTGACGGATGATCGCGCGTGATGACGATGTACGGGAACGACTTATCGTCGCGCATCAGCACGTTGAAGCGCGGCCGCAAGCGCTTGATCAGGTTGGCTTCGAGCAGCAGCGCCTCGGTCTCGGTCCGTGTGGTGACGAATTCAAGCGAAGCCGTCGCCGCGATCATGCGGGCGATCCTGCTGTCATGCCCGGTCGGGCGGACATAGGAGGAAATGCGCTTCCTGATGCTCTTCGCCTTGCCGACATAGAGCACGTCGCCGGCCGCATCGAGCATGCGGTAGACGCCCGGACCCGCCGGCGCATGCTTCAGATATCGGGCGATCGCGGCGCGCCCGGCCGCAAGGCGAGGTTGTGTTTCCGACCCGTTTTCGGGCTCGGACTGCGGCAGGCTCTGCTCCTCGTCCTCATCACGCAGGTCGAGTTCGGGCTCGATATTGGTCTTCCGGCCGTTCATGGGAGACAGTTCAGATGTTCCCGGTTCCGTGGCTGCGCAAGTGCCCCGCGCGCAGTTGCTGCCGTAGGCCGCCGGCGCTGCATGGTCAACGAAGCGTTAGGCGAGCTTTCCAGTCTTTTACGATCCGTTAGCGATGCGTTTAGCTCGTCTCCCCGATTCACCGCTGTTTAACTTAAACACGGCGATAACCCGAAGCTTAAAAGGCCAACTATCGGCCGCCGGCGCGGGTCTCCCGTGCGCCCGCAGCACATTGCGGAACGGTGCAGGAGTGAGTGAGATGAGAAAGCTGCTGTTTGGGGCCGCCGTTGCGACGATAATGATGTCCGGCCATGCCGAGGCCGCCGACATGGGCTATCCGCAATATGCCGCGCCGCCTCCGCCGCCTCTCGCCTATCGCTGGATGGGCCCGTATTTCGGCGCCAATGTCGGCTATCAATGGGGCAGCATCGACAACAATCCGGCCAAGCCGTCGGGCGTCGCGGGCGGCATACAGGCCGGGTATAACTGGCAGAACGGCAACTTTGTGCTCGGCGCAGAAGCCGACATCAACATCAGCAACGCTGATGACACCTTCGCTCCGTGGAAATTCTCCAATCCCTGGTTCGGCACGCTGCGCGCACGCGCGGGCGTGGCCGCCTGGAACAATACGCTGCTCTATGCGACCGGCGGTCTTGCTTTCGGCGGGCTCGAAGCCGAGCGCCGAGGGCTGACCGAAGATCGCAGCCATATCGGCTGGACCATCGGCGCCGGCGCCGAATTCGCGCTCAATCAGAACTGGTCGCTCAAGGCGGAATATCTCTATCTGAGCTTTGCCGACCGCGCCTATACAGTCACGGGGGCGGATCACGGCTTCGACAACAATCTCGTCCGTTTTGGCGTCAACTACCGCTTCTGACCGGGTCTTCCGCGCCGGTCTTCCGGACGGTCGCGGGCATGCGACCGCCGCTACGGCTCAACGCGCGTTCGCGCGAAGGCGGGCACCTGCGCGGCGAACCGCTCGAGCCAGGCGACCAGCCTCGGGTGGCTCGCGCGCCAAACACCCTGGAATCGCAGATCCTGATATCCGAGCGCACAGGCGAGGGTGATCTGGCCGACATGCGGCTCAGGATCGAGCGCCGGCGGTTGCGCTTCGAGGGCTGTCAGCGCGCGCGCCACCTTGCCCGCCTGATAATCGAGCCAGGGCTGATGACGCAGAGTCTCGGGACGATGGCGTCCCTCATAGACCTGCAGGATCGATGCATCCAGGATGCCGTCGCACAGCGCCTGCAGCCGCAGCGCCGCAAGGCGTGCGTCGGGATCGCGCGGAACGATGCGGCCGCCGCCGGCGAGGTGGTCGAGATACTCGAGGATCACGCGCGAGTCGAACAGCGTGCGGCCGTCGTCGAGGACGAGTGTGGGGACTTTTCCGAGCGGGTTTTGTTGGCGCAGATCGTCTGTGTCGCTGGCGGTGTCGGCCGGCACGACTTCGATGCGATGGTCGAGACCGAGGATGCTTGCCGCGATGTTGACCTTGCGCCCGAACGGCGAAGGCGGTGCGGATCGAAGCATCATGGTCGTACTCATAAGGACATTTCTGGCGAAAACACTTTCGCTGACGGCGGTCGCAATGGCGCCGCGCGCGGGCACGCAAGACAGGACGGGTCGGACGCCTCGTGCTATCCGGTGATCACGAGGTTGACGGCTTTTGGCCCCTTGCCCTTCTTGTCAGGCTCAACGTCGAAGTTGATCCGTTGCCCTTCCGCCAAAGACTTAAGGCCGGCCTGCTCCACCGCCGTGATATGGACGAACACATCGCGTCCGCCATCGTCCGGTTTGATGAAGCCGTAGCCTCGTTCGCCATTGAAGAATTTGACAGTTCCCGTTTGAGCCATCGGGGAACTCCTTTCCCGCAATTGCTAAGCCGCCGTCCCCCACGGCGCAGCGGCTCGGCCGGACATTCACAATCGGGGAAAGCGTCAGCCTTTCGTCGGGCCTCGGTCACTCCGCCGGCCCCCCTGAAGAGGGCGGAACGTCAAAGCCAGCCGCTTTAGTTAAGACCAATGCCGTTCGCGTGGAAAGAGGATTGCGGCGGAAATCATCCCGGTCCCAGGGGGTCGACACGAATTTCGCTTCTTTCCTTGCGCCAGAAGGCTTGCGATAGCGCGGGCAGCAAAATTTGCGCCTGCGCGCGAAGCGTCCAGGGCGGGTTGACCGCGATCAGGCCGCTTCCACGCAGCTTCCCTCCGCCTTCGGAGATGCGGGACAGTTCTATTCGCAACGATTTTGCGAGCTTGAGGGCCGCGAGCGTCTTGATGAAGCGGGCGATCTCGCGCGCGTCCTTGATCGGGTACCAGAGCAGGATCGTGCCGACAGGCCATTTGCGGTGCGCGGCGCCGAGCGCGTCGGCCGCGCGCTGCAATTCGTTCTCCCGCTCGTAGGGCGGGTCAATCAGAACGAGGCCGCGCTTCTCCTTCGGCGGAATAAACGCATTCAGCGCGGTCCAGCCGTCGATGGCGATCGCCTTGGTGCGCGGATCACCATGCAGATTTCGCGTCAGGGCGCGCGCGGCGGCCGGTTCGAGTTCGCAGGCAATCATGCGATCCTGCGGGCGCAGCCAGTGCCGGATCAAAAGCGGCGAGCCGGGATATGACGTGAGCATGCCGCCCGGATTGCGTGCTGCGATCGCGGCCAGATAGGGCTCGATCAGTGCCGCGACGTCAGGCTCAAAGCGGTGCTGCCAGACACGGCCGATGCCATCCTGCCATTCGCCGCCGCGCCGTGCTTCGTCGCTTGCAAGGTCGGTGAGGCCTGCGCCGGCATGCGTATCGATCACCCGGAACGCAGCGTCCTTCTCGCGCAGGTGCATGACGACGCGCGCGAGTAGGGCGTGTTTGACGACATCGGCGAAATTGCCGGCGTGGAAAGCATGCCTGTAATTCATCGGCGCAGGGTGACGAGCAAGGTCGGTTCGTCAAGGGCCGCGCGACCGCATTACAGTGGCGTTCAGCCGGGAATTATGGGGAGCAGCAGGTATGAGTCGTAACGACCGCCCACATGCAGCGTGTTTGTCCCGGTATTGTAGTCGCCGTTGAAATGCGTGTAGGGGGCGCTGCCCAGGCCGTCGCGCGGCTGGATGTCAATGCGCAGACGGTGACCGGGGGCGAACACCATGCAGGTCGGCCAAATCTCGACCTGCACCTGCACGGGTTCGTTGGGCGTCAGCCACTGGCGTTCGCTGTGGCAGTGATAGGGCCGGAACGGAAGCGAGCGTTCAGTATCGAGCCTTCGATGCGAGGCGCGCAGCCATCCTTTCGCAACGGGAACCGGCTGCCCCTGCTGACCCATCTCAAAAACGTCATTCCCATCGGGACCGATGTTTCGGAGCGTTACGAAGATGTCGAGGTCTTCCGTGCTGCTCGATACCCAAAGCGACAGCGCCACCGGACCGGTGACTTCGGTTTCTTCCGCGAAGGGTTCGGTTTGGAAACTGGCGCCGCCTGCCGCTGAAGCGGCTGCACCCGCACTGAAGGTGCCGGTGGCTATCCCCATCTTTGTCATCATCGACGCAGAGTAGCTGATCTCGCCGGCGGTCTTGCTGGCTGTTGGTGCGAGGGAGCCGTCCGGCCCTAGATACATGCGCGTCCAGCGCGTCCGCTTGAGTGGCCATTCGTGTTCTTGGCGCCATTCATAGTTGCCATGGCCGCCCTTTCGAATTTGCAACTTCACCGGCGGCTCGTGCATCACACCGTTGTCGATGCCCTTCAGCCAGTAATCGAAAAAGCGCAGCTGATCCTTGCGTCCTTCCTCCGAATGAAACGGGTGGATATGCGTGCCGGCATGCAGGCGCAGCTTGTTGTGCGAATGCGGGCTGCACATGAAAGCCTCGCAATTGCCTCTCAGATGAAGCCCCATCCCGCTCCAGTTGCCGGCGCTGAGAAACGGCACGTTGATCGCGTCCCAGTTCGCACGGCGCCCGTGATACCAGTCGCTGTCCAGGTTGTGGCGCATATAGTCCCAGATCCAGTCGCCGGAGAACGAATCCGTCGCGTAGGCCTGGGGTTTGCCCAGCAGGTGGTTCGCCATCTGGCTGTGATACCAGTTCACGGCGAAGCCGAACGAGAACAGCCCGCCGTGAAAGGCGAAGTCGCGATACATGTCCGCGGCGCCTTCCCAGGGGATCATGGCCTTCAGCGACGGCGGCTGCAGGTTGGCCACCAGCCATTGGTTGATCGCATAATAGGAAATTCCTGAAAGGCCGACGGCGCCGTTGCACCAGGGCTGCCGTGCGGCCCATTCGATGGCGTCGTAAAGATCTCGTGCCTCATCCGGCGACCAGGGATTGCTGCGCCCGGCCGAGCGTCCCGAGCCGCGCGCGTCGACGCGCACCAGGGCGTAGCCATGCGGTACCCACCATTGTGGGTTCGCAGTCTCCCAGACCATGTGGGGGTTGGGATCCTCTTCGAGATCGGCGGGCGGGGTCCAAAGCTTGTCCTTCTGGTAGACGCCGAGATTCAAGATGACCGGGACGCGCTCCCCCGACGAGGGACGGAAAACATCGGCCATGAGCCGCGCGCCATCTCGCATGGGGATCTCGAGGTCATTTTCGATTTTCATGGACACAGTCTCCGCCATTGCGCGATGAGGTCTGATGGAGCCGAAGGCCTTTAGACGACGGTCTATGTGATATTTCTGTAGAAATGTCAGCCGGAAATAATTATACAGCGGCAGCGGCGAAGCGCCGTACGATTGTGTGACCTGACGTCGTTACGCCGGGGCTGCGCTGCGCTGCGCGGCGACGGACATAACGTGCAAGCGCAGTGAACAGAGAGACGCCCGAGGATGTTACAACAACCGATGCGAGGGATGATCATGTGCAGACGCCTGGCAATTGCGGCGCTTTCGGCGCTTGCCTTGGGTGCGACGGTTGGCATTTCGCCCGCGCAGGACTTCCCGTCCAAGACCGTCACGATCGTTTCTCCGTATCAGGCTGGCGGTACGAGCGATATCATCATCAGAATAATCGGCCAGAAGCTCACCGAGCGATGGGGACAGAGCGTCGTCATTGAGAACAAGCCGGGCGCAAGTGGTGCTGTCGGCATCAATGCGGTGGTGCGCGCGCCGGCTGACGGTCATACGTTGCTCGCGATCTCCTCAAACGCGCTGACCATCAACCCGCTCGTCTACAAGAGACTCGGCTATGACGTCGATCGTGACCTCGCCATGATCACGCGCACCGGCAGCGTGGCCAATGTGCTCGTGACCCATCCGGACGTGCCGGCAAAGACGCTGCCCGAACTCATTGCCCTGTTGAAGGCAGATCCGAAGAAATACGTTTATGCCTCGCAGGGTATCGGGTCCAACGGTCAGGTCAGCGCCGAATTGCTGTTTCAGCGCGCGGGTTTGAAGCTGGTTCATGTGCCGTATCGCGGCAGCAGTCCTGCAGTGAAGGATCTGCTCGGCGGCAGCGTGCACCTGATGTTTGACAACCTGCCGTCCGTGCTGCCCCTGATCCGCGCCGGCAAGCTGAACGCGATTGCGGTGACCACCGCCACCCGCAGCCCTCACCTTCCCGAGGTCCCGACGATCGCTGAATCCGGATATCCAGGCTACGACACCAATGCATGGTTCGCGATCCTTGGTCCGAAGTCGATGCCGGAAGCGCTCAAGAGCCGTATTGAAAGGGATGTCGTCGACGTGATCAAGTTGCCGGACGTGCGCGAAAAGCTAGAGGCTGCCGGCGTCACCCCGATGGGAGATGGCAGTGCGGCGTTGACGGAAGCGGTGTCACGCGAAACCGAGATGTGGCGGCCGGTCATCACGAAGGGCGCAATCTTCGTCGAGTAGACTGCACCCATCGCAGATTGCATGCATGCGAGGACCAAACTGATGACGGATGTCAAATCTGATTTGCAGTTCAGGCAGACTCCCGTACAATTTCACCGGCCGGTGCTGCGCGGTCTCGTAACCAAGGTGAATCCTGCTCACTGCGCGCTCGTGGTCATCGACATTCAGAATGATTTCTGCGCGCCGGGCGGCACCGTCGACCGCGAAGGCGGAGACATCGCGCGTGTCCAGTCCATGCTTCCGACGCTGAAATCGCTGATCGATGCCGCGCGCTCAGCCGGCATCTTCGTGGTTTTTGTCCGCAATGCGTATTCCACCGAGCCAAACTGGTACCTGTCCGACGTCTGGCTCGAACAGGCGTCGCGGCGCCGCAATGGAGACGCTTTTACGAAGTGGGACAGCTGCACGCCGGGATCGTGGCAGGCCGACTTCTACGATCCGATCCGGCCGCTCCCCAGCGAACCGATCGTAACGAAGCATCGGTACAATGCCTTCCATCAGACCGATCTGGACCTGCTGTTGCGCGGACACGGCATCCGAACGGTGATCACCGCGGGGATATCGTCCAACATCTGTGTGGAGAGCACGGCCCGCGACGCGTTCATGCGCGACTACTACGTGGTG
>JBIQKQ010000206.1:0-3435 GCA_044506365.1 Hyphomicrobiales bacterium
CGCCCGGCTCCTCGTTCATGTGTTCGACCGAGCCGCCCGGCATCGCGATCTCGTAAGGGCTCATCGACGCGTCGCCGACGAAGATCACCTTGTAGTCATGCGGATAGGTATGCATCACGTCGAAGGTCGGCGTGGTTTCCTGGAAGCGCCGCCGGTTCTCCTTCCACACCCGCTCGTACAGGCAGTTGTGGAAGTAGAAATGCTCCATGTGCTTGAACTCGGCGCGCGCGGCGGAAAACAGTTCCTCGGTCGCCTTGATGTGCCAGTCCATCGAGCCGCCGACATCGAAGAACAAGAGCACCTTCACCGCATTGTGCCGCTCGGGCCGCATGTGGATGTCGAGATAGCCCTTGTGCGCGGTGCCCTTGATGGTGCCGTCGAGATCAAGCTCGTCCGGGGCGCCGGTGCGGGCGAATTTGCGCAGCCGCCGCAGCGCGACCTTGATGTTGCGGGTGCCGATCTCGACCTCGTCGTCGAAATCCTTGAACTCGCGCCGGTCCCAGACCTTGACCGCGCGGCGGTGCCTGCTCTCGCCGCCGATGCGGATGCCCTCGGGATTGTAGCCGGAATTGCCGAACGGCGAAGTGCCGCCGGTGCCGATCCATTTGCCTCCGCCCTGATGGCGGCCCTTCTGCTCCTCCAGCCGCTTCTTCAGCGTCTCGAGCAGCTTGTCGAGCCCGCCCATCGCCTCGATCTGCTTCTTCTCCTCCTCGGTGAGATATTTTTCCGCGAGCGACTTCAGCCATTCCTCGGGAATGTCCGCGGTCAGCGCCTCCTCCATCAGCGCGAGGCCCTTGAAGACATGGCCGAACACGCGGTCGAACTTGTCGAGATTGCGCTCGTCCTTCACCAGGACGGCGCGCGACAGATAGTAGAAATCCTCGACCTTGCGCGAGGCGAGATCGGCGTCCATCGCCTCCATCAGCGTCAGATATTCGCGCAGCGTGACGGGCACACCCGCAGATTTCAGTTCGGTGAAGAAAGCGACGAACATGACGGACCTCGCGAGACGCACAATGTGGCGTTGTCGCACGACGCTGCAAAGGAGACCGCCGGAGCGTTTCGGTCAAGGGGCAGTGCAGGCCATGTGACCCGCGGCGCTCGAAGGCGATCGCGAAGCGCCGCGGCCGAAAGGCCGGCATAGCCCGCTTTGCGAAGTGTCGGCGGCCAGTCCGCGGGCCGCCCCATATTTCCGCCCAAACCTTTATGCTAGTCGATACCCGATATCGAACCTCGGATGTCCATGCGCGCCCCGATCATCGTGGCTTTGACCGCCTTTGCCTTTTTGACCGCGAGCCCGCCCGCCGGGGCGCAGGTCCGCGAGCCTATGCCGCTGCAACTCAACGCCGCGGGCGCGGGGGCCGGTGAGGGTCCGATCCGGATCGAATGGGAAGTGCGGAACCGCTTTCGCCTGTTTCGCAACGAGGCCGATTTCCGGCGTCATGTCGCGGCCTATCGCGGCGATGGCATTCTGGCGACGGAGCAGCGGCTGGCGCAGGCCAGCGACGGCCGCGGCTGGGCCAGGGACATGGTCGATAATCTGTGCGTCGACCAGACAGGGCGAATGCCCGAGACCTGCCAGCGCGACGGCGTGAAGGAGAATTATCTCAGCCCGGCCGATCATCCGATCACCGCCATGGCGGCCGGGGCCGTGCCGCCCGGTGCGCTCTGCGCCTGGAACTTCGACGACAGCGAATCCCCGCCCGCTCAGGCCACGACGCGCTGCGACGATCCGGTGCGGATCAGGGTGCGGCACGGCCACACCACCATCGCGACGGTGGATGTCGGCCTGCCGGATGGAACGGCGCATCGCGCAATGGCGGAGATCACCGTCAGCGATCTTCTGATCGCCGGCATGGGCGATTCCATCGCGGCGGGCGAAGGCAACCCGGATCGCGCAATCGCCCTCGGCGATGACGGCTTCTGTTTCCGGCGTTTCCTCGCCGGCTCGACCAGCGAATATTTCCGCCCCGGACGCGCCGGCTTCAAAGGCAACAAGGCCTGCGATCCGGCGCTCTCGACCGGCAGCGGCAACACCTCGGCGGATTGGGCGAAGCTCAATGCGCGCTGGTGGAGCGCGGCCTGCCACCGTTCACTCTACGGCTACCAGGTCCGCGCGGCGCTCGCGATCGCGATCGAAAATCCGCATGTCGCGGTGACCTTTCTGCCGCTCGCCTGCTCCGGCTCGACCATCGATGCCGGCATCTTCGGTTCGCTGCGCGCGCGCGAATGCCCGGCGACCGGTTCCTGCACCGGTACGAATGTTGCGCAGATGGTGCGGCTGAAAGAGGCGATCGACCTCGCCAGGAAAACCGACAAGGAGCGCAAACTCGACGCCATCCTGCTCACGGTCGGCGCCAACGATATTTCGTTTTCGGGTCTGGTTGCCGACATCATTACCGAATCCGCGACCGAGCGCGCCTTGTTCAAGCGGGGCGGACTGATTACCGACGTGTCCGAGGCCCGCGGCCAGCTCGACAAGTTCCCGCGTGACTTCGCGAAACTGCGCGACGCTCTGAAGCCCTATCTCGACGGCAATCTGCAGCGCATCATTTTTGTCACTTACGGCAACCCGGCGATGGTGAATGGCGGGCAGGTCTGCGCCGGCGGGCGGGCCGGGTTCGACGTGCATCCGGCTTTCGAGGTGGATGGCGCCAAGCTGCGCGAGGCGTCCGACTTCGTGGAGCGGGAATTCCTGCCACGCCTGCGCGCGCTTGCGACCTGCGAGGGGGCCGGCGCTTGCCGCGATCAGCGGACCGAGCGCATGACATTCGTCGATCAGCATCAGGCCGAGTTCGCGCATCGTGGCTTTTGCGCGCGCTCCCCGCGCGATCCGGTCTTCGACCGCGAGTGCTTCCTCGAGAACGGCGAGAGTTTCGAGAGCAGCCCATCACAGGCCGCCACCGACCCGCTGCGCTGCCGCCTGCGCCCGCGCGATTTCCGTCCCTATTCCCCGCGCGCGCGCTGGATCCGCACGGCCAATGACAGCTATTTCACCGCCATGACCTTTCCGGAAGGCATTTCAACCGCGGTGCAGCCGAGCGACCTGCATGACGCCACCTGGGGCGCGACCAGTGCGGTGTATGGCGGCGCCATCCATCCGACAGCCGAGGGCCATGCAGCGATGGCCGACGCCGCAATGCCGGCCTTGCGCGCGATACTGGGGCTGGAGACACCCGCGCAGGTGCGCGTCGAGCCGCTGGCTCCGATCCAGGCGCCGGCCGCCGCGACGCGGTGATCGTGCCGCCGGCCTGATCGAATCGCGGTTCACCAAGCCATCGACCCCGAAACCGCAACGAGGCTCGTCAATGCCTTCATCGGCGAGAGCTTGCGGCGATCCTTCGCGTTGTCGCTGATGCCAAACGGCGCGTGCCCGATCCGACTACCGCAACGAAGACGTCACGTCATCGTCCTGGACCGCGACATGGTGGCGAT
>JBIQKQ010000042.1:0-23903 GCA_044506365.1 Hyphomicrobiales bacterium
ACGCATCAGACTGCGCCGGCGGCGGCTGAACTTCGGCTGGCGCCGCTGGTGGGCTCGGCGGCGTGTAGGCGGGCTCGCCGGTCGAGGCAAAGGCCGGCGGTGCTTCGCGCACAGTGGACCTGCGGCCGGCCGGACGCTCCGGCTGCGGTTCGGGCGGAGTGGGGCCGTTCATCGCGGCCGGCGCACGCTCGGCCGGCGCGGCCTCCGCCGGCGTCCCTTGCGGGGTCTCGGAGGCGGTGGCTGGCGTCACGAAGATCTGCGGCCCGGCCTGCCCGTTATCCGGTTGGGGCGCGCTGGCGGCATCGTCGTCCGAGGCCGGCGCAGCCTCGTGCTCGGTGTCCGGAGCAGCCTCCTGGGTGTCCTCCTGACCAGCCTCGTCACCAGCATTCTGGGCAACCGTCTCCGCGCCATCGTCCTCGCGGTCCCGGCGGTTGCGGCGTCCGCCCCGGCGGCCGCGCCGCCGGCGGCGCTTTTCGCCGTCGCCATGCGCGGCAGCGCTTTCGGCCTCCTCGCCAGCTTCCGCAACCTCTTCCTCGTCGGCATGGGTAGCTTCGGCAGCTTCGCCGGCCTCCGCCTGAACCGGCGCGGGCTTCGCGCTTTCGGATCGCGGCGTGCCGTCGTGATCGCGTCCACGCCCGCGGCCGCGGCCGCGGCGGGACCGCGACGGACGGCTATCTTCGGACTTGGCGTCTTCACCGCCCTCGGCCTCGAGTTCGTCGAGCACGGCGTCGGTCTCGGCTTCGTCTTCCTGCGCGTAGGCGGGAATCGAGTCCGGCCGGATGGTCGCGGCGATCGCCTTGGCCTGATCAAGCGACATCACCTGTTCGCCGCGATCGATGGCGAAGGAGGGGTGGCCGGTCAGGCTCGGATCGACATTGACGGCGATCGAGATCTTGAACCGTTCCTCCAGCCTGCGCAGGTGCGCGCGCTTGTGGTTCAGCACGTAGATCGCCACGTCCGAGCGCGAGCGCACGATGAGATTGTGCGTTGCGCCCTTGAGCAGCGTTTCCTCCACCGCGCGCACGAGCTGCAGCGCCACCGACGAGACCGAACGAACGTGACCGGTGCCGCCGCAATGCGGGCAGACTTCGGTCGAGCTTTCCAGCACCGACGAGCGGATGCGCTGGCGCGACATTTCAAGCAGGCCGAAATGCGAGATCCGGCCAACCTGGATGCGGGCGCGGTCGCTCTTCAGCGCTTCCTTCATCTTGCGCTCGACCGCACGATTGTTGCGGCCTTCGTCCATGTCGATAAAGTCGATCACGATCAGGCCGGCAAGGTCACGCAGTCTGAGCTGGCGCGCGATCTCCGCCGCAGCCTCCATATTGGTCTTGGTCGCGGTCTCCTCGATCGAATGTTCGCGGGTGGCTCTGCCGGAATTCACGTCGATCGCAACCAGCGCTTCAGTCTGATTGATCACGATATAGCCGCCGGACTTGAGCTGAACGGTCGGCTGGAACATCGCATCGAGCTGAGACTCGATCCCGTAACGGGTGAAGATTGGCTGGGTGTCGTTATACGCGATGACGTTCTTCACCGCGCTCGGCATCAGCATGCGCATGAAGTCCTTCGCCTCGCGATAGGCGGCCTCGCCTTCGACCACGATCTCGTCGATATCCTTGTGATAGAGGTCGCGGATCGAGCGCTTGACCAGCGAGCCTTCCTCGTAAACGAGGGTGGGCGCGGTTGATTTCAGCGTTAGGTCGCGCACCGTCTCCCACAGTCGCAGCAGATATTCGAAGTCGCGCTTGATCTCGAGCTTGGTGCGCGAGGCGCCGGCGGTGCGCAGGATCACGCCCATGCCTTCCGGCACTTCAAGCTCTTCGGCGATCTCCTTCATGTGCTTGCGGTCTTCCGCATTGGTGACCTTGCGGGAGATGCCGCCGCCGCGCGCGGTATTGGGCATCAGCACCGAATAGCGGCCGGCAAGCGAGAGATAGGTGGTGAGCGCCGCGCCCTTGGTGCCGCGCTCCTCTTTCACCACCTGTACCAGCATCACCTGACGGCGCTTGATGACTTCCTGAATTTTGTAGTGGCGGCGATAGCGCGGCGCGCGCTCCATCACTTCCTCGATGGCGTCGCCGCCGACCAATTCGACGGGTTCTTCGTCCTCCTCCTCGTCGTCGTGTTCAGTCTCCTCGCCTTCGGAGTCACCGTCGCCTTCGTCGCTGTCGGACTCTTCTGCGTCGGATTCTGCGGCGGACGATTCGTCGCCGGGGCCGTCATTTTCGGCATCGGCCGCAAGTGCCTGCGGCTCGGCTTCGCCGATCGTTTCGACCCCAACGGCAGCGTCAGCCGGTTGTGCCGCAACGGCTGGCTCGGCGGCCGGCTCGGCGGCGGGAGCGGTGGGCTCTTCGTCGAGAGATGCCTGTTCGGCCCGCTGCTCCACGGATGCGTCTGCGGCCGTCTGGTCTGCTGGTGTCTCCGCGGCAGGCTGCTCTGCGGATGCGTCGGCGACCGGCTGCTCTTCCCGGGCGGGGGCCGATTGCGGTTCGGAGGGGAGGGTATCGGCTGCGGAATCGGTTGCCTCGGCGGGAGCCGGGGGCTCGCCGGCGCAATTGTCGACGGCATCGGCCGCGATCGCAGCGCTTCCGGTGCCGACCGCCTCGACGTCCGATTCGGGTTGCGCGTCGGTGACCTCGAGATCGCCTTGCGCCTCGACGACGTCGCTCTTCACCACGTCACGGTTGCGATTGCGGCCCGCGCCGCGACCGCGATGACGCCGGCCGCGGCCCCGCCGCTGCTCGCGCTCGCCGCCATTGTTGTCATCCTCGTCGCGGTGGGCGCGCCGCTCGTCTTCAAGCAGCGCCTGCCGGTCGGCGACTGGGATCTGGTAATAGTCCGGATGGATTTCCGAGAAGGCGAGAAACCCGTGCCGGTTGCCGCCATAATCCACAAAGGCGGCCTGCAGCGACGGCTCTACGCGCGTGACCTTGGCGAGATAGATGTTGCCGCGGAGTTGCTTGCGGCTGGCGCTTTCAAAGTCGAATTCCTCGACACGATTGCCACGCAGGACGACCACTCGGGTCTCTTCCGGGTGGGTCGCGTCGATCAGCATCTTGTTGGACATTGAATGTTCTCTTGAACCCGGGCGGGCTTACGTCCGTCAGGCGGCAGTCGCGCGTCAAAACGTTTCGCGCGCGTCCCGGGAATGTTGTGCGTGAATAGTTGAGTCCTGCGGCCCGGCGCGGGCCGATCTCACGGTCCCGGACGAATCCGGTCGTCGGAGAGTTGCCCCTGGCTTCCACCTGCGCCATCACCTCAAAACCCTGGCGGGGCGGCCACTCGCTGTTTGGGCGCGGCCGCAATTCGTTGTTGTCGCTTGCGCGTTTGCAACGCACCGGGTTCGGATCCGGGCGCCATTCCGACCGCCCTTGCGACTCAGCCGCTTCGATCCTGCGCTGAATCACAAGACACAAACTTGCGACACCGGCTGATTGGGCCTTCCGCCGCCTGCGCGTGGCATGGGGTCGGGCAAGGTCCTCAACGCTCTGCCAGCTCTGCGTCCGGACCCTCATGCCGGCGCTGTCTTCGAGGCGAGCGTGCCGGTGCCTGAACGCGGCACGGCGGGAACAGGTGCAAATCGTAAGCACCAGCCTTATTAAGGCGCGGATGAACGGATAGCAAGCGATCAACGCCCTGCAGGCCGGTGATCCGCGCATTAACCCATTCAATTCTCTATATTTTTTTAGAGCCTCCCGCACCGGAAAGTGGGCGTATGGCGTTGCCTCCGCTGCCCCGCATCGGGTTCCCCCGACCCGATGACACGACAAATTCAGGCCGCGCTCCGACGACTCGGCCGGAAATTGCCAGTAGAGTGCGAGCGTCCCTGGAGCGCTTGCTCGATGAGAACACGTGTTCGGTAGGCGACGTGCAAGCAGGAGGAGCAACCATGAGCATTTTCGGAAAGATCCTGTCGGCCATCGGCCTCGGATCGCAATCCGCGGCAGCCAGCACCGGATCGGCGGCAGCGCCCGCGGGAGGCGGTGCGGGAAGCGCGGGCGGCGGCGCTGCGCTGGCCCAAGTGGATGTCGAGAAGGTCGTGTCGGATCTCGCCTCGAAAAAGACTGAGAAGCTCGACTGGAGGAAATCGATCGTCGATCTGATGAAGGTGCTGGACCTCGATTCGAGCCTGAAGAACCGCCAGGAACTGGCCAAGGAGCTCGGCTATACCGGCGACAGGAACGATTCCGCCAAGATGAACATCTGGCTGCACAAGCAGGTCATGATCAAGCTGGCCGAGAATGGCGGCAAGGTGCCCGAGAGCCTGAAGGCTTGAGCGATCTGCCTCCAGGGAGCCTCCGGTCGCACTGGTCCTGAGGCTCTTGCGTCGGGATGCGTCCTTGGCCGACGGTCAGGCCACGAATCTGACGCCGACGGCACGGCCGCGCCGCCAGCGCACTTCGCAAAGCTTGCCGGTGCGGCTGGCGCGCGAGAATGTCAGCTGAAAGCGGTTCGGCAGGCGTTCCGCTGTATCGATCGACAGCTGCGCGCCGTCGTCGTGCATGTTGACGACCATGCAGCGGCGCAGCGCAAAATCGTGCTCTCCGGCCAACCAGGCCTCGCGCTGGATGTTGCGCCTCGTCTGGCGCGATTTTCGTCCGAACAATGCCATGGCCCACGTCCAATCCACGCCTGCAGCTAGGCTGCCGCTTCGGAAATTCCACACGCGCCGGCGGCTCGCACAAACGGCAGGGTTAACGGACTGCTAACCCACCCGGTCGAACGGCCAATAGTAAAGAGTAAGAAAGCAGAAGGCCGCAGGCCGGCGGCAATGCCGGCCAGCACCCGGCGTGGCACACCGGTTGCGAACGGCCCGTCGCCCGCCTGCAACACCGGCTGCCGTGCTGCGTTACGGCCTTAACACCCCGTTAACTCACTGCTCCCTAAGGGGTAAGGGTCGGACCGGGAGGGCTGATTGAATGGCCGGCCGCTGGACGATTCCTGTCTTTGCCGCCGCAGGCCTGGTGCTGTGCGGCGTTATATCCGTGCCTCTGGCCGTGCCGGCACAAGGCCGCGCGAGCGCCGCGGCATCGCTCCCGGTTGCGACCGACATACGGCTTGCCGGGGACGAGAGCGCCACCCGCCTTGTCATGGACGTGACCGCCAATATTGGCGTGCGTGCGTTCACGCTGGCCGACCCTTACCGGGTGGTGATCGATATGCCGCAGACCGTGTTTCAGCTTCCGTCGAAGGCCGGAGAAACCGGGCGCGGGCTGATCAAGGCCTACCGCTACGGGCTGGTGATGGCAGGCGGCTCACGCATCGTCATCGACGTGTCGAAACCCGTGCGGATCGAGAAGGCAACGGTTCTCGACGCCCGCGGCGGCGAGCCCGCGCGGCTCGTGCTCGATCTGTCGGCGATCGACCGCGAGGCCTTCATGCGGCATCTGGCGCTCGATCGGCCGGCGCTTCGCGCCAGCGTCGCGCCGGCAGCCGATCCTCCCGACAGGCGGTCCCGCGACCGACGCCCGCTGATCGTGATCGATCCCGGCCATGGCGGCCCCGATACCGGGACCAAGGCCAACGGCGAGATCATGGAAAAGAACGTGGTGCTGGATTTCTCGCTGACGCTGCGCGATCAGCTCGAAAAGAGCGGGCGCTATCGCGTGGCGATGACCCGCACCGACGACACCTTCATCCCGCTCGCCGAGCGTGTGAAATTTGCCCGTCAGCGACAGGCCGAATTGTTCATCTCGGTGCATGCCGACGCGCTGCCGAAGTCGGAAGGCGATGTGCAGGGGGCGACGATCTATACATTGTCGGACACCGCGTCCGACGCCGAAGCAGCCCGGCTGGCAGAGGCGGAAAACCGGTCGGACGTGATCGCCGGTATCGATCTTGCCAAGGAGCCGAATGATGTCGCGGACATTCTTTTGGACCTCGCGCATCGCGAGACCAAGACGTTTTCCCATGCATTCGCGCGGCTACTGGTCGGGGAGATGAAAAGCACCGTCCGGCTGCACAAGAAGCCGCTGAAATCGGCGGGCTTCGTGGTGCTCAAGGCGCCCGACGTGCCGTCGGTGCTGATCGAACTCGGCTACATGACCAATCGGTCCGACCTCAAGCTGCTGACCTCGGAAAGCTGGCGCAACAAGGCCGCGGCAACCATGGTGCAGGCGGTCGAGCATTTTTTCCGGACGCGGGTCGCCGGGACCGAGGCGTCAGCCGGGCGACGGTAGGGCTTTTGCGCACAGCCTCAGTTTCGACATGAAAAACGGCGACCACATCCGCGTCGGGGCGCTGTAAAATCAGCGGAAATTCCGGTACACTGGTCAAAGTTTGAGCGGCGTCGCCGGCGGCCTGTGCCGCGTGGGTCCGATTCGCGCCAATGGTTGAACCGTCATGAGACTGATGCTGCGCTTCTTCGGCTTTTTGTTCGCGGTCGGCACCATCCTGTTTCTGGTCGGCGTTGCGGGCGTCGCAGGCCTGATGTGGCATTACTCGAAGGACCTGCCGGACTATTCACAGCTGCAGGATTACGAGCCGCCGGTGATGACGCGCGTGCATGCCAGCGACGGTTCGCTGGTCGCCGAATATGCGCGCGAGCGGCGCCTGTATCTGCCGATCCAGGCGGTGCCGAAGCGGGTGATCCACGCCTTCCTCTCGGCCGAGGACAAGAACTTCTACGAGCATGGCGGTCTTGATTTCATGGGTATGGCGCGCGCCGCCATCCTCTACGCCCAGCAATATGGCACCGGCCGCCGTCCCCAGGGCGCATCGACAATCACCCAGCAGGTGGCGAAGAACTTCCTGCTGACCAATGAGGTGTCGTTCACGCGCAAGATCAAGGAGGCGCTGCTGTCGATGAAGATCGAGCGCGCCTACACCAAGGACAAGATTCTCGAACTCTATCTGAACGAGATTTATCTCGGCTTCTCCGCCTATGGCATCGCCGCTGCCTCGCTTCTGTATTTCGACAAGTCGGTGCACGAACTGACGATTGCGGAAGCGGCCTATCTCGCCGCGCTGCCGAAAGCGCCTTCGACACTGCATCCGTTCCGGCAGCGCGAGCGTGCGGTCGAACGGCGCAACTATGTCATCGATCGCATGGTCGAGAACGGCTACGTCAAGGCGGAGGAGGGTGAGACCGCCAAGAAGGCACCGCTCGCGGTCACGGCGCGGCCGACCGGCTCGCACATCTTCGCCGGCGAATATTTCGCTGAAGAGGTGCGGCGCGAGATCTATGACCGGTACGGCGAGAAGAAGCTCTACGAGGGCGGGCTGTCGGTCCGCACCACGCTCGATCCGAAGCTGCAGCAACTTGCCCGCAAGGCGCTGGTCGACGGCATGATCCGTTACGACGAGCGGCACGGCTATCGCGGGCCGGTGCAGAAGCTCGACATTTCAGGGGACTGGGGCGTCAAGCTCGCCGATGTGAAGGCGCTGTCCGACATCGGCTGGAAAATGGCCGTGGTGCTGGAAACGTCCGATCAGTCCGCTCGGATCGGCTTTCAGCCGCCGCGCGAGCCGGGCGGTGCGGTGGTGCGCGAGCGCCGCGTTGGAATCATCCCGCTCGATGGCGTCAAATGGGCCAAAGCCGCGTCCGGTCCGCAGCGCGGCCGTGTTCCGAGCAAGGTCAATCAGGTGCTCGAACCCGGCGATGTGATTTACGTCGAGCCGCTGGGCGCAAAGGACGCCAAGGACGGGCAGGAGGTGCAATATCGTCTGCGCCAGATTCCCGAGGTCAGCGGCGCCATCACGGTGATGGATCCCTGGACCGGCCGCGTGCTGGCGATGGTCGGTGGCTTCTCGTTCGACCAGAGCCAGTTCAACCGCGCGACCCAGGCGCTGCGCCAGCCCGGCTCCTCGTTCAAGCCATTCGTTTATGCAGCCGCTCTCGACAACGGCTACACGCCCTCGACGGTGGTGATGGATTCCCCGATCTCGATCAGCCAGGGACCGGGCGGCGGCGTGTGGACGCCGCAGAACTATTCCGCTGGCAAGTTTTACGGCCCGCAGACATTGCGGTTCGGGATCGAGTATTCGCGGAACGTGATGACGGTGCGCCTCGCGCAGGATGTCGGCATGCCCCTGATTGCCGAATATGCCAAACGGTTCGGCGTCTACGACGATCTGCCGCCTTATCTGTCCTTCGCGCTTGGCGCCGGCGAAACCACCACGCTGCGGATGACGGCCGCCTATTCGATGTTTGCGAATGGCGGCCGGCGCATCAAGCCGACGCTGATCGATCGGATCCAGGACCGTTACGGCCACACGATCTACAAGCACGACCAGCGCGAATGCCGCGGCTGCGACGCCGACCGCTGGGCGAACCAGCCGGAGCCGACCCTGATCGACAAGCGCGAACAGGTGATCGACCCGATGACCGCCTATCAGATCACCTCGATGATGGAGGGCGTGGTCCAGCGCGGCACCGCCACGACACTCAAGGAAGTCGGCAAGCCGATCGCCGGCAAGACCGGCACGACCAACGACGAAAAGGATGCCTGGTTTGTCGGCTTTTCGCCGGATCTCGCGGTCGGCGTTTATCTCGGCTTCGACAAGCCGCGATCGATGGGTCGGGGATCGACCGGCGGTCAGTTGGCTGCACCGGTGGTGCGCGACTTTCTCAAGGCGGCGCTGGCTGACAAGCCGGCGGTGCCGTTCCGCGTGCCGGCCGGTATCAAGCTGATCCGGATCGATCCGAAGAGCGGCATGCGGGCGGGGCCCGGTTCGGAGCGGGTCATTCTCGAAGCGTTCAAGCCAGGCACCGCGCCGCCGGATTCCTATTCGGTGGTCGGTTTCTCCGAGGGCGGCGGCGGTCAGGTCGAACATGGCGGCGCAGGGCCGACGCCGGCTGCCGCCCCACCGCCGCCTCAGACTTTCAATCCGTTTGAGCGGCTGTTCCGGCCGGGTCTTGGCGGACTGCATTGACCGGGCGCTGCCGGCGCACGGCTCGCCTTCACCCGTCGTGCGCTCTGCTGCGGATCAAACCTGAGATGATGGCGTTTCCGGTCTGACACACCGGAGCGGCGCCGTGCCGTGGTTCGATCAATTCAGCATCGGCTGGCTTCTCGGCATTTTCGCATGCAGCGCCGCGGCCGTATGGCTGGCGGGCGACCGGCTGTCGCGCTACGCCAATGCGGTTGCGAAGCGCACCGGCCTTGGCCACGCCTTTCTCGGAACCATTCTGCTGGGGGTGCTGGTATCGCTGCCGGAGGCGATTTTTGCCCTGGTAACGGCGCTGCTCGGCAATCCAGAACTCGCCGTGAACGGACTTGTCGGCGGCGTTGCCATGGTCATGATCGTGATCGCGCTGACCGACCTCTTCGTCGGCAAGGAAGCGCTATCCAGCGACGTTCAGCATCCGGTCGTGTTGCTGCAGGGAGGCATGACGCTGCTGATGCTGGTCGTCGCCGCAGCCGGGATTACGGTTGGCGACAGGCTGCTGCCGGGTATCGGACTTGTCGGAGTCTGGGGCACGGCGCTGCTCGGGCTTTACGTCGTCACGCTGATGCTGGTCCGTCACCTGCAGCGGCGCCATCCCTGGCGTCCAGGCTCGAGCCCGCCGGACAACCGGACATCCAGCAAAAAGCCCTCGACGCAAACGGAGCAGAAGCTCGCGCTGCCGGCTCTCTACGGGCGGACGGCCATCGCCTCCGTCGTCATCGTCGCGGCCGGAGCGATCCTCGCAGTCACTGCGGAAGCCTTCAACGAGAAGACCGCGCTCGGCGCAGGACTGATCGGGCTGTTGTTCGGCGGGTTCAGCACCTCGTTGCCGGAATTGAGCACGACCATTTCCGCCGCGCGCCTGAAGGAATATGAGCTGGCTTTTTCCGATGCCTTCGGCACCAATCTGTGTTCGATCGCGCTCGTTTTCGTCGCCGATCTCGCCTATGGCGGCGGGCCTATCCTGAATGAAGTCGGACCCTTTACCACCCTTGCGATTTTGCTGGGGGCCGCGTTGACCGCGATCTATGTCGTCGGACTGACGGTTCGCCACGAGCGGGCAATGCTGCGTATGGGTCCTGATTCCATCGCCGTGCTGGTTGCCTCAGCGATCGGTTTTGCGCTGCTGGTCCAGCTCAAGTGAAATGCACCGGTTGCACTCGCAGCCACCCAACGCTAAACGAACTCGACATTTCTCCGGTCGAGACGTTCAATGCGCGCGGAAACTGAAAGCATCGTCGAGGATATCAAGCGGTCGGTCGGGCTGCTAAGGAGGCATCTTTGACTTCGATGCGTCCAATGCTCGTCTGGCGGAGCTCAATCAGCTCGCCGAAGATCCGGGTTTGTGGAACGACCCGGAGCGCGCGTCCAAGGTCATGCAGGAGCGCAATGCGCTCGAAGATCAGCTGAAGGCGATCGGCCGGATCGAGCAGGAGCTCGAAGATCAGGTCGGCTTGATCGAGCTCGGCGAGGCCGAGAGCGATGAGGCTGTCATCGCCGAGGCCGAACAGGCGCTGGCGAAGCTCAAGGCCGAGGCTGCGCGTCGCGAGCTGGAGGCGCTGTTATCCGGCGAAGCCGATGCCAACGACGCCTTCCTGGAAGTCCATGCCGGCGCCGGGGGAACCGAGAGTCAGGACTGGGCGGAAATGTTGCTGCGCATGTTTGTGCGCTGGGCCGAGCAGCACGGCTACAAGGTCGAGTATCTGGAAGAGTCGCCCGGCGAAGAAGCGGGCATCAAGTCGGCGACGGTGAAGATCTCCGGCCGTAATGCCTATGGCTGGCTGAAGTCGGAGAACGGGGTGCATCGTCTCGTGCGCATCTCGCCGTTCGATTCCAATGCGCGCCGGCATACCTCCTTCGCGAATGCGCGCGTCTATCCGGTGATCGACGATCGCATCGTAATCGATATCAATGAATCGGATGTGCGCGTTGACACGATGCGCGCACAGGGCGCCGGCGGCCAGCACGTCAACAAGACCGATTCCGCCGTCCGGCTGACGCATATCCCGACGAACACGGTGGTCGTCTGCCAGAGCGATCGTTCGCAGCACAAGAACCGCGCCAAGGCCTGGGACATGCTGCGCGCGAAACTCTACGAAGCCGAACTGAAGAAGCGCGAGGAGAAGGCGGCCGCGGAACAAGCCGCCAAGACCGATATCGGCTGGGGCCACCAGATTCGCTCCTACGTGCTGCAGCCCTATCAGATGGTGAAGGATCTGCGCACCGGCGTGTCGACCTCCGATACCGCGGGCGTACTGGACGGCGATCTCGATCAGTTCATGGCCGCGACGCTTGCGCAACGGGCGTTCGGCGGCGGACCGGACGAGGTCGAAGACGTGGAATGAAGAAAGCCGCCGTCGCGCAGCGCGCGCGCTGTCGCCAAGGCGCAATGCGAAGCCGCCTCCAATCGAAGAGGCGAGGCAGCCACGGCCAAGCCACTCGGATGAGCCACTCGCAATCCATCATGTTGTGAATTCAACAGGCACGCCGGGGCGGACCAAGGCGGGGCATTGCCTGACTGATATTGCCCCTGAGGCCCGCGCCGGCACCCCCGTCCGTATCTTGCGCCGCTACGCAGCCGGCCGGACGTTTCCGGCGGCGATCCTCGCGGCTTCCTGCATCGGTGGCTCCATTGTAACCTCCGTGCTCGTTGCGTAGGCCAGCAAGCCTGAATCATCCGCCGGGGAAGTCAAGTCACGAAACGTAAGCTGTGGACGGGGGGCTGACGGACCGCACCGGTTGCCCGCGACCTGAGGTTTCATTTCGGATGAGTACAGCGGAACAATTGGCCTGCGGCCCGGTTGGTCGGCAGCGGGAGGCGTTCCTTGCCTCCTGGTCCCCCGCCCAATGGAGATTTGGCAATGCCAGGACAGAATAAATCGCTCGAGGACCTTTTCCATGAAGGCCTCAAGGACGTCTATTACGCCGAACGCAAGATTTTGACGGCGCTGCCGAAAATGGCGAAGGCGGTCAATTCGAACGATCTTCGCGCCGCTTTCGAGAAACACGTCAAGGAAACCGAGGGACAGGTGCAGCGGCTGCAGAAGGTTTTCAAGATGATCGGTCACCAGCCGAAGGGCAAAACATGCCCGGCCATTTTGGGGCTGGTCGAGGAAGGCGAAGAAGTGATGGAGGATTTCGAGGATTCGCCGGCGCTGGACGCGGGCCTCCTCGGCGGTGCGCAGGCGGTCGAGCATTACGAGATCGCCCGCTATGGAACCCTCATCGCATGGGCCGAACAGCTTGAGATGCCTGAGGCCGCGCAGCTGCTTCAGCAGAATCTCGACGAGGAAAAGATGACGGACAAGTCGCTGACCAAGTTGGCGGAAGCTGTCATCAATGAGTGCGGGATGCGGCAAGCCGCCGAGTAGCCTCGAGGCGAGGGGCCCGTGATTGCGGACCCCTATGCCCGCTCAGTGCTTTCCTCCCGTATTGCGAATCTCTGAGACGATGAAGAAGCTCCTCGCCTAATGCAGTCCGAGGCGGACGCCGGCACGCAGGTATTTCTGCGGATCGACCGCCTCGCCGTCGACGCGGGTTTCGTAATGCAGATGCGGGCCGGTCGAGCGGCCGGTCGAGCCGATCTTGCCGATGATCTGACCGATCTTCACCGGCTGGCCGACCTTGACGTCAATCGCCGACAGATGCGCGTAGCGCGTCGACAATCCGTTCCTGTGCTGGATTTCGACCATCTTGCCGTATCCGCCATTGTGTCCGGCGGAGGTGACGGTGCCGTTGGCGGTTGCGCGCACCGGATCGCCCGTGTCGCCGCGCATGTCGAGCCCGGTATGCACCGCGGGCGAACGCAGAAACGGGTCCATGCGCATGCCGAAGCCCGACGACATATCGATCTCGCCGGTGACCGGTTTTCGCACCGGCACATCAAGCAGCGTCCGCGCGAGCCGGTCGACCTGCGCGCGCGACAGGTGAATGCGATAGAGCTGGCGTTCGAATGACTTGTCGTCCGGGGCGAGATTGGCCGCCACGAACGGACCGCCGACACCTGCAGGCGGCGGCGTCGCCGGCAATGCCTTTCCGGGATTGATTCCAAGATCGGCGAGCACGCTGCGCATGCGCCGCGCCCGCGCCTCGAAGCTCTCTTCCAATGCGCCGAGCGAATGAACCTGTTTGGACTCGATCCGGTCGAGCGATTCCTGCATGCGCGCCAGTGCGCCCTCGACGCCGCCGCGTGTCCTTGCGGCATTGCGAAGATTGAGGCCCGCCATGATGCGCGATTCGAGTCGCGCCTCGCGGTCCGGCGGGACCTGGAAAATCACCGTGTCGTTGATCGGCGATGGCTTGGGATGTGATCCCTTCGCGGCATCGGCGCCGCGACCGGGCTTGCCGATCGAGCCGGTCGTGGTGAGATCTGGCAGCGAGCTGAGCGTGGCGGCGCGCTGCTCCAGCAGGGATTGCTTGCGAACCAGGGCCTCGAGCTTCTGCTCGAACTGCTCCTGGTCGAGCAACTGGCGGCTGGTGATGCGATCGACCTGGGCGCGCAACTCGGCAATCCGATCCTCGTAGGCGTATTGCATCTCCGCCTGGCGTGCGATCAGGCGTTTCAGGACGTCGTCGTGGAACGCGAAATAGGTGCCGGTCACGACCGACCAGCCGGCCATCACCACAAGGCTGCCGACCACGATCCAGAATGCCACTGGTCCGAGGCGCACCTGTCGACGGCCATGCACCAGCGTGTAGTCGGCTGCCGCGGCGCGGCGGCGCAATTTCTGCGGCTGCGCAGGAGGTCGCGTGCGCTGTCCCTGCGCCACCGGTTCATAGGCATCGCGATATTGGCCGTTGTAATGGCTCTTGGGATATTCGTAGGCCCAGCGATCCGCTGTTGGACCTGGATCGGAATGATGCGAATGCGATCGATAGGACATGGACACTCCCCGCCAAACCCGCTGGCGGGCCGACGCTGAACGGCGCCGATTTCAGTCCTGTATGGTTAATTTTCCGCAAATCATTGGCTGCTAGGGGATCTGCAATGCCTTTGTCGCCGCAAGGACCTCGTCCGCATGCCCGGGCACTTTGACATTGTGCCAGAGCTTGGCGATGCGGCCGTCTGGTCCAATGAGGATAGTCGTTCGCTTCACGCCCATGAATTTTCGACCATACATCGTCTTCTCGCCCCAGACCCCATAGGCGGTCAGCACCGCATGCGTCTCGTCCGAGAGCAGCGTGATGGCGAGGTCATGCTTCTGCCGGAAGCGGGCGAGCTTGCGAACCGGGTCGGCGGAGATTCCGACCACAGCGGCGCCGGCCTTTGCGAAGGCTTTGGAGAGCCGCGAAAAATCCGCGGCTTCCAACGTGCAGCCCGGCGTATCCGCCTTCGGATAGAAAAAAAGGACGAGCTTGCGACCGGCAAAATCTGCGAGCGAGACGTCCGCTCCATCATCGCCCTGCAATGTGAAGGCAGGAGCCTTGTCGCCTTCGGCCAGACCCTTTGTCATATGCCTTCCTTTCGACGTTTTCGACGGGTCAATCTGCCCGCTGGGTCCCGCCCAGTGGCGAGGGCCGGCGTATATCCGCACGGGTCCGTTCAGCGCAACCAGCTCGGCTGGTTTGGAGACGTGAACGGCGCCGGCGAAGCGGACAAGGGGATGTCCGACCCGGCATGACCAAACCGGTGCCTCGGTTGAAAGGGCTGCGGGTTCTCGAAGACACGCTTCGGGAACACCGTAGCACGTGCGGCAACGACCTGCGCTCGCAGGCCTTGCGGCTTTGGTGGCGACTGCGGCGATTGGGCCGCCGGCCGGTGGTTCGGCGTGTCGGCTTCGGTGTCGGTGCAGCGGTTGCCGTAGTCCTGCTGCTGGTGGCCGGCGTGTGGCTGCGGCTGCTGGCCGGACCGATCGAAATCAATTTCATCTCACCTTGGCTAGCCGCGGCCATCGAACAGAATATCGGTCCGGCGCACCGGGTTGCGATCGGCGGAACCCAGATCGAGCGCGACGACGCCGGCCGGACCGCGGTTCGGATCCGCGACATGCAGATTCGCGATGCCGACGGGATGGTTGTCGCCAGCGCTCCCAAGGCCGAAGTCGCGCTGTCCGGCACCAGCCTGTTGCAGGGCGAGGTCCGGGCGCGCCGGGTGAGTCTCGTTGGCGCCGAACTCTCGGTCCGGATCGAGGAAGACGGCCAGGTCACGATCTCGACCGGCGATGAGAAGCGGCCGCTCGCGGTGACGCCGGCAATTGTGAAGGCCGCGCCGTCCTCGGGGCGGTCTCCCGCCGGGGACGCGCCAGTGAGCGGCTCGACAGGCATCGAGCGGTTTGTCGGCCTGATCGCATGGCTCGACCGGGTTTCCGCGCGCGGTCTCGATGGCCAGGGACTGGGCGAGATCGGCCTGAAGAATGGCATCCTGAAAGTCGACGATCTTCGGACCGACAAGCACTGGGTGTTCGAGCACATCAATTTCAGCGTCAACCGGCCGGGACACGGCATCAGCATCCGCCTCAGTTCAGAGGATCAAGCGCGTCCATGGATGATCGCGGCGTCGATGCGCCAGACCGGCGTTCAACGCCGGCTGGTCAGCATCGACCTGAAGCAGGTGTCCACCAAGGACCTTTTTCTGGCCACCCGCATCGGCAGCGGTGAACTTCACGCCGATGTTCCGCTGTCGGGCTCGATCCGCGCGGAGATCGGGCCGGATTCGCTGCCGCGGATCGTGGAGGGCAAGATCATAGCCGGCGCCGGACTGATCGGCGACCCGGCTGACATCGGCGGCCATTTCCGTATCGACCATGCCGATGTCACGCTCGACTGGGATGCCGAGCGCCGCAACCTGACGATGCCGTTCCAGATCCTGGCCGGAGCGAACCGCTTCACGCTGCTCAGCCGCTTCGAGGCGCCGGGTCTGCCAGAGGAACCCTGGCGGGTGACGGTGACGGGCGGCTCGGTTGTGTTGAGCGAGGGCCCCGGCGACCCGCAGCCGATCGTTCTCAACAAGGTGCTGCTGCGCGCCAATCTCGATCTGGTGCGGCAGCGTGTCGATCTCGTGCAGGGCGATATCGCGGGTGGCGGCATTGCCGGCTTCCTGAACGGCAGCTTCGATTTTTCCGGCGAGCCGCGTCTTGCCGCCGGGATCGCCGTGACGCCGATGTCGGCGCCGGTGATGAAGAAGGTCTGGCCGGTCTTCGTTGCGACCAAGGTCCGCAACTGGGTGGTCGACAACGTCTATAGCGGCGATATCGAGCGGATCGATATCGCGACCAATTCGCCAATCGAAAACCTCAAAGAGGACGGACCGCCGATTCCGCAGGATGGATTGTCGGTCGACATCACGGTTCGCAACGCGGTGTTCCGGCCGGTGGTCGGCCTGCCGCCGATTACCGATGCCGATCTGACGACCAGCATCAAGGGCCGGCGTGTTCTGGTTTCGGTCGGGCGCGGCGTTGTCGATCTCGGTGGCGGACGCAAGCTCACGGTCAGCAATGGCGTGTTCGAGGTTCCCGATACGCATCCGAAGTCGCCGCCGGCCCGGGCCCAGTTCCGTGTCGACGGTCCGGTGCCGGCCGCGCTCGAATTGCTGGCGAGCGAACGGCTGCGCGGTCAGGCCGCGGTGCCGATGGAGTCCGCGAACAGCCGCGGCAATCTGAGCGGTCAAGTGAGGGTGGAATTGCCGCTGACCCGCGATCCCCCGCCAGGCGCCACCCAATACACGATCAACCTCGATGTCGCGGGCTTTTCCGCCGACAAGATGGTGATGGGCCAGAAGATCGAAGCACAGGCCCTGAAGGTGAGCGCCGACAACCGCGGCTACCACATCAAGGGGGACGTGCGCATCAACGGCACGCCCGCCGCGCTCGACTATCGCAAGCTCGCCGACCAGGCTGAGGCCGATGTCCAGCTGCGCGCGTCGCTCGACGAAGCCGCGCGCGCACGGTTCGGTTTCGGAACCGGCTCCTCGTTGGCCGGGGCGGTGCCTGTGCGGATTTCCGGCAAGGTTTCCGACAACAAGGACGTGCGGCTGTCGGTCGAAGCCGATCTTACGCCCGCCCGGATCGACAACCTGTTGCCGGGCTGGGTGAAGCCATCGGGCCGATCGAACCGCGCGACCTTCACGGTGATCACGCAGGAGAAGACCACCCGCTTCGAGGACATCGCGATCGATGGTTCCGGCGTCAATGTGCGCGGCAGCGTCGATCTGGACGAGAAGGGCGAGCTCGCAACAGCGAATTTTCCGGTCTTTGCCTTGTCCGACGGTGACAAGACCAGTGTGAAGGCGGAGCGCGGCTCAGATGGCGCATTGCGCGTTTCGATGCGCGGCGACGTCTATGACGGACGGAATTTCGTCAAGAACTTCTTCGGCGGCGGCGAACAGAGCGACAAGCAGAAGAGCGCCCCGATCGACCTCGATTTCGATATGCGCCTCGGAGCGATCGCCGGGCATAATGGTGAAGCGCTGCGCGGCGTCGAAATGCGCATGGCGCGCCGCAACGGGCAGATCAGGGCCTTCGCGCTCAGTTCGAAAATCGGGCAGAACGCCACACTGACCGGCGAGATGCGTGCTTCGGCGCAGCAGCGAAACGTGCTGCATTTCGAGACGCAGGATGCCGGCGCCCTGATGCGCTTCACCGACACCTATCCACGCATCCATGGTGGCCAGATGGCGGTTGCCATGGAAGTGCCGACGCCGGATCAGGCGCCACAGCATGGCATCGTCAATATCCAGAATTTCGCGGTACGCGGCGAGCCGAAGCTGAGCAATGTGGTGGGCGGCGCCGGTCAGAACGATTCGCGCGGCGTCGATTTCACCCGAATGCGTGTGGACTTCACGCGCACGCCGGGCCGCCTTCAGATCAAGGAAGGGATCGTCCAGGGACCGGTGATCGGCGCGACGATCGAAGGTAACATCGATTTCGCGAGAAACGACGTGCGCATGCGCGGCACGATCGTGCCGCTCTACGGGATCAACAATCCGATCGGCCAGTTGCCGCTGGTCGGCGCCTTTCTCGGCGGTCCGAAAGAGGGATTGTTCGGCTTCACCTATCAGGTGGTCGGGCCGCCCAGTGCGCCGCAGCTCAACGTGAACCCGGCCTCAGGCCTGGTGCCGGGCTTCCTGCGCAAATTCTTCGAATATCCCACCGCGCGCCCGCTCGAGCCGGAACCCCATCCGATCCCGCCGATGCCGATCCGGTAATTGCGTCGTTATCAGGCGGGCTTTAGCAAAACATGTTTCTTGCGGCCGAGTGACAGCTTGATCACCGATTGCGGCGTCAGATGGCTCTTGCCCAGGGTCATCTTCTCGTCCGTTACCGTTTCGTCGTTGACCTTCAGGCCGCCGCCCTTGATCTGACGTCGCGCTTCGCTCGTCGATGCGACGAGGCCGGCCTGCACGAAGGCCGTGAGGATGCCGAGCCCCTGGGCGAGATCGCCGGACTTGATCTCGACCGTTGGAAGGTCTTCGGCCAGCATGCCTTCTTCGAAGGTGCGGCGCGCCGTGCCCGCGGCCTGCTGGGCAGCCTCGCGCCCATGCATCAGCGCGGTTGCCTCGGTCGCGAGCGTCTTCTTGGCCTCGTTGATCTCCTGGCCCTGCAGCGCGCCGAGACGGGCGATTTCGTCCATCGGCAGCACCGTGAACAGCTTCAGGAAACGCTCGACATCGCCGTCCTCGGTGTTGCGCCAGAACTGCCAGTAGTCATACGGGCTGACCATGTCGGCGTTGAGCCATACCGCGCCGGCTGCGGTCTTGCCCATCTTGGCGCCCGAGGCCGTGGTGATGAGCGGCGAAGTCAACGCGAACAACTGCGCATTCATCAGCCGCCGGCCGAGATCGATGCCGTTGATGATGTTGCCCCATTGATCGGAGCCGCCCATCTGCAGCACGCAGCCATAGCGCTTGTGCAGTTCCACGAAGTCGTAGGCCTGCAGGATCATGTAGTTGAATTCCAGGAACGACAATTCCTGCTGGCGTTCCAGCCGCAGCTTCACCGAATCGAAGGACAGCATCCGGTTGATCGAGAAGTGCCTCCCGACATCGCGCAGGAAATCGATATAGTTCAGCGTGTTGAGCCAGTCGGCATTGTTCGCCATGATGGCGTCGCCCGGGCCATCGCCGAATGTGAGGAATTTCGAGAAGGTTGCGCGGATGCTGCGCAGGTTCTCGTTGATCAGCTCTTCCGTGAGAATCTTGCGGCTCTCGTCCTTGCCGGACGGATCGCCGACGCGGGTGGTACCGCCGCCCATCAGCGCGATCGGCCGGTGGCCGGTCTGCTGCATCCAGTACAGCATCATCGTTGGCAGCAGGTGGCCGACATGCAGCGACGGGGCCGTGCAGTCATAGCCGATATAAGCGGTTATCCGCTTCGACGCGGCCATCGCATCGAGCGCCTCCGGTTCCGATACCTGATGAATGAAGCCGCGTTCCGACAGAACGCGCAGAAAATCTGATTTGAACTGGATCATGGTAAGACCGTATTCGCCCGCGGCGCGCAGGTGGTGTATCAGGTCCGGCAGGGGATTCAAACGGGGCGGCCGACGTGCGGACTTTCCGGGCCATCGGACTGATGAGCGGCACGTCGATGGACGGGATCGACATTGCCGCGATCGATACCGACGGCGAGACCGTTTCCCGGTTCGGTCCCGCGGCGATGCATCCGTTTCGCGAGGCGGAAGTCGCGCTGTTGCGGCGCGCGGTCGAAGAGGCGCGCGGTCTGCCGGATCGCGGTGCGCGGCCCGGTGCGATCGCCGAAGCGGAACGGATGGTCACGGCGCTGCATGCCGATGCCGTGCGGGTATTTCTCGATGCCAACGGCATTGATCCGGCCAGCATAGACGTGATTGGTTTTCACGGCCAGACCGTGCTGCATCGGCCCGATGAGCGGCTGACCGTGCAGATCGGCGACGGGCAGGCACTTGCGGACGAGATCGGCATCCGCGTCGTCTATGACTTGCGGGCTGCCGACGTCGCCGCCGGCGGGCAGGGCGCGCCGCTGGTTCCGGTCTATCACCGCGCGCTTGCCGCACTGCTCGACCGGCCGCATCCGATCGCCGTTCTCAATATCGGCGGCGTCGCCAACGTCACCTTCATCGATGGCGTGCCCGAACCTTATGCCTGCGGCACCGGGCCGGGCAACGCGCTGATCGACGATTTTATGCGGGCGCGGCATGGCTCCGCGCGCGACGAGAATGGCGGAGCGGCGGCGCGTGGACGGGTTGACGAGGCGGCGGTCGCACGCGTTCTCAGGCATTCTTTTTTCGCGCTGAAGCCGCCGAAATCACTCGACCGTAACGCGTTTCGCGAATGGGTGACGGACCGCGCGCAGCTCACCCAGAAGAGCGTCGAGGATGGCGCGGCCACCCTGGCCGCCATTACCGCGGCGACTGTCGCCACCATCGTGCCGCACCTTCCCTCAGCGCCGCGAAGCTGGGTCGTGTGCGGGGGCGGGGCGAGCAATGCGACGCTGATGCGCATGCTGGGCGAGCGGCTTTCGCCGGCGCGGGTCGAGACGGCCGGCGAGGCGGGTTGGAATGCGGACGCGATCGAGGCGCAGGCCTTCGCCTATATGGCGGTTCGCAGCTTGCGCGGATTGCCGATCACGTTTCCGACGACGACCGGCGTGCCGGAGCCGATGAGCGGCGGCGTTCTGGCGGAGCCGCAACCGGCGGCGCGCAAGCGGATGGGCTCGTAGAACAGGCGCTTTCGCGAGGTCGGCGCCATCGTCGGCGATAAGCACCACTCAGGCCGCCTTGCGCCTCCACTGGCCGCGCCTCATCCAGCGCTGGAACAGCGGTGGCTGACCGGCCGGGCGGACCAGCAGGATGTCGCTCACGAGTTTGGCGCCGCCTTTGGCGCGGCGCTCCAGCGTCAGCTTGCGCGAATGGAATTGCTCCAGTTCCGGCCGATGGCCGACGCTCACGATGGTCAGGCCCTCCATTTCCTCGGACAGGAGCTTCATCAGTTCGTCCTGGCTCTTCGGGTCGAGTGCCGCCGTCGCCTCGTCAAGCACGATGATGTCGGGCCGATGCAGCAACACACGTGCGATCGTGAGGCGCTGTTTCTCGCCGCCGGATAGCGTCTGGTCCCACGGCGCTTCCTCCTCGACGCGCTCCCTCAGATGGCCAAGTCCGACCCGGTCGAGCGCGTTGCCGATGGTTTCGAGATCCCAGTCTTCCGCAGCGCCCGGATAGGCGATCGCGCGGCGCAGCGTGCCCGTCGGAACATAAGGCCGCTGCGGCAGCAGGAAGAGGCGGGAGTTGCGCTGGATGTCGATCTCCCCGCCGCCCCAGGGCCACAGCCCCGCGATCGCGCGCACGAGCGTGCTCTTGCCCGAGCCGGAGGGACCTGCGACCAGCACGCGTTCGCCTTTGCCGATCATCACGTCGGTATCGTCGACGACTGCCGTGCCGTTATCGAGCGCCACGACAAGTTCCTTCATCCGAATCGCAGCGTCATCGGTCTCGCCGTGTTTGATGCGGTTGATGCCTTCGCCGGTCTCGGCCGTTTCGAGCGCATCGACCGACACCATCAGGGAAGCGATGCGGCGCGCGCCCGCCGTCCATTCCGCAAGCCGCGGATAATTGTCGACGAGCCACGCAAAAGCCGATTGCACGATGGTGAAGGCGGAGGCCGCCTGCATCACCTCGCCGAGCGACATTGCGCCGTCGAGGAATTTCGGCGCGCACAGGATAATCGGCAGCACCGGCGCGATGATGGCCGAACCCTGCGACACCACAGTGGTGCGCATATGCTGCGTGCACATCGCGCGCCATTTACGCAGGACTTCGATGAAGGAGCGGTTGAGGCCGGCGCGCTCTTCCTCCTCGCCGCCGAGCAGTGCGATGCTTTCGCCATTCTCGCGCACGCGCGTGAGGTTGTAGCGGTAATCGGCCTCAGCCTGGTTCTTGGCCTCCGACACGGCGACGAAGCGTCGGCCGACGATCGCCATCGCGCCACTCGCGATCACCGCATAGACCACGGCCGCGATCACCAGGAAGCCCGGGATGGTGATCGTGTTGCTACCCAGCGGGATGGTGAGTGCGCCGCCGATGGTCCAGAGCACGGCGATGAAGGTCAGGGCCGACAATGTCGCGGTCGAGACGCCGACCGCGAAATCGATCGGCGCATCGGTCGCAACGCGCAGGTCTTCGGTCAGCCGGCCTTCCGGATTCTGATGGTCGCCGCTGACGAGGTTGAGCTGATAATAGCGGCCGTTCTTCAGCCAGCGGTCGAGCGCATGATCGCTCAGCCAGGCGCGCCAGCGCCGCTGCATCGACATGCGGCCATAGACGCTCGCGACGCCGACTGCGACGCTGGCCGCTGCCAGTGGGAAGAACAACAAAGCGAAAACAAACACGGTCTCGGAGTCGCGCTTTTCCAGCGCGTCGAAGATCTTGCGATTCCATACATTGATCCCGTACTGCGCAAGCACCGCGAGGATCACGAGCAGTACGATGCCGATGGTCAGCGGCCAGGCGAGGCGGTCGCCGACCCGTGGGCTCCAGAAGCCTTTCGCGGCCGACCAGAAGCGGCCGAGCAGGGCGCGACGGCGGCGCTCTTCTTTTTCCGCCTCGTCAGTGTCGTTGCTCTCGGGTTCGGCCGGTTCGGGTTCGGTGCTAGTGTCGGCCAGCGACTTCTCGTGTTTCGTACCGTTCGGGTCTTGATCCTTTGCAGCATTCGCCTCAGTGGACGCGCCACCGACGGCCGTCCGGCCGGATTTTCCGGCCGCTTCGGAATCCGCGATCGTGTTCGCTGCGTCGGACATGGCGCTGGCCCCAGCGTGGTGGGGGGAGCAACGCCGTCAGCGAAGTTCCGGTCCGAATTGTCGCAGGGGCGTGTGGTCGAACGCGATTCTTCGCGCGAAGCGGTAACCGCTTCGCTTGAAAACGCCTCAGGCCGCGCTCGGCTTGCGTCCGCTCGTGCCGAGCCTCTTGTCGAGATAGTCATTGACCGACTGCATCAGCGCTTCGATCTTTTGATCGAAGAAATGGTTCGCGCCGGTCACAACCTTCTGCTCGATCACGATTCCCTTCTGCGTCTTCAGCTTGTCGACCAGGGTCGTGACGTCTCTGTGCGGCACGACCGCATCCTTGTCGCCGTGGATGATCAGGCCGGACGAGGGGCAGGGGGCGAGGAACGAGAAATCATAAAGATTGGCCGGCGGCGCAATCGAGATGAAGCCCTCGATTTCGGGCCGGCGCATCAACAGCTGCATGCCAATCCAGGCGCCGAACGAGAAGCCGGCAATCCAGCACGAGCGTGCTTCCGGATTGATGGTCTGCGCCCAGTCGAGCGCGGCTGCGGCATCCGACAATTCGCCGACGCCATGATCGAACGAACCCTGGCTGCGCCCGACGCCGCGGAAGTTGAACCGCAGCACCGAGAAATTGCGATGCACGAAGGCATAATAGAGCTGGTAGGCGATCTGATGGTTCATGGTCCCGCCGAATTGCGGGTGCGGGTGCAGGATCAGGGCCAGCGGCGCGTTCTTCTGCGCGGCGGGGTGGTATCGGCCCTCGATACGTCCGGCAGGACCGGTGAAAATGACCTCTGGCATGGCAGACCTCGGCTCGGGGCGGCGATGATGCGGATCTCGCCGCGCAGGTTCTCTACGTGCGCTTGACGGATCGATCAGGCGCACGTAGTTTTTAGAACCGTTCTAAACATGGATCGGCCTGCGGCAGTCGCCGCAAGGACCGGTGCCGCTTGGGTGTGACGGCCGGTTTCTACCACAAGGCCAGGGGCCAAATGCAAGCTTCTCGTGGTCCGTGTTATGACGATCGTGGTCCGACACTCCCGGCAGCGGTAATGGCGTAGTATGACGGAGCGTGCCTATCTCGACTGGAATGCGTCGGCCCTCCTGCGGCCCCGGGCCCGGGCCGCCATGCTTGCGGCGCTGGACATAGCGGGAAATCCGTCGTCGGTGCACGGCGAAGGACGGGCGGCACGCAATCTGATCGAAACGGCACGCGCCCAGGTTGCCGCGCTTGGAGGCGCTCAACCCGAACAAGTGATTTTCACCTCCGGCGCGACCGAGGCCAACGCCATGGCGCTGTCGCCCGGCTGGGCG
>JBIQKQ010000207.1:0-3416 GCA_044506365.1 Hyphomicrobiales bacterium
ACCAGCCAATAGCCGACCAGCGCAAAAGCCGCGGTGGCGTAAACGTCGGTGGGCGAATTGTTCACCGAATAGACGCCGATGCAGCAGAAGATCAGGATCATCGGGTAGAGCAGGCGATACGGCACGCGTAGCAGCCGCACCCACAAGCCGACCAGCGGCAGGTTGATGATCACCAGCATCAGATTGCCGAACCACATCGACGCGATCATGCCCCAGAACAGCTCCGGCTGCTTGGTCATCACCTGCGGACCGGGGACGATGCCATGGATGGTCATGGCGCCGACCATCAGCGCCATCACCGGGTTCGGCGGAATGCCGAGTGTGAGTAGCGGGATGAACGAGGTCTGCGAGGCCGCGTTGTTGGCCGATTCCGGACCGGCGACGCCTTCGATCGCGCCGCGGCCGAAGCGTCTCGGATCCTTGGCGAGCTTTTTCTCGAGCGTATAAGCGGCAAAGGCCGAAATGATGGTGCCGCCGCCGGGAAGGATGCCCAGCAGCGACCCGAGGATCGTGCCGCGGCCGATCGCCGGCGCCGCCGCCTTGAGGTCGGTACGCGTCGGCATCAGTCCGGTGATCTTGGCGTTGACCACATCGCGGCTGTGCGTGACTTCGAGATTACGCAGCACTTCGGCAAAGCCGAACACGCCCATTGCGATAACGACGAAATTGATGCCGTCCGCAAGTTCGGGAATGTTGAAGTTCAGGCGTCCGGCGCCGGTTTCAAGGTCGGATCCAACCATCGACAGCACGAGCCCGAACAGGATCATGCAGATCGCCTTGAGCACCGATCCTTTCGCCAGCACGACGGCAAAGATCAGGCCGAGCACCATCAGTGAGAAATATTCCGCGGGCCCGAACAAGAGTGCGACGCTGGTGAGCGGAGCTGCCGCTGCGGCGATCACCACAGTAGCGACGCAGCCCGCAAAGAACGAGCCGATGGCCGCGATCGCGAGCGCGGGTCCGGCCCGCCCTTGCCGCGCCATCTGATGGCCGTCGAGTGTTGTCACCACCGCCGCCGATTCGCCCGGTATGTTGACGAGAATGGCCGTGGTGGAGCCGCCATACATCGCCCCGTAATAGATGCCGGCGAGCATGATCAGCGCGCCGACGGGCGGCAGGCCATAGGTGATCGGCAGCAGCATGGCGATGGTGGCGAGCGGGCCAACGCCCGGAAGCACGCCGACCAGCGTGCCGACCAGCGCGCCGGTGAGGCACAGCAGCAGGTTCTGCCAGGTCGCGGCGACGCTGATGCCGAACGCCAGATTACTGAGAAGGTCCATCATGGCGGGTCACCGCGGCCAGAGCTGAAGTGGAAGATTGAGGCCGTATATGAACAGCGCAATGCAGAAAATGGTCAGCACCGCCGACCAGATGACGGCCTCAATCCAGCGCACCTCATTGGAGGCGGCGGCTGCGATCATCAGGGTGAAGAAGGCCGAGATGACGAGTCCGAGCGGTCGGATCGTCAGGCCGAAGAACACGACCGAGGCGAGAAACAGCACCGGCGCGCGAATGCCCCATCTTTCAAGCGGCGGTCCGTGAGTGATGAGCCCGCTGATGGCCACCAGCGCACCGGTCGCGAGTAACAGCCCGCCAAACAGACGCGGCGCCGTCCCCGGCCCAAACGCGAATCCCCGCATGCCGGGCAGGTCGCTCCCTGCCCAAAGCGAAAACAGCGCGAATGCGACCAGGGCGAGCCCGCCCCAGAAATCCTGCGGATTACGAATAAATCCCGTGGCCTGCGCCCGTCCCTCGGGCTGCCCTATGCCTTCGGCCATACGCCCTCCCCAACGCTCGTAGTTCTACAGTGTCCCCTCTTGGGTCTTTCGCCCAGGATTGGACTTTTGTCTAGCAAATCGCTCATCGGAACAAGAAGAAACAGTGGGCGATCGTCAGAGCAATCCCAACGCACCCACGAGTGCGGCAATAGCGAACACCCAAAGCGGATTCACCCTGCTGAAATAACCAGTTGCAGCGGCAGCCACTGTTATGCCAGCGGCGATCCAGTTGCTGTCCGTTGTCAGGGCCATAATCCACGCACTTGCCGCAAGAAGTCCGATGGAAACGGGAACCAGACCCGTTTGAATCGCAATTTGTAGCGGTGCGCCGCGAAATCTGTCCCAGATTTGCGTGATGACATAAGTCGCGATGCAGGTCGGCCCGACCATTGCAACTGTCGCGACAAGCGCGCCGGCGATACCCGCAGCCTGATAGCCGATCAAGGTTGTGATGATGACATTCGGTCCGGGCGTGACCTGTGCGATCGCGAACAGATCGGCAAACTGCTGATCCGTCATCCAGCCTTCGAGCTGCACCGCGATCCGGTACATTTCGGGAATGGCTGCATTGGCGCCGCCGATCGCAAACAGCGACAGCAGCGCGAAGTGGCTCGCAAGCACCATCAGCGGATCGGACGCCTTCATCGCCGCGTCCACCAGAAGGCGAGCGCGATGCTTACGGGCGCGATCAGAACCAGCGTCCAGACCAGCGGCCAGCGCAAAACGCCGATCGCAAGGAAGGTCGCCGCCATCACCAGCGGTGCCGGCGCGAGCGCGGGCCGAAGCACCGGCTCGGCCATCCGCGCGATGACCGCGATCATCAGCCCGATCGCGGCGGCCGCGATCCCGGTCAGGATGCGGCGCAGGATGTCGACATCGCCGTACACCGCATAGAGCGCGGACAGCCCGGTCGCGATCAGCGCCGGCGGACCAAGCAATCCAAGCAGGGCCGCCACGGCGCCGGCGGCGCCGTGCATGCGCGATCCGAACACGACCGACATATTGACCACGTTCGGTCCGGGCAGGAACTGGGCGAGTGAATAGGTTTCGTTGAATTCTTCGGCCGTCATCCACTTCTTTTCGTCGACGATCAGCCGGCGCGCCCAGGGCAAGATCATGCCGAAGCCGGACACCGATATCTTCGCGAAGCCGAGGAAGAGTTCGGCGATGGATGGGGCGGCGTGCGTCGGCTCTGGACTGCGGGTCGGCGGGTCTTGCATGGCGGAATAATACCAAGAGTCGCAAATGGGCCTTGCGCGCCGCGACCGATCCGACCGCTTTTTTTGTCGAGCTGCCTTTGCCGAGCGTCGCGACGATTCGCCCGTTCGGGCCATGCTCGCGGTAAGGGCGAGCGTGCGTCCATGCGGCTGCAATGGGGCATCCATGCGGGGCGGCGCCCAGAAACGCCGTCGATCCGAGCAGCGCTAGGATTTTTGTCAGGGGACGCGGCGGCGCCCTTCCCTCCCCGCGGCCTCCTCACTATATTGCAAAGTGCCGGCGCAAGCCGGCTATGGCGATAAACGGACTTCGCAATAAACCTTTCGGACCCGGGGGCAGTGCCCGGCGCCTCCACCATCAGCGGCCAATTCTCGTTGGGCGGGCCGCTGATGATGGGCGCGAAACAGGATCGACGAGGGC
>JBIQKQ010000043.1:0-17205 GCA_044506365.1 Hyphomicrobiales bacterium
GCCCGGCCGATCGCACGCGCGATCGTGCGCGCGCGCAGTGCCGCGCCAATTGTCACGACCCGGCAACTGGCGGAGATCGTCGAGCGCGTGGTGCATGCGCGGCCCGGCCAGATCCATCCCGCGACCCGCACGTTCCAGGCGCTGCGCATCTTCATCAATGAAGAACTGATCGAACTCGCCGCCGCGCTGTCTGCGGCCGAACGTATCCTCAAGCCCGGTGGACGCCTTGTCGTGGTGTCGTTCCATTCGCTCGAGGATCGCATCGTCAAGTCTTTCCTCGCCGAGCGGAGCCGCGCGGCCACCGGCTCGCGCCATGCGCCGGAAGCGCGCGGGCCGCAGCCGACTTTCACGCTTCTCACCAAAAAGCCGGTCCTCCCCGGCGAGGACGAGGCTGCAGCGAATCCGCGTGCACGTTCTGCCAAGCTTCGCGCTGCCGAGCGCAACGCCGCGCCGGCCCGTCCCGCAGATGCCGAGGATGCGATGTACGGCGTTCCAACGCTCGCCGAGGCGATGCGGGGCGGCCGATGAGTATACGCATCCTGCATCTGTTCGTGATCGTCGCGCTGATCGTGGCCGCCGCCTATGTCTATGACATCAAATTCGAAGCCACGATGCAGGCCGAGCGGCTGTCGAAAGTGCGCGGCGAGATCCGGCGCGAGCGCGAAGGAATCGCAGCCTTGCGCGCGGAATGGGCCAAACTCTCCTCGCCCGCCCGCATCGAGGAACTGACGCGACGCCATCTGGCGCTGAAGCCGCTCGATGCGTTTCAGATCGACACGCTCGCAAATCTGCCGGAGCGGAAAAAACCGCCAGAGCCACAAGAACTGCTCGATCCGATTGCGGCTTTGATTACCGGCAGCGATGCTCTTGAGACCGGCTCCGTCGGCAAACGGAGCGCACCATGACGCAAGCTGCACCGACCGCGCAGCCGAAGAAGCGGCTGGTTGAGCGGCTGCTTTACGGGGACGTTGACCGCGAGACCAAGAGCCGCGCCCGGGTGGGGCTCGTCATCCTCGCCTTTGCCTGCATTTATGCGGTGATTTCGGGCCGGCTCGCCTATCTCGCTGCGACCTCTGACGGGCAGAGTGCCCGGCGCGGCGGCGGCGATATTGTTGCGACCGCGCGGCCTGATATCCTTGACCGCAACGGCGAGGTGCTGGCGACCGACGTGCGCATGCCGTCTTTGTTCGGAGAACCGCGCCGCATCATCGATGTCGACGAGGCGGTGGAGTTGCTGACCGCCACCATTCCGGACCTGAACGCATCCGAAGTGCGCGAGCGCCTGTCTTCCAAAAAGGGCTTCGTCTGGCTGAAGCGGGAAATCACCAAGGAGCAGCGCGAGCAGATTCACAGGCTCGGCATTCCCGGCATCGGCTTTCGCGCCGAAAACAAGCGTGTCTATCCGAACGGTGCGTCGGTGTCGCACCTGATCGGCCATGTGAATATCGACAACCAGGGCATCGCCGGCATCGAAAAATGGCTCGACCGGAGCGGGCTCGCCGACCTGCATTCGCTTGGCTTTGCCAATGACCGGCAGCAGAAGCCGGTGGAGCTTGCCGTTGATCTGCGCGTGCAGCATGCGGTGCGCACCGAACTGCTCGCCGCGCGGCAGAAGTTCAAGGCCAAGGCCGCCGCCGGCCTCGTCACCGACGTGAATACTGGTGAGATCGTCGCGATGGTGTCGGTGCCCGATTACGACCCGAACGATCCGCGCGAAGCGCTCGACAAGGACCGCATCAACCGGCTGACCACTGGCGTGTTCGAAATGGGGTCGACATTCAAGGCGCTGACGGTCGCGATGGCGCTGGATTCGGGAAAGTTCACGCTCGGCTCCGCACTCGATGCGCGCCATCCGCTGCGCTATGGCCGCTTCACGATTAACGACTTCCATGCGCAGCGGCGTGTGCTGGCGCTGCCGGAGGTGTTCACCTATTCGTCGAATATCGGCACGGCCCGAATGGCGCTCGCGCTCGGCGTCGAGCATCACAAGGCGTTCCTGAAGAAAATGGGGCAGCTCGACCGGCTGCGCACCGAAATTCCCGAAAGCGCCGAGCCGCTGGTGCCCAAGCGCTGGGGCGAACTCAATACCGTCACGATCGCCTTCGGGCATGGACTGTCAGTCGCGCCGCTCCAGGCGGTGATGGGCATTTCGGCCCTCATGAATGGCGGCAAGCTCATTCCGCCGACCTTCCTCCGGCGCAGCGAGGAGGAAGCGGCGAAGCTGGCGCGCCAGGTCGTCAAGCCCGAAACCTCCGACCGGATGCGCTACCTGATGCGGCTCAATGCCGAGAAGGGCTCGGCGACCCGTGCCGAGGTCAAGGGATATTATGTCGGCGGCAAGACCGGCACATCCGAGAAGGTCGTCAACGGCCGCTATTCGAAGAGCAAGCTGCTCACCAGCTTCACCGCGGTATTGCCGGCGGACAAGCCGCGCTATCTCGTGCTGATCATGCTGGACGAGCCGCAGCCGCTTGCCGAAACGCACGGTTATGCAACCTCCGGCTGGAATGCTGCACCGACCACCGCCAAGGTGATTGCCAGGATTGCCCCAATTCTGGGTATCGCGCCGCGCTTTGATCTGCCGCCGGCGGACCGGCAGATTCTCGCGGCGACCGCGTCGGCAAGGGCACGGTGATTTCTTTTTATTGCCTTCTTTCTTCGCTGTCCCCCAAATCTCAGTTCTTCCCGGTTTCACGGGGAGAGGGAAGAAAGAGACTTGCTCCGTCGCGCGGGGCATGAAACATCGCGGCGATGAAGCTCGCTGACATCCTCGCCGGAATTGCCGGAACCGACGCCGCATCAGGCTCAATTGACATTCGCGGGGTCACCGCCGACAGCCGCTCGGTCAGGCCGGGCGACCTGTTCGTTGCGATCTCCGGAGTCAAGGACGATGGGTTGCGCTTTGCAGCCGACGCGGCGAAGGCCGGCGCGGTCGCGGTTGTCGCCGAACGCGAGGGCGGCGAACCCGGTATTCCGGTTATCACCGTCCCGAACGCGCGGCGCGCACTCTCGCTCGCCGCGGCGAAGCTTCATCCGCGCCAGCCGGCGACCATCGCCGCCGTCACCGGAACCAGCGGCAAGACGTCGGTCGCTGCCTTCACGCGCCAGATCTGGGATGCGGCCGGGCATGCGGCTGCGAGCATCGGCACCATCGGCGTGGTGTCGCCCAAGGGCGAGACCTATGGCTCGTTGACCACGCCCGACCCTGTCGCATTGCATCGTACGCTCGATCAGCTCGCGGGCGAGGGCGTGACCCATCTGGCGATGGAAGCCTCCTCGCACGGGCTCGACCAGCACCGGCTCGATGGTGTGCGCGTCGCGGCCGGCGGCTTCACCAATCTCAGCCGCGACCATCTCGATTACCATCCCGATCTCGACTCCTATCTGCGCGCCAAGCTGCGTCTGTTCGAGGACCTTGTCGTGCCGGGCGGCGCCGCAGTCGTGTCCGCCGATCACGCCGAGGCGCGCCGCGTGATCGAAGCCGCATCCAAGCGGTCGTTGCGCGTGTTCACCGTCGGACGTGACGGTGACGATATCCGCATCGAGAAAAGCCGGATCGATGGTTATTCCCAGAAGCTCACGCTCCAATTCGAGCGGCGACGCTATGAATTGCATCTTCCGCTGGTCGGGGAATTCCAGATCGAGAATGCGCTGGTGGCCGCCGGGCTTGCGATCGTGACCGGTACGCCGCCCGATGCCGTTTTCGCCGCGCTGGAAGATCTGGAAGGCGCCAGGGGCCGGCTGGAATTCGCCGGACAGGCCGGCGGCGCGCCCGTGTTCATCGATTATGCGCACAAGCCCGACGCACTGGCGAAGACACTCGAGGCGCTGCGCCCCTATGTGAAGCGCAAGCTCGTCGTTGTCTTTGGCTGCGGCGGCAATCGCGACCAGGGCAAGCGTTCGATCATGGGGGCGATCGCCGCCGAAAAGGCGGAGCGCGTGATCGTCACCGACGACAATCCCCGCAACGAGAATCCGGCTGCGATCCGGGCGGAAATTCTCAAATCCGCGCCCGGCGCGCTCGAAATCGCCGACCGCGGCGAGGCGATCCGGCGCGCAATCGCGGACCTTGAAAGCGGCGATGTTCTGGTGGTTGCCGGCAAAGGCCACGAAAGCGGCCAGATCGTCGGCGAGCGGGTACTGCCGTTCAGCGACCACGAAGCGGTCGCCGCGGCGTTGGGCATGAAGCGAGCGAACGGTTGAATCCGTTCCTCTCGCGAAAGCGGGAACCCAGAATCAAGAGCTGGATTCCGCTTGCGCGGGAATGAACGGAGCCTGGCTGGCGTAAGGGGGAACGGGGAAAAGCGATGACCGCAAACGCGTTATGGACGGTCGATGCGATGACGGCGGCCATGCGGGCGCGGCGCGAAGGGCCGCTGCCTGACGCGGTCGGCGGCATTTCGATCGACAGCCGCACGCTCGCGCCCGGCGACGCGTTTTTTGCCATCGCCGGAGATAGTCGCGACGGCCATGATTTCGTCGAGGCCGCGCTGAAGGCGGACGCGGGGCTTGCGGTCGTCTCGGCGTCGAAACGCGATACGCTTCCCACCGGCGCGCCGCTGCTGGTGGTCGACGATGTGCTGGACGCGCTGCGCGATCTTGCCCGCGCCGCCCGTGCCCGCTTGTCCGGAAAGGTCATCGCGGTGACCGGATCGGTCGGCAAGACCTCGACCAAGGAGGCGCTGCGGCTGGTGCTCTCGCGCGATGGCAAGACCCACGTGTCGGCCGCGTCCTATAACAATCACTGGGGCGTGCCGCTGTCGCTTGCGCGCTGTCCGGGGGATGCGCGTTACGCCGTGTTCGAACTCGGCATGAATCATGCCGGCGAGATCGGGCCGCTGTCGCAGTTGGTGCGGCCCGATATCGCGATCATCACCACCGTCGCGCCGGTGCATCTTGAATATTTCGCATCGGTGGACGCGATCGCCGATGCCAAGGCGGAGATTTTCGAGGGACTGGTTGAAGGCGGCATCGCGATCCTCAATCGCGACAATGCGCAATTCAACCGGTTGACGGATCGCGCGCGCGATGCCCGCGTATCGCGGCTCGTGACCTTCGGCGAGGAGGCCGGCGCCGATGCCCGGCTGATCAAATGCGTGTTGCAGCCGGATTTCTCGACCGTGCAGGCGGGGATTCTCGGCGATGATGTGACCTACAAGCTGGGAGCGCCGGGGCGGCACCTCGTCATGAATTCGCTGGCGGTGCTCGCGGCGGCAAGGCTCGCGGGGGTCGATCTCGCGATGGCGGCGCTCGCGCTGGCGGAGCTTGAGCCGGCAAGCGGGCGCGGCACCCGCATCACGCTGGATACGCCCGGCGGCAAGGCGCTGCTGATCGACGAGAGCTACAATGCCAATCCGCTATCGATGACGGCCGCCATCGCCCTGCTTGGACAGGCCGAGCCCGGCCCGCGCGGGCGTCGGATCGCGGTTCTGGGCGACATGCTCGAACTCGGCGGGCAATCCGCAGACCTGCATGCCGGGCTGGCGCAGCCGATTGTGGATCATGCCATCGACCTGGTCTTTTGCGCCGGACCCGCCATGCGAAATCTGTGGGAGGCGCTTCCCTCCAACCGCCGGGGCGGCTATGCCAATGACTCCGGCGCCCTCGAGCCGCAGGTTCTCGCGGCGGTTGCGGGCGGCGACGCCATCATGATCAAGGGCTCCTTCGGCTCGAAAATGACTCCCATCGTCAAGGCCCTGCAGCGCAGGTTCGCGCCGCGTCAGACGATGGATGCAGCGCAGGATTGAACCGCCGCATGCTCACCTGGCTTGCCGATTATTCGGACCAGTTTCAGGCTCTGAATATTTTCCGTTACATTACGTTCCGCACCGGCGGCGCGCTCTTGACCGCGGCGCTGTTCATGTTCATCGCCGGCTCGCCGATCATCGACTGGCTGCGGGCGGCGCAGGGCCGGGGGCAGCCGATCCGCGAGGACGGCCCGCAGTCGCATCTGAAGAACAAGATCGGCACGCCCACCATGGGCGGCCTGATGATCATCTTCGCGGTCACGGTCTCCACCATCCTGTGGGCCAATGTCTACAACCCGTATGTCTGGATCGTGCTCGGCGTCACGGTCGCATTCGGCATGATCGGCTTCTATGACGACTACCTGAAGGTGACCAAGCAGCAGGCCTATACGGCCTTTTCCGGCAAGCTGCGGATCACGGCGGAGACCGTGGTGGCGATCCTCGCCTGCCTCGCGATCGCCCAGCTTGGACGTCCCGCCTTCGCGACCTCCCTGACCTTTCCCTTCTTCAAGGACCTGATCGTCGATCTCGGCTGGTTCTTCATTGTGTTCGGGGCCTTCATTATCGTCGGCGCGGGCAATGCCGTGAACCTCACCGACGGCCTTGACGGGCTGGCAATCGTGCCGGTGATCATTGCCGCCCTGAGCTTCGGGCTGATTTCGTATCTCGCCGGCAATGCGCTGTTCGCCGATTACCTGCAGATCCATTATGTCGCCGGCACCGGTGAGCTCGCGGTCTTATGCGGTGCGGTGATCGGGGCAGGGATCGGCTTCCTCTGGTACAACGCCCCGCCGGCGTCGATCTTCATGGGCGATACCGGCTCGCTGGCGCTCGGCGGCCTGATCGGAACGGTCGCGGTCGCGACCAAGCATGAGATCGCGCTTGCGATCATCGGCGGCCTGTTCGTCCTGGAAGCGGTATCGGTGATCGTGCAGGTGGTCTCGTTCCGCCTGTTCGGCAAGCGCGTGTTCCGCATGGCGCCGATCCATCATCATTACGAGCAGAAGGGCTGGACCGAGCCCCAGATCGTGATCCGGTTCTGGATCATCTCGATCATGCTGGCGCTGATCGGGCTGTCGACCCTGAAGCTGCGATGATTTTCTTCGCGCCGACCTTGCCGCGTACTCAGTGTTCACCTCCCCCCTTGCGGGGGAGGTCGACCGCCAAAGCCCAAGCGACGGCGGACGGGAGGGGGGTCAGCCGCAAGTGCGACGCGTGCCGCTTACCCCCCTCCCTAACCCTCCCCCGCAAGGGGGGAGGGGGCAGTCCGCGTTTGTGGAAAGGGATTCCATGATCCCGGTCACCACCTTTGCCGGGAAGACGGTTGCCGTGTTCGGCCTCGGCGGGTCGGGGCTTGCGACCTGTCACGCGCTGATTGCAGGTGGTGCGGATGTCATCGCCTTCGACGACGACGCAAAGAAGGTCGCGCAGGCGAGCGAAGCGAAGGTCAATACCGCGGACCTGCGCAACATCGACTGGTCTAGTGTCGCCGCGCTGGTCCTCACGCCGGGCGTGCCGCTGACGCATCCGGAGCCGCACTGGTCGGCGAAGCTCGCGCAAGGCGCGGGCGTCGAGATCATCGGTGATATCGAATTGTTCTGCCGTGAGCGTCGAGCGCATGCGCCGGACGCGCCGTTCGTTGCCATCACGGGCACCAATGGGAAGTCCACCACGACGGCGCTGATCGCTCACCTCTTGCGTCACGCCGGACGCGACGTGCAGATGGGCGGCAATATCGGCGTACCGGTCCTGCAGCTCGAGCCGCCCACGCCCGAGCGCCACTATGTGATCGAGTGCTCGTCCTATCAGATCGATCTTGCGCCCTCGATCGATCCGACGATCGGCGTCATGCTCAATGTTACGCCCGATCATATCGACCGCCACGGCACCATCGACCATTACGCCGCAGTGAAGAGCCGCATCCTCGGACGCGCCAAAGTGCGTATCATTGGCGTCGACGACGATTACGGGCGCGGCATGGCGCGAAACCTCGCCGCGATGCAGCGGCCGATCGTGCCGATCTCGATCAACCGGATCGTGCCGCATGGCTATGTCGGCGGCGAGCGCAACATCTACCGCACCAGCGGCAGCGAGGCCGAGGATGTCGCCGACCTCACCGGCATCGGCTCCCTGCGCGGCAGCCATAACATGCAGAATGCGGTCGCGGCTGTTGCCGCCTGTTCGGCGCTCGGCGTCGACGACGCGACGCTGCAGGACGGGCTTCGCAGCTTCCCCGGTCTTGCGCATCGCATGGAGGAGGTCGGCACGAAAGGCGCGGTGCTGTTCGTTAACGATTCCAAGGCCACCAACGCGGACTCGGCGGCCAAGGCGCTGGCCTCTTTCGACAATATCTATTGGATCGCCGGCGGCTTGCCCAAGCAGGGCGGCATCGCGGGCCTCGCAGAATTCTTTCCCCGTATCCGCAAGGCCTATCTGATCGGCACGGCGGCGCCGGATTTCGGGCGGACACTGGACGGCCGCGTGCCATACGAAATTGCCGGCACTCTCGACGAAGCATTGGAGCATGCGGCGCGCGATGCGCTGGCCTCCGGCCAGCCCGCCGTTGTCCTGCTCTCGCCAGCCTGCGCCTCGTTCGACCAGTTCTCGAATTTCGAGGTGCGGGGAGACAGGTTCCGCGAGCTGGTTCGGGCGCTGTTATCCTAGACGCTTTATTGGTCGTCCCCGCGCAGGCGGGGATCCATAATCACCGCTCTGGAATATGGGTCCCGGCCTTCGCCGGGACGACTGACAATCAGCGCTGCCCGCATTTCATTAATCAAACCTAAACCCTGACAGGTGACTTTGATCGTTCGGGGGCCCTGATGATCTCGCGCACGCAGCTCACGCCATTCGCGGTCTGGTGGTGGACGATCGACCGGCTGACGCTGGCGGCGCTCGGCGCGCTGATGCTGGCCGGCATCATCCTTCTGCTCGCGGCAAGCTCGCCGGTCGCGACCAAGCTCGGGCTCGATCCGTTCCACTTCGTAAACCGGCAGATCCTGTACCTGATCCCCGCGATCGCCATCCTGCTCGGCACTTCGCTGCTGTCGGCGCACCAGATCCGGCGCCTCGCTCTGGTGGTGTTCGCCGTGAGCATGGTGCTGCTGGCGGGGACGCTCTTCTTCGGCACCGAGATCAAGGGCGCACGGCGCTGGATTGTGCTGCTCGGGGTCAACATCCAGCCATCCGAATTCGTCAAGCCGGCCTTCGTGATCCTGATCGCATGGCTGTTCGCCGAATCCGCCCGCAAGCCCGACATGCCGGCCAACAGCATGGCCTTCGTCCTGCTCGGTGCGGTGGTGGCGCCGTTGATGCTGCAGCCTGATGTGGGTCAGACCTTGCTGATCGCGATGGTATGGGGCGCGCTGTTCTTCATGGCGGGCATGCGGCTGATCTGGGTCGCAGGGCTCGCCGGTGCTGCGATTGCCGGCCTCGGCGCCGCCTATATGACGGTGCCGCACGTGGCGCGCCGGGTGAAGCGATTCCTCGATCCGTCTTCAGGCGATACCTTTCAGGTCGACAATGCGGTGGAGTCGTTCCTGCGCGGCGGCTGGTTCGGACAGGGGCCGGGCGAGGGCACCGTCAAGCGTATTCTTCCGGACAGCCATGCCGACTTCATCTTCGCGGTCGCGGCCGAGGAGTTTGGCATCGTGCTGTGCCTGATCGTGGTCGGGCTGTTCGCCTTCATCGTGATCCGCGTGCTGTCGCGCGCGATGGCCGCGCAGGACCCGTTTGCGCGCTATGCGGCGGCCGGCCTCGCGATCCTGTTTGGCACCCAGTCGGCGATCAACATGTCGGTCAACCTGCACCTGATCCCGGCCAAGGGCATGACGTTGCCGTTCATTTCCTATGGCGGCTCCTCGCTGCTCTCGCTGGCTTATGGCATGGGCATGGTGCTGGCGCTGACGCGCGAACGCCCGCGGGCCGAGCAGTTCGGTCGCCATGGTGCGAGGGCACCCGCGGCGGCCTGAGCCGAGCCGAGAACGAGCGCTTTTCCGCTCGTTGCCGAAGCCGAGCGCCAGATTCACGTGTCCCGCCTGCGCGGACAGGAGCGGAGCTTGGTGCTTTGCGCATCGCCCACTAAAGTGACGGGATGAGCCAAGGCCAAGATTCCACCCCCTCCGCGCCCCTCGTCATGGTCGCTGCCGGCGGTACCGGCGGTCACCTGTTTCCGGCCGAATCCCTGAGTGCGGCGCTTGTGAAGCGCGGCATCGCGACCGCGCTTGCGACCGACAATCGCGCCGCGAAATACAGCGAGCATTTCAAGTCGATGGTCGTGGTGCCGAGCGAGACCTTTCGCGGCCGCGATCCGATCTCCATCGCGCGCGCCGGCGCGACGCTCGCCTATGGCCTTTTCAAGGCCATCACGATCATGCGCAAGCTCAGACCCTCCGTCGTGGTCGGCTTTGGCGGCTATCCGTCGGTCCCGCCGGTTTTCGCGGCAAGCCTGCTGAAGATTCCGACGGTGCTGCACGAGCAGAACGCGGTGATGGGACGCGCCAACCGCTTTCTGGCGGCGCGCGTCAGTGCGATCGCCACCGGCTTTGCCGGCGTCACCGACAAGGACAAGGCGCTCGCGATCAAGACCACCTGCATCGGCAATCCGCTGCGGCCGGCGGTGCTTGCCGCGGCCGGCACGCCGTTCGATCCGGTCGAACCGAATGGTCCGTTGCGCATGTTGGTGTTCGGCGGCAGCCAGGGCGCGCGCATCATGGCCGATATCGTGCCGCCTGCGGTGGCAAAGCTTCCGCCGCACTGGCAGATGCGGCTCAAGATCACCCAGCAGGTGCGCGAGGAGGATATGGCGCGGGTGCACGACATCTACAGCCGTGCCCAGGTCGCACACGAGATTGCGCCGTTCTTCACCGATCTGCCGTCGCGGATGGCGGGGAGCCATCTCGTGGTGTCGCGCTCGGGTGCCGGCACGGTCGCTGAACTTTCCGCCATCGGCCGTCCGGCGATCCTCGTGCCGCTGCCGCATGCGCTCGATCAGGATCAGGCGGCGAACGCGCTGGTGCTCGAAAAGGCGGGCGGCGCGATCCGCATCCTTCAGAAGGATTTCACCCCCGACCGCCTCGCGGCCGAAATTGACTCTCTGGCGGCCGGTCCGGGCCGGCTTGCCACCATGGCGGCCCGTGCGAGAGGAATAGGCGTGCTTGACGCCGCCGACCGCCTGGCCGATCTGGTGTTGAAGGTCGCCCGGGTTGCGGCTTAGGGGCGGGTGCATTACGCCGTACTGCGCGGCCCTTTGCCGGTCATCCACGTCTTTCTTGCTGCGGAGCAAGACGATGGCCGGAATAAGGCGGCCTGACGTGACCATATCAATGCTTGTGTCTGGGGAACCCACGCATGAAGTTGCCTCGCAATCTTGGCTCGATCCATTTCGTCGGGATCGGGGGCATCGGCATGAGCGGGATTGCCGAGGTGCTGGCCAATCTCGACTACACCGTGACCGGTTCCGATGTGGCGGAGAGCGCCAATGTCCGGCGTCTGCGCGACAAGAACATCAAGGTCACGGTCGGCCATGACGCCAAGAATATCGACGGCGCAAGCGTGGTTGTCGTCTCATCCGCGATCAAGCGCGACAATCCGGAACTTATTGCGGCGCGCGCCAAGCGCCTACCGATCGTACGGCGCGCGGAGATGCTGGCCGAACTGATGCGGCTGAAATCCGCCGTTGCGATCGCCGGCACGCATGGCAAGACCACGACCACGTCGATGGTCGCGACATTGCTTGATGCAGGCGGTCTCGACCCGACTGTCATCAACGGCGGCATCATCAATGCCTACGGCACCAATGCGCGATTGGGTGCCGGCGACTGGATGGTGGTGGAGGCCGACGAATCCGACGGCACCTTCCTCAAGCTGCCGGCCGATGTCGCCATCGTGACCAATGTCGATCCCGAACATCTCGATCATTTCAAGACCTATACCGCGGTGAAGGAAGCGTTCCAGACATTCGTGGAGAACGTGCCGTTCTATGGTTTCGCAGTCATGTGCACGGATCATCCCGAAGTGCAGGCGCTGGTCGGCCGGATCGAGGACCGGCGGATCATCACCTATGGCGAGAATCCGCAGGCTGATGCGCGCCTCGTCGATCTTGAACACAAGGGCGGCATGTCGCGGTTTTCAGTGGTGTTCCGCCGGCGTCATGACCAGGACGAGCATGTGATCGACAATCTCGCCCTGCCGATGCCGGGACGCCACAACGCGCTCAACGCCACGGCGGCGATCGCGGTCGCGCACGAGTTACTGGTGCCGGACGAGACGATCCGCAAGGCGATCGCCTCGTTCGGAGGGGTGAAGCGGCGTTTCACCCGGACCGGCGAATGGAACGGCGTCACCGTGATCGACGATTACGGTCACCATCCGGTGGAGATCAAGGCGGTGCTGCGTGCCGCCCGCGAATCCGCCGAGGGCCGGGTCATCGCGGTGGTGCAGCCGCATCGCTATACCCGGCTCAAGGAATTGTTCGAGCAGTTCTGCACCTGCTTCAACGACGCCGACGCCGTGATCGTCGCCGACGTTTATTCGGCAGGCGAATCTCCGATCAAGGAGATCGACCGCGATCACCTGGTGATGGGCATTCGCGCGCGCGGCCACCGCAATGTGAGCGCGCTTGAAAGCTCCGAGCGTCTGGCTTCCATGATCCGGGGCATCGCCAAGCCGGGTGACATGGTGGTGTGCCTCGGCGCCGGCAATATCACGCAATGGGCCTATGCGCTGCCGGGCGAATTGCAGGCGCTGCAATAATGATGAGCAATGTTGTTGGCGGTGCAATCACCGCTCGCTCATGGCCGGTCTTGCCCTCTGGTGAAACTTACGACGGCGCGTTTGCCATGCTGAGCGATTCCTTGGCGCGCGACAGGGTCGTGCGCCGATGACCTTTCCCGACATGACCGCCGACCTGAAATCGCGCATGCCGCAGTTGCGCGGGCGCCTGCTCGCCAACCAGCCGCTCGCCGAACTCACCTGGTTCCGCGTCGGTGGTCCGGCGCAGGTGCTGTTCATGCCGGAGGACGAGTCCGATCTCGCATATTTCCTCAAGCATCTGCCCGCCGACATTGCGGTCGTGGTCATCGGGCTCGGCTCGAACCTCATCGTCCGTGACGGCGGCGTGCCCGGTATCGTCATCCGGCTCGGTCGCGGCTTCAGCGATGTGGCGGTGGAGGGCATGCGCATCCGCGCCGGCGCGGCCGTGCCGGACGTGAAGGTCGCGCGCGCTGCTCAGGAGGCGGGGATCGCGGGCCTGTCCTTTTACCGCGGCATTCCGGGCGGCATCGGCGGCGCGCTGCGGATGAACGGCGGCGCCTATGGCCGCGAGACGCAGGATGCACTGGTGGAGGCGCGGGGCGTCGACCGGCTGGGCAACATCCGCGTCTACAGCAAGGCCGACATGCATTACACCTATCGCCATTGCGGCGCGCCCGAGGACGTGATTTTCACCCAGGCATTGTTCGAGGGAATGGCGGGAGACCGCGAGGCGATCGCGGCTGAAATGGACAACATCACGCAGTCGCGCGAGACGACGCAGCCGATCAAGAGCCGCACCGGCGGGTCGACCTTCAAGAATCCGCCCGGTCACAAGGCGTGGCAATTGATCGATGCCGCCGGCTGCCGCGGGCTTGTCGTCGGGGACGCGCAGGTGTCGGAGCTGCATTGCAATTTTCTGATCAACCGCGGCAATGCGACCGCCTCCGATATCGAGACGCTGGGCGAGACGGTGCGCAAGCGCGTAAAAGAGAATTCCGGCGTCCCGCTCGACTGGGAAATCAAGCGCATTGGAGTGCCGCGTGAGTAAGGAACCGATCATCGTTGTCGGCGGCGGGCTGGGCGGCGCCATGGCGGCGCTTGCGCTCGGCAAGAAAGGTCTCGACGTTCTGCTGCTGGAAGAAGCGGAGGAATTCGGCGTCATCGGCTACGGCATTCAGCTCGGACCCAACGTGTTCTGGATGCTGGACCGGCTCGGCGTGAGCGAGGCCGTGCTGGCGACGGCGATCCGGCCCAAGGCCCTCGTCATGCGCGACTGGGTCGATGGCGGCGTGATGACGCGCATTCCCACCGGCGAATCCTTTGTGAAGCGGTTCGGCAAGCCGTATGTCGTGATCCACCGAGTCGATCTTCACAAGGTGCTGCTCGATGCGTGCCGTGCGTTGCCGAATGTGCAGATGCTCGCCAACGCCGCGGTCACCGCATTCGAGGACATGGGAGATCGCGTACGGGTCGAGATTGCTGACGGCCGCCATTATGACGGGGCGGCCCTGATCGGCGCCGACGGCATCCGCTCCACCATCCGGCAGCTCATGCGCGATGAAGGTCCGCCGCGCACCGTCGGTTATGTCGCTCACCGCACCATCGTGCCGATGAGCGATGTCAAATTCGACGTCGACACCGAGGATGTGGTGATGTGGTCGGGCGACGGCTTCCACATCGTGCATTATCCGTTGCGCGATTTCAGCCTGTTCAATGTCGTGACCGTGTTCAAGACGCTGGATATGGAGCCGACGGATACCGACAGCCCGCATCCCGACCTCGCCCACGTCTATCGCGACTCGCATCCGACGATGAAAAAGCTGTGGGCGATGATGGACCTGTCCCGGCGCGGCTGGGTCTCGTCAGACCGCGATCCGATCCGGCACTGGAGTCGCGGTCGCGTGACGCTGGTCGGCGACGCTGCGCATCCGACCCTGCAAAGCCTCGCGCAGGGCGCCTGCATGGCGATCGAGGATGCCGTGTGCCTGGCGCACTTGCTGGAGGGCACGTCCGGCGAAAAGGTCGAGCAGGCGTTCCAGCAATATGTGAACGCGCGGTATTTGCGGACCGCACGGGTGCAATACGAATCCCGCTATCTCTGGGATAACTTTTATCACCTCGGCGGTCTGGAGCGCGAAGTCGCGCGCGAGATCTGGCAGGGCAAGAGCGAGCAGCAGATGTTCGAATGCGTCGCCTGGCTCTATGATGGCTTTCAACTGCCCCATAGCATGACGCCGAAAACGTAAAGGTCGTTTTCGGCGTCATGCTCCAAACGACTGGACACGAGGCCGCATGACAAAGCAGGTCGCATTCCTGATGGGCGGCTGGTCGTCCGAGCGGGAGGTCTCACTCAATTCGGGCAAGGCCTGCGCCGACGCCGCCGAGCGGGCCGGCTATCGAGTCATCCGCATCGACGTGGCGCGTGACATCGCAACCGTGCTCGGCGAACTGAAGCCCGATGTCGCGTTCAACATCCTGCACGGACGTCCGGGCGAGGACGGCACCATCCAGGGCATCCTGGAAATCCTTGGCATTCCCTACACGCATTCCGGGGTGCAGGCGTCTTCGCTCGCGATGAAGAAGGATGCCGCCAAGATCATGTTGGCGGCCGCCGGCGTCCCGGTGCCGCAGGGCAGGGCGATCTCGCGGTTCGAAGCGGGCAAGGCACATGCGCTTCCGCGTCCTTATGTCATCAAGCCGGTCGCGGAAGGCTCGAGCGTCGGCGTGTTCATCGTCACCGACACGCATGAGTATCCGCCGCAGGAGCTGTTTCGCGAGGACTGGGCGTTCGGCGAGATGGTGCTGTGCGAGACCTATATCCCGGGCAAGGAACTCACCTGCGCGGTGGTGAAGAACCAGCCGACCGGCGTGATCGAGATCGTGCCGAAGGTGCGCTTCTACGATTACGAGGCGAAATATGCGCCGGGTGGCTCCGAACATGTGCTGCCGGCGCAGATTCCCGACGAGATTACGCACGCGGTACGGCGCTTTACGCTCATGGCGCATGATGCACTCGGCTGTCGCGGCGTGACGCGCGCCGATTTCCGATACGACGACAGCCGGCCGGGTGCCGACGGGCTGGCCTGTCTGGAGGTCAACACCATTCCCGGCATGACGCAGACCTCGCTCGTTCCTGAACTCGCCGCCCATGCCGGCATTTCGTTCGAGGACCTGGTGAGCTGGATGATCGAAGACGCGTCGTTGAACCGGTGACCGCTTCATTCGCGGCGTCTTCCGTGACCATGGTTTGCTGATCGCCCTCCCGGATCACGCTGCGGCGCGACCGGCGAAGGCCGGCATCACCTCGCGCGCGAACAGTTTTATGGAGGACGACGCCTGCTCGAACGACAGCGTGCCGAACATCATCTGGCCGAGTACATAATTGACGCCGCTTTCGGCATGCAGGGTCCTGACATAGTCGCGCACGGTGGCGGGCGATCCGGCAACGCCATGGCCGATCGCCTGAAGCTCGTCCCATGATTGCGGATAGATCGCGGAAAGCGGGAACGGCACACCGGAACGCCGCCATAGCATCTCGATCGCCTCACGCCAGACGGCATAGGCGGGACGCGCCATCTCCATCGCCTCCGCGTCGGTGGATGCGACCACGATATGCCGCGTGATGCCCATCTTCGGAATGTCGGCGGCGTCGTGGCCAAGGTCTGCCCATTCCTTGCGATAGCGGTCGGTGATCGTCTTCGCACGGGCGGCTGGCCCGAGCGAGACGACATTGACTGCATTCGGCGCGGCCCATCCCACCGCATCCGCATTCGGCGCGCCGTACCACACCGGCGGATGCGGTCGCTGCACCGGCTTGTTCTGAACGAGATAATCCTTGAACGTGTAATACTTACCTTCGAAATTCAGGATGTCCTGTTCGCAGGCCTGCATGATGACCGCGTAAGCCTCGTGATACATCGCGGGGGCATGCGCCGGGTCGATGCCGTAGCGCTGATGCTCGACCAGGGCCGCGCCGCGTCCGACGCCGAACATCAGCCGGCCGTTGCTCATGTGGTCGAGCATGCAGACTTCTTCATACACGCGCAGCGGATGATACATGGGCAGCACATAGACCAGCGGGCCGATGCGCAGCCGCTTGGTGCGCTGGATTGCGGCTGAGACGAACACGCTCGGCGAGGGTACCCAGCCAAGCGGGGTTGAATGGTGTTCTGCCATGTGGAAGCCGTAGAAGCCCTCCCGCTCGATCAGCTCGATGAGTTTCAGGCGCCTCTCCAGCATCTCTCCGAGGGGAGAGCCATCGGCATCCAGATGGTCGAAAATTCCAAATGTCAGCACGCCAGTTTCCCCCTGCGGCTCGTCTTGGCTTCCTGCGGCGACCGCAGACAAGCGCAAGCCCCGCGCAAGTTCAAGCAGCGAGGACGCATTGGCGCCATTCCGATGACACGCCGCGCCCACGATACGGCGCCCACGATACGGCGCCCACGATACGCCGCGCCCGCTGCTAGCCGCGATCGCGGGTCGCGCCGGCCGGGCGGCGCGATCTCGCCGGCGGGATTTCGGTCGTTACCCTGAAGGCAGGCGTCCCGTTCAAGCTCGCGTGAGCTGCCGCATATCCCGGGGCGGCTTTGAACCGGGCGGCTCGCTCGAACGACCCATACACATCAGGGGTGCGATACCCGCTCCCGCACAGACACAGGGGACTTCACATGATCCGCAACACCATCCTCGGCCTGACCGCCGCCGC
>JBIQKQ010000043.1:17305-23622 GCA_044506365.1 Hyphomicrobiales bacterium
CTACGGCTATGGCTACAAGTCGTACGGGTACGGCTATCGCTCCTACGGCTACTGAGTTTCGCCCGACCCAGCGCGTACAGCCCGGTCTCGCAAGAGGCCGGGCTTTTCGCTTGCGCGCCTCCCGTCCGGTCTGGCGTGGTTTGCCGTCCGGTGCGCCGACGCTCGCGCGCCCGCGATCATTCCTGTTGCTTTCGCGCAGGTTCGGTGCGCAGGTTCGGAAAGGTGAGGCCATGTTCACGGCGATGCGGCAGCCCGGAACTCGGAGCGAAGCGGCACCGGAGGCGATATGTCAGACGAGGATATGAAAGCCGAGCTCGAGCGGCTCAGGAGCGAGAATGCGGCGCTGAAGAAGGCGCAGTCCGCGACAACCCGGATCAAGGTCAGCGACAAGGGTGGCGTGTCGGTCTATGGGCTCGGGCGCTTTCCGGTCACGCTTTACAAAGAGCAATGGCTCAAGCTTCTGGACATGGCCGACGAGATCCGGGCTTTCATCGTGGCCAACGAGTCGCAACTGAAAAGCAAGGAATGAACCGGTCCTTCCGTCGATGAATTGGGGCGCACTGGTCGAGCAGGCGCTTGCGACCGGACTGACGCAACTGGCGGTCGCGCTGTTTGTGGTTGGCGTTGCGGTCGGGATCGCGATCGTCCTGATGCAGCGCCGCCGATAGGGATGGCATCTGGCGCGGCGTTTTGCGGCCATAGTGCCCCTGCGGAGAAGCCGGCCTGATCGGCCCTGTCATGCGTGTTGTTCAGCGAGAAACGCCTGGTACAGCTGGGTGGACTTGAACCACCGACCTCCTGATCCACAGTCAGGCGCTCTAACCAACTGAGCTACAGCTGCATCGGGACGCGGGCGCCAGCAAGGACCCCGCGAAAGACGGCCGGAAACTAGGGGCTTGGCCCTGGTTTGGCAAGCAATCCGCGATCCGGATTCACCGGCTCGACGGCAGAAAAAAAGCCCGGGCGCGCCGCCCGGGCTTTTGTTCCAACGCTGACGCGACACACGCGAAGAGCGACGGGTCAGGCGGCCTTCTTGAACGCAGTGGTCATGCCGGATTTGATCGGCTCGAAGCTCTCGGTCGCGACCTTTTGGGCGAGCGCGGTGAGATCCTTGGACTGCGCGGTGGTGGCCTCGAACTGCTTGCGGACATGAGCGGTCGACAGTTCGATCATTTCCGACAGCGACTTCGCGGTCATGAGCTGGCTGTAGAAATCGAACGCCGCATTGGTGTTGGTGCGCGCCGCGTCAATCAAGGCGAGACCATAATCAGCGGCCCCCTTCGAGGCGGTCGAGTAGCTCGACTCGATCATGTCGGTCGCGTCCTCGGTCACGGCCTTCATCTTTTCCCAATTGTCCTTGGCTTGCGACACACTCTTTTCCGCCAGTTCACGGAATGCGGCCGGGACTTCCATTTTGGGCATTTCAAAGCTTGGCATTTCGAATGCCGGCATATCGAAAGCCGACTTCCTCGTCTTAAAGTTGGCCTCAGTCATAGCTGATCCTTCCGGGGTGAGGGTGCTGGCTGCAGCGCCTTACCTATCATCGGCAATGGTGCATTGCAATAAAATTGTTGCGTTGCACCATTTTCCCAGTATCTTCCGCGACTTAGCCCTCACTGGGGCAGGACCATGGCGTTTTTGAAGAGCGGCTCGCCTGCGCCGTTCTTTGGCCATACGGGCCGGGGCGATCGCCCTTCAGACAACCAACTTTCCGTGAAATGCGCTTTACGCAGTCTGATCGCCCCCTGCCTGCGTCGCAGACGCGCGTCCGCTAAAACGCATGGCGCCGGCATGGCCGGGGATCGGACTCCTCGCAAAGCCCAGTCCGTCGGCCGGGATCGACCCGCCGGTTAAGGTTATCCTCTGTCGGCCGGACCTGCCGCATGGACGGGGAGCAAGCCGCTCTCTATTAAGAATCACTTAAAATGCAACGCCTTGGAGGAGCCAGCGTCGCAGCCCGCGCAACCATCGATGAGTCAGCCGCGCCACCATATCCTGTGCGACACCGCGATCGCAGCGCATGCGAGCAGCGCGGCTCCGGCGTGGCTGTTTTCGAGCGACGGCTCACGCCTTCTCTTTGCGAATGCCGCGGGCGCAGCCTTGCTCGGGACGGCGCCCGCAGTTGCAGTTGATGCAACTGATATCGGCACGCCGGTACCTTCGGAGCTCGCGGCGCAGTTATCGCGAAGCGCGGACTCGCTGCCGCTTGATGGACCTGCGCGGCTCCAGCGACTGCGCGGGCTTGGCGCCGCTCTTGGTCGACCGCTGACCTGTAGCTGCAAGCACATCACGCGTGCATCGGGCGCCGGCTCCGCGATCCTCGTCGTTGGCTTGGATGCGGCGGGCCCCAAGCTGCCGCTTGCCGAACGCGCCCGCTATCTGGTGGAGTCCAGCGGCGCGGCCGCGGCTTTCACTGCCGACGGTTCGCTGCTGCATGTCATCGCGCAAGCCGCGCATCGCATCGGCGCTGCATCGCTGAGCGATGTTGGCGAGGATCTCGACATGCTGCGCGTTGGCGGCGGTGACGATGCCGTGGTGCTCGCCTTCTTTCAGGCCAATTCCGAGCCGATCAAATCGGCAGCCGGTGCAACCGCCGGACAGCCCGGCCTGCTCGATCTGTCACCCATAGCCGAGGCGATCACCGCGATGACCAGGGTGCCGCCGCAGCGCCAAGGTCAAAGCTGCGGGTCACATGCCGGAACCGCTTCGCGATCCGAGAGCGAATCGACCCAAAGGCGGCATCCACTGCGCTTCGTCTGGCAGACGGACGCCGAGAACCGTTTCACCATCGAAAGCGACGAGTTCGTCGCCCGCGCCGGTCCCCGGACTGCGAACCTGCTCGGCCGGTTCTGGGGCGAGATATCGGCGAAGCTCTCCCTCGACCCGGAAGGTCAGGTCGCGCATGCGCTGGTTTCGCGGAACACCTGGAGCGGAATCGATGTGAACTGGCCGACAGCCGATGGTGGCAGCATCGCGGTCACGCTGTCCGCAATTCCGGCTTTCGACAGCGATCGGATGTTCCGCGGCTATCGGGGACTGGGCGTGGAGCGTGGCGGCGAAACGCGTCCCGACGATCCCGTCCGCTCGATGCAGCCCGTGGAGGCTGAGGCGGTCGGACAAACCGAACCAGAGAGGATGATCGCGGCCGAGACGGCTCCGGCCACCGAGCCTGAAGCCGCCGCGAATGCGGACGAGCCGCCGCAAGCACAGGCCGACACCGCACAACCCGACGATCGCATTGCCGAAGTTGCCGCTGACGCACCGCCGCCACGGGACCAGGCGCCGCGTGTGCAGGTTCTGCAAACCGAGAATGTCGTTCCGTTCCCGACTGCCTATGTCGACCTCAAGCCCGAGCCGAAGCCCTTAGGACTGAGTTCGACGGAACGCACTGCCTTTCGTGATCTCGGAAGCCGGCTGGCCGCTCGTCTCAAAGGCGCTGACGAGCTTGCGCGTGGCCTGATGGAAAAGGTCGAGCCGGACGATGAGCCGCCCCATCTGCGACCCCCTGTGCCGCCGCTGCTCGCGGTGCCGCCAGCCCGGCCGGAATTGCAGGCGCAAGCCTTGCCGGGTTCGCTTGCCGAAACGGCTGAGGAGGTGGGGCAACAGTGCGCCGTCCTTGATCCGCTGCCGCTCGGCATCCTGATCTATCGCGGCGCGAATCTGATCTACGCCAATCCCGCTTTCCTGGCATTTGCCGGCCATCGTTCGCTGTCCGATTTCGCGGCGTCAGGCGGTCTCGATGCAATGCAGGTCGAGCTCGAGCGCGCAACGGACGGCGAAAGCGGGCAGCGTTTGCGCATCGCCGCGACCGACCGGGAGCCCGCAACGGAAGGGCGTCTTGTCACTGTTTCGGTCGCTGGCGAGCAGGCAAGGATGCTGATGCTGCAACCGGCTGCGCCGGCGACGCAACAAGCAGGCGGTGCAGCGGCGGCAGGCGAGCTTGCTGCGCTGCTTGATATCGCGGCCGACGGTGCGGTGACGCTCGACAGGCGCGGCTCGATCACGAGCGCCAATTCACGCGCGGAGATCTTGTTCGGATACGAGACCGGTGCTCTGGCCGGACGCCCCTTCGGGGAGTTGTTCGCGCCTGAGAGCGAGCGGATTGCGATGTCGCGGCTCGAGCGGCTTGCCGGCTCTCTTGATGCGACATCGGACGATGACGCCCGCGAGATCATTGGGCGCAGACGTCAGGGCGGCCTGATCTCGCTGCAATTGATGCTCGGCCGCGGCGATCGCGCCGGCACCCGCTTTCACGCCTTGTTCCGCGACCTGACGCGCTGGAAGGAAGCAGAAAAGGACATGACGCTGGCGCGGCAGCAAGCGGAAAAAGCGTCGGCTGCGAAGTCCGACTTTCTCGCCAAGATCAGTCACGAGATGCGCACCCCGCTGAACGCCATTATCGGCTTTTCCGAGGTGATGATGGAGGAGCGCTTCGGCCCGGTCGGCAACGAGCGCTATCGCGATTATCTGAAAGACATCAACGCCTCCGGCGCGCATCTTGTTTCGCTGCTCAACGATCTGCTCGACCTGTCGAAGATCGAAGCGGGCAAGATGGAATTGAGCTTCGAGCGCGTCGACCTGAACGAGGTGACGCAGCAATCGGTCGCGATCATGCAGGCGGAGGCAAGCCGCGCGCGGGTCATCATGCGCACCGCGCTCTCGATGAATATTCCCGGCATTATCGCGGATACGCGTTCGGTCCGGCAGATTGTGCTGAATCTGCTGTCGAATTCGATCAAGTTTACTGACCCCGGTGGGCAGGTGATCGTATCGACCGCGGCAAACGAGCGCGGCGATGTCATGCTGAGGGTGCGAGACACCGGGATCGGTATGAGCGAGAAGGATATCGAGACGGCCTTGCAGCCGTTTCGTCAGCTCGCGACTTCGTCGCGCACCCACCCGAGCGGCACGGGCCTCGGGCTCCCGCTGACCAAGGCCATGGTCGAGGCCAACCGCGCGCGCTTCTGCATCAAAAGCGCGGTCAATGCGGGCACACTGGTCGAGATCGTCTTCCCGGCGGGACGTGTGCTTCCTGAATGACGCACGCGATCGAAGCGCTTGCACGCGACGCGCTTGCTGCGCTGGATGCAGGTCGGCAAATCGCGCCGTTCACCACGCGTCATCCGCTCCTTGATAAGGAGCAGGCCTATCAGGCCGCCGCAGCGGCGCGGGCTCTGCGTGTCGCGCGCGGGGAAAAGCCGGTCGGACGCAAGATCGGTTTCACCAATTCCGATCTGTGGGCGCAGTACGCAATCGACCGCCCAATCTGGGGCGACATGTACGCCCATACCGCAAGGCCGCTCGAGCAATCGGAGATCTTCGTGCTCGCCCCATTCTGCGAGCCGCAGATCGAACCGGAGATCGTGCTTGGCCTTGCGCGCGCACCCGATCCGGGAATGGACGAGCGCGCGCTGCTCGATTGCGTCGGGTGGGTGGCGCACGGCTTCGAGATCGTGCAGTCGATCTTCCCGGGCTGGCGTTTCAAGTCAGCCGACACGATCGCGGCTTTCGGCATGCATGGCGCACTGCGGTTTGGCGAGCCGCTGGCCGTCACGCCGCAGAACCGAAACGTTCTGTTCGCCGCATTGACGGAATTCACGGTGACTTTATGTCGTGATGGCGCCGCGATCGAAACCGGTCGCGGCGTCAACGTTCTCGGCGGACCGCTGTCGGCGCTGCGCCACCTCCTCGGTCTGCTGGCGAGTGACCGCTGCAACCCTCCGCTTTCCGCCGGCGAGATCGTGACCACCGGAACTCTGACCCGGGCCTATCCGGTCGGCGCCGGGGAGGTCTGGTCGACGGTCATGGCAGGCATTCCGCTTGCGGGCCTGTCGCTGCGCTTCGGGTGACTTCCAAGACGTGCTAGACTTTCTTCGGGACGTTGGCGCAATCCGCCTTCGTCCGGAACAGGTCATGGCAATGCTGCGCATCTTGCTGACCGTCCTTGTGTTGTTCGCGGCAGCTTATCCGGTGCGCGCCGCCGAGAAGGTCGACCTGCTGCTGGTGCTCGCCGCCGATGTGTCGCGCAGCATTGACCAGGCCAAATTCCAGCTACAGCGCGACGGTTATGCGGCCGCCATCACCGATTCGCGCGTCATGACTGCGATCATGTCCGGGGCGACGCGCCGCATTGCCGTCTGCTTCGTGGAATGGTCGGGCACCGGCGCGCAGAAGGTCGTGATCGACTGGTCGGTGATCGATGGTCCCGACGCCGCACGCAAATTCTCCGACGCGCTGGTGGAGGCGCCACGTCCATTCGCGGATCGCACCTCGATTTCGGGTGCGATCGATTTCTCCATCGAAGCGCTGGCGCCCGC
>JBIQKQ010000044.1:0-23571 GCA_044506365.1 Hyphomicrobiales bacterium
AGGTAACGATAGCCGAGCCGGGCGAATAGCGCCTTCAGGTCCTCGAAGCGATCCGAATAAAGTTCCACCTGCAGATAGCAGCGATTATCGCGCAGCGTGCGTTCCATGCCGGCAAGCGCGTGAAATTCGGAGCCTTCGACATCCATCTTCACCAGGATGGTCTTGCCTGAAAACGCGAACACGTCGTCGAAGCGGATTTGCCGCACGACATGTCGCGCAACCCCCGGCGCCTCTTCCGGCGGCTTGTCCGGATGCGCGATCCACGACTCGCCGCGATTGTGACTGCCGGCTTCCATAAGGACGACTTCGCCCGGCTTGTCACCAACCGCCTCCTCCACCACGCGAATGCGTTCATGCAGCCGGTTCGCCGCGATATTTGCGAGGAGCCGCGCGCGATTTCCAGGATCGGGTTCGAAGGCGATGATCTCGCCGCCAAGATTCTTGGTCGCCAGCATGATCGAATAGACGCCGGCATTCGCCCCAATATCGAGAAAGCAATCGACGCGCTGCGTGCGGCAGATGCCAGCAAAGTCCTCGAGCTGCTCCGCCTCCCAGATCGCGTTGATCGCAATCTCGCGGTCGATCAGATCGGTGGTGTCGACCACAAACCGCGCGCCTTGTGCCCGCGTGACATAGGGCACCCGGCCGAGCCGCCGCATCGTCCTGTCGTACAGGCTTCGCAGATTGCGTTCGACCGCTCCGATGGGGTGGCGGAAGTTTTGTGTTCTGGTCATCGGCTGCTGCAGCGCCGGTTCATTTGAACCATGGCATGAAACCGAACCATTTCGCGATTCCCATGCCGACGTCCCCGAACGCGAGCAGCACATAGGCCCAGAGCATCGCAGATAACACATTGGCGAACTGGAATTTCCAGTAATCCATTTCGAGGATGCCGGCGATCAGCGGCACGGTCGCCCGCAGCGGGCCGAAGAACCGGCCGATGAAAACGCCCAGGATGCCCCATTTCTCCATGAAGGCATGACCGCGCGGCATCATGTCGGGGTGCCGCGACAGGGGCCACATATGCGCGATCCGGTCCTTGAAATGGAAGCCGAACCAGTAGGACACCCAGTCGCCAGCCGCGGCCCCAGCGGCGGCCGCGAGCCAGATCGGCCAGAAAACGAGACCGGACGCATTGATCAGCGCGCCGATCGCAACCAGCAGCGCCCAGGCGGGAACGAAAAGCGAGAGAAAGGCCAGCGACTCGCCAAATGCGAGCAGGAATACAATTGGCAGCGCCCACCAGTGATTCTGGCGGACGAACTCGATCACGATCGCGGAATATTCCTGCATCCGTTTTGTGATGGGCCGGCGGGGGTCATGGTCTAGCTCGGCCCCGGGCAATGTTCCAGCATTGAAATGGTAAAATCTCGAGCTATCTCATGTGCATTCAAGAAATGGCCATGCGCGTGGCATAGTGAGCGCACCCTCGATTCGCGCACAGCTCCATCATTCGACGATCAAGCATGGCCAAAACGACCAAGCCGACCCGAACCGTGAACAAGAACGCCAAGGCCGAGAAGAAGACCAGCGATCTGTTCGACACCGGCCCGGCGGCGAAAAGGCGTGCGTCCTCCGGCCGCAGCGCACCCGCACGCGGCGGTGGCGCCGATGGCGGCTACACCGCCCATCACATCGAGGTGCTGGAAGGCCTTGAACCGGTTCGCCGACGGCCCGGCATGTATATCGGCGGCACCGACGAGAAGGCGCTGCATCACCTGTTTGCCGAGGTGATCGACAACGCGATGGACGAGGCGCTGGCCGGCCATGCGACGTTCATCGAGGTCGCGCTTGCCGCCGATGGCTGGCTTTCGGTCGCCGACAACGGACGCGGGATGCCGGTCGATGCGCATCCGAAATTCCCGAAAAAGTCCGCGCTCGAAGTCATCATGTGCACGCTGCATGCCGGCGGCAAATTCGACTCGAAGGTCTACGAGACCTCGGGCGGCCTGCACGGCGTCGGCGTATCGGTCGTGAACGCGCTGTCCGAGCGGACCGTGGTCGAGGTCGCGCGCGGCCAGCAGCTCTACCGGATGACCTTTGCGCGCGGGAAGCCCAAGGGTGGACTGGAGAAGCTCGGCAAGGTGGCGAACCGGCGCGGCACGACGGTGCGCTTCAAGCCCGACCCGGAGATTTTCGGAGAGAAGGCGAAATTCGATCCGGGCCGGCTGTTCCGGATGACACGCGCCAAGGCCTATCTCTTCGGCGGCGTGGAAATCCGCTGGTCGTGCGATCCATCTCTGATCAAGGACGACACGCCGGCCGAGACCGTGCTGCATTTTCCGGGCGGGCTGCAGGATTATCTCGCCGCTTCGATCGAAGGGTCGACCCGCGTGCACCCGGACATTTTCGCCGGCGGCTCGGAGAAGAAGGCCGGCCACGGCTCGGCGGAATGGGCGATCGCCTTCGTTGCCGACGCCGATCCGTTCGTTTCTTCCTATTGCAACACGATCCCGACGCGCGACGGCGGCACCCATGAGAGCGGCCTGCGTACCGCGCTGTTCAAGGGGCTCCGCGACCACGCCGCGCGCGTCAATCAGGAGAAGCGTGCAGCCGTCATCACCAGCGACGACGTGATGGCGGGCACCTGCGCGATGATTTCCGTTTTCATCCGCGAGCCGGAATTCCAGGGCCAGACCAAGGATCGTCTGGCAACGCCGGAAGCCGCCCGCGTCGTCGAGCAGGCGATCCGCGACCCATTCGATCACTGGCTCGCCGGCAATCCGACGCAGGCGAACAAACTGCTCGACTTCGTGATCGAGCGCGCCGAGGAGCGCGTGCGGCGCCGTCAGGAGAAGGACGTCGCGCGCAAGAGCGCGGTGCGCAAGCTGCGCCTGCCCGGCAAGCTCGCCGACTGCACCAACACCGCGGCGCAGGGTTCGGAATTGTTCATCGTCGAGGGCGACAGCGCCGGAGGTTCCGCCAAACAGGCGCGCGACCGCGCCTCGCAGGCCGTGCTGCCGCTGCGCGGCAAGATCCTCAACGTCGCCTCCGCCGGCAGGGACAAGCTGGCGCAGAACCAGCAGCTCTCGGACCTGATCCAGGCGCTGGGCTGCGGCTATGGCCCGCATTATCGCGAATCCGATCTGCGCTACGACAAGATCATCGTGATGACCGACGCCGACGTGGACGGCGCGCATATCGCCTCGCTGCTCATCACTTTCTTCTACCGGCAGATGCCGAAGCTGATCGAAGACGGCCACCTCTACCTCGCGGTCCCGCCGTTGTACCGGCTCTCGCATGGCGGCAAGACCTTCTATGCGCGCGACGACCGGCACAAGGACGAACTGCTCAAGACGGAATTCCACGCCAACGCCAAGGTGGAGGTGGGTCGCTTCAAGGGGCTCGGCGAAATGATGGCCGGGCAGCTCAAGGAAACCACGATGGACCCGAAGAAGCGCACGCTCCTGCGGGTGACGCTCGAGGACGCGGCGCGGGCCGCAACCGCGAAATCGGTCGATCAGCTGATGGGCACGAAGCCCGAGGCGCGCTTTGCCTTCATCCAGGAGCGCGCGGAATTCGCGAGCGAGGACCTGCTAGACGTTTGACCGCCGTCGTTCGGGTCTGAGCTTTCGGCCGCGCCCGCGAACGATGGATCGGCACGAAAAAACGCGGGGCGATTGCTCGCCCCGCGTCCGTCCAAAGCGGTCCCGGCTTGTCGTCCCCTATTCCGAAACCGTGCTTTTCGCTCGTCCTGTTCGCGCCAGCGCCTAATTGCCGAATTTCAGATTGCCGGCCTTGATTACCTCGGTCCACAGCTTCTGCTCTTCGGCGATGATCTTGGAGAATTCAGCCGGCCCGGACCCTTTCGGCCGCACCGCCATGCCGCGCAGCTTGTCCGTCACTTCGCTCTGCATGATGACGGCATGCAGCTCCTTGTGCAGTTTGTCGACGATCGGCTTCGGTGTCCCCGCGGGAACGAAGAACCCGCTGAAGAGGCTGACATTGACGTCGGGAAAGCCCGATTCCGCCATGGTCGGGACGTCCGGCAGATCGGGAAATCGCTCGGTTGCGAGCACTGCAAGCGCCCGCATCTTGCCGCCCTTCACCTGCGAGACGAGCGGCGGCGGATCCACCACGGTCATGGCGGCATTGCCGGAAATCACGCCAAGAATCGATTCCGCGGAACTCTTGTATGGAATCGCGGTGCCGCTCGCGCCGGACCTCATCTTGAACAGCTCGGAGGGCAGCGTGAAGGCCGGCGAGGAGGTGGCGTAATTCGCCTTCTCCGCATGCGTCTTGGTCCAGGCGACCAGGTCCTTCGCGGTCTTGGCCGGATGGTCGGCCGACACAGCAAGGAACAGCGGGAAATCGCCGATCATGGCAACCGGCGTGAAGCTCTTCAGCGTGTCGTATTCGGTCTTGTAGATCAGCGGTCCGATCACCATCGCGCCGCTGGCGCCAACCAGCAATGTGTATCCGTCGGCTGGCTCGCGCGCGACGTGTTCGGCCGAGACCCGTCCGCCCGCGCCGGGCTTGTTCTCGACGACAACGGTCCAGCCGGTGCGCTTCTGCAGCTCGTTCTGGATCATTCGCGCGAAGATGTCGTTGCCGCCACCGGCGGCGAATCCGACGACGACGCGAATTGGCTTGTTCGGAAACGACGCCGCCGGGTCCTGCGCGGAAGCAATCCCCGCGGTAAACCCAAGCGCCAGAATCGCAAGCGACGCCCGAAGGCCCCAGCCTCTTCTCATGCGCACCTCCCATGTCATGGCCTTCTCTACGGCGATGTCGCCGTGCGGCCTTGGATGCGCAGCATAGCGGCGTGGCGCTGCGGCGCAAGGTTGCCGCGCAGCGCCATCACGGGGTCAATCGATGGGCAGCCCGGTATATTGCTCCGCGAGCGAGGTCTGCGCCGCGTTGGAATGGGCGATATAGTCGAGTTCCGCGAGTTGACGGCGTCGATCGAACGGGACCTCGTCCGGAAAGACGTGGAATATCTGCGTCATCCACCACGAGAACCGCTGCGCCTTCCAGACCCGTTCGAGGCAGGTCTTCGAATAGTCGGCCAGCAGCTCGGTCCGGTTCTTCTTGTAGAAGGCATCGAGCGCGCGCGCGAGCACGCGCACATCGGCAAGCGCGAGATTCATGCCCTTCGCTCCGGTCGGCGGCACGATATGCGCGGCGTCACCGGCGAGGAACAGCCGGCCGGTCTGCATCGGTTCGCAGACGAAGCTGCGCATGGCCGTCACGCCCTTCTGCAGGATTGGCCCCTCCTGCAGCTTGCGGGCGCCGCCGAGGCGGATATGCAACTCTTCCCAGATCCGGTCGTCCGGCCACTTGTCCATGTCCTCGTCGGGTTCGACCTGGATGTAGAGCCGCGCCAACGTCGGCGAGCGCATGGTGTAAAGCGCAAAGCCGCGATCGTGATAGGCGTAGATCAGTTCCTCGTCCGGCGGCGGCGAATCCGACAGGATGCCGAGCCAGCCGAATGGATAGTCACGATCGTAGAAGGTGAGCGCGCCCGCGGGGAAGCTGCCGCGGCAGACGCCGTGAAAACCGTCGCACCCGGCGATGAAGTCGCAGTCGATCCGTTCGTCCTTGCCGTCGTGGCGGAAGGTTATGAACGGCTTGTCGGTGCCGAAATCGTGGACCTTGGCGTCGTCCACCTCGAACAGGATCTGCCCGCCATCGGCGAGCCGCCGCTCCACCAGATCCTTCACCACCTCTTGCTGGCCGTAGATCGTGATCCCCTTGCCGACCAGGTTGCGGAAGTTGAGGTGGTGGGTCTCGCCGTTGAAACACAGATAATTGCCGTCATGGAACATGCCCTCGCGGGCCATGCGCTCACCGAGCCCCGTCTCGGTCAGCATGTCGGCCGCCCATTGCTCAATCAGCCCGGCCCGGATGCGATGCTCGATATAGTCGCGGCTCCTGTTCTCGATGATGATCGAAGAGATTCCGTTCAGATGCAGCAGATGCGACAGCATCAGCCCCGCCGGTCCCGCCCCGATAATTCCAACCTGTGTCCGCATCAACGATCCTGATCCTGTAGCAGCCATTGCGCGGGCGTGTTAGCGCGCCTTCGCAGATGCGGCAAAGACCAATTTTCCGGAACCGATAGCATGGATGTGGTCGCCCGACTCGGCCCCGAGTGATGTCCAGAGCGGGGCGATGGATTTCCGCTTTCGCGAGGCGACTTGCGATCACCGCGCGCGTGCGCCTAGCGGTTGCCGCGCGGATCGGCCCGGTACGTTTTGACTTCGGATGTCGTGCCGTCCCGATAGGTCAGTTCCACCGACATCACCTTGGTCTTCGGCGGCAGCTTCATATAGGGCTGCGCGCTCGAGGGGATCGACGATGGATCCCGCGGATCGCAGGGCGGCAACGCGAGCGTCTTGTCCGGCACCGTCGAGTCGATCCCGATCCTCACCTCCCGGATCGCGCAGCGATACGACACAAGGTGCGTGTAATAGACCATGAGTCCGTTGAATTCGCGGAACGACAGCCAGTTGCCCGACGTCATTTCGAGAATGTCGCGCTGGCTTTTCTCGAGAGCGCCCGCCGGATCGAATTTGACCGGGAACGGCTCGACCCATTCGCCGCGCGTATCGGCGTACCGGATGTAGAGTGTGCCCTCAGGCGTATCGGCGTCGAGCTGGATCGACGGATTGGGCATGCGCTTCCTGGTGCGCGGGTCGAGCGTGTTGAGGTGGCCGGTCTCCCGGAAATTGCCGCTCTCGCCGAATCGCCACGAAATCGCGGTCACCGGATCGGCGAAGGACAAGGTCACCGACCAGCCGCCATTGTGGCGCATGAAGGTTGCAAGCGGCGCGTTGAGCTGCTCGGGCTCGCCCCGTTGCGGCAGCGGCGATGGCTGGACCGGCGTGACGGCGGCGACCTGCTGCGGAATCGTCTCCCGGGCCTTGGCGGGATCGAGCGCACCATTGAGTACCACGTCGCCGACAATCTCGTCGTAATAGGCGGGACGCTGGTTGTGCTTGACCTTGCGCGCGAGCGCGGTGACGCTTGCCTGCGTCCGCTTGGCAACCTGGACGAGCGACAGGCCCGGCGTCTCCAGCTCCTTGACGAAGAAGCGCGTGAAGACCGAGTTGGGGTCCTTGTCGTCCTCGGACGTATAGTCGAGGGCGGTCTGGTTCTCCGAGGCCGAGTAGATGATGAAGGCGCCCTCCTCGCTCATGGCCGCGAGCCCGCCGCCACCGCGGACGCTGCGCGTCCCTGCCCGCTCGAACGGATTGTTGCGACAGGCGTCAAGCACCAGGACAGTGGTGCGGACCCCCTTGTTCCTGATGCGCTCCATGATCCGGCGCGCCAGGAACGCGTTTTCGTGGATCTTCTCTTCCTCGCCCTCGAGCGCCATCGGCACGTCGGTCGGCAGCAGGTAGTTCTCGCCCTTGATCTGGAAGCCGTGTCCCGCGAAGAAAAAGAACGCAGTGTCGCCCTGGCCGAGCGCCCGTTCGAACGCCGTGAGATTGCTGCTCATGCCGCGCCGGTCCTGGTTGGTCGCGGCGAAGACCTGGAAGCCGAGGCCCTTCAGGGTTTTCGCCATCCGCTCGGCGTCGTTGCCGGCCTTCCGGAGCGGGGCGACATTGGCATAGGCGTCGTTGCCGATCACCAGTGCGACCCGCTTCTGCGCCATGGCCGGCGACTGCCAGAACGCAAGGCACAGCGCGGCAAGCAGCGCGATCCGTCTTGTCATTGAAGCGCTTCCCCCGGAATAGGCAGACTCTCGGCCGGCCGGACCGGCCCCGGCATTGTCGCATGGGGCGCAGGTCCGGTTCAATTTACGGCACTGCAAACCAACACGATCGTGACTGACTCGGACGGGCCAGGGCGACCAGGCGCGCAGCACGCCAGAATTGTGATGCCGCGCAATCGTCGCTATCACTTGCAGCGGGGCCGATGGCGGCCGGACTGCAAGACCGGAGGACGTTGGATGACAGCGCGATATGCAGGCAAGACGGTGCCCCTTCGCGCGCTGCTGGCCGCTGCCATTCTGGCCCTGCCGCTTATCGCCGGCACCGCCCTCGCCCAGACGGTCCAGTCCCCGGCCTGGCCGCAACGGGCCGTAAAGTTCGTGCTGCCGTTTGGCGCTGGCAGCGCCACCGACGTCGCCGCCCGCCTGATGGCCGACAAGCTCCAGGCGAAATGGGGGCACCCGGTGGTGATCGAGAACAAGCCCGGAGCCGACGGCCTCCTTGCCATCAACGCCTTCCTGCAGGCCAACGACGATCATACGCTGCTCTATTCGTCGAGCGCCTCGTTCATGGCGCACCCCTATACGCTCGATAAACTGACCTACGATTTCGCGCGTGACATGACCCCGATCGCCCGTGTCACCGACACCGTGCTCACCGTGAATGTGCCCGCTGCATCGGCCAACCAGACGCTCGGCCAATTCGTCGCCGAGGCGATGGCGCGGCCCGGCAAGCTCAATGTCACCGGCGCGCCCGGCGTCCCCGACTTCACGCTCGACTATTTCATCAAGACGCGCGGGCTCAAGGTTCAAAAAATCCCGTTCAAGAATATCGTGGAGGCCGCGACCGCGCTCGCCGGCAACCAGATCGACTTCCTCCTGACCTCGGCTGCGATCGTCCAGCCGCTCGCCAGTGCGGGGAAAATCCGCATTCTCGCGGTCACCAGCCGGGAGCGCGCCGCATTCGCACCCGATATTCCGACCGTGCATGAACTCGGCTGGGGCGGGCTCGCGGTCGAGACCACCGCCGGACTCTATGGCCCGAAGGACATGCCGCTCGCCTTGCGCGAACGCATCGCCGGCGACGTGATCGCGGTCGTGTCCGACAAAACGATCGCCGACCGGCTGCTCGCCACCGGTCAGGTGGTCAGGCCGGGCGGCCCGAACGAACTTGCGGCCACCATCAAGGAGCAGTCGGATCTGACCGCAAGGATCGCAAGGGTGCTGGAGCTCAAACCGAAAAACTAGACCGACCGATGCGCCGCAAATTCGCATGGGCCTCGTTGCCGGATGACAAGCTCCTGAAGCTCAGGCTCAAGAGCCTGAGGCTTACGCTCGAGGGCACTTGGCTGGAAGACTGCCTCGACGATCTGCAGGAGGAGCTCGAAGAACGCAATCTGCGCATTCGCCCGCATGCATGGCTCTCGGACGAATGGTTCAGTCCCGATACCACACCGGGCATCGCCATTCCGTTCTATCTCGCCCATCCACGCCTGATGCGGCTGGAACGCAAGATGATCATCGACGTGGAAGGCGGCACGCGCAACGAATGCATGCGCATCCTGCGGCACGAAACCGGCCATGTGGTGCAGAATGCGTTCCGCCTGCAGCGCCGGCGCCGCTGGCAGGAATTGTTCGGCCGCTCGTCGACGCATTATCCGCGCTACTATCGCCCCAATCCGGCGAGCAAGAACTACGTGCAGCATCTGCGTCTGTGGTACGCGCAGAGTCATCCGGACGAAGATTTCGCGGAGACCTTTGCGGTCTGGCTGAAGCCACGCTCGGACTGGAGGAAGCGCTACGCCGGCTGGCCGGCAATGCGCAAGCTCCAATATGTCGACGAGATCATGGCCGAGATCGCCGGTCAGCGTTCGCAACTGCCACGCGGTCCGGCAGTGCATCCGCTGAGCCAGATCGACACCACGCTCGCCGAGCATTACCGAAAGAAGAAAGCATTCTATGCGGTGAACACGCCGCGCACCTACGATCGCGAATTGCAGCGCATCTTTTCCGACGATCCGAAGCACAAAACATCTCCAACCGCGGCCTCTTTCATTCGGGCGAACCGTTCTTATTTTCGTCAAATCGTGGCGCGCTGGACCGGCGAATATCAGCTGACACTTGACTCCGTTCTTGATGATATGATCGATCGCTGCCGTGAGCTGAAGCTGCGCGCGCCCGGATCGGAACGTCAGTTGGTTACGGATTTCACTGTATTGTTAACGGCAAAGACGGTGCATTCGCTGTACAGTCCGTCACGCCGACAATGGTTCGCTCTATGAAAAGAACACGCGTTCTGGTGCTGCTGCATCCGGAACAGGCCCCGCCCGAATCGATCAAGGGCTACAGCGAGCAGGACATTCTCGCATTCAAGACCGGCTACGACGTCGTCAACACGTTGCGCAAGGCACGCCACGAGGTGCGCGTGCTCGGTGTGCAACACGAACTGCGTCCGATCCGGGCCGAGATCGATTCGTTCCAGCCCGACATCGTGTTCAACCTGCTGGAGGAATTCCACGGCGAGCCGACCTACGATCAGAATGTCGCGAGCTATCTGGAACTGACCCGTATTCCCTATACCGGGTGCAATCCGCGCGGTCTGATGCTGTCGCGCGGCAAGGACCTGTCAAAAAAGCTCCTGCACTACCACCGCATACCGGTGCCGGCCTTCGCCGTATTTCCGATGCACAAGAAGATCAAGCGGCCGGCGCGCCTGCAGTTTCCGCTGATCGTGAAAAGCCTGTCGGAACACGCCTCGCTCGGCATCGCGCAGAAATCGATCGTCGACACGGACGAGAAGTTGCAGGAGCGCGTTGCCTTCGTGCACGAAAAGATCGGCACTGCGGCGATCGCCGAGCAATATATCGACGGCCGCGAACTCTATGTCGGCGTTATCGGCAACGAGCGCCTGCGCGTATTGCCGGTCTGGGAGCTTTATTTTGGCGATGTTGGCAGCAAGATTGCGACCGCAAAGGTGAAGTTCGACGTCAAGTATCAGGAAGAACGCGGCATCCTGCAGGGCCCTGCCGCCGACCTTCCGCCGGAAATCTACACGCGCATCCAAAACCTGACGCGCCGCATTTGCCGCACCCTCGAACTCGACGGCTATGCGCGCGTCGATTTTCGCCTGTCCGCCGACGGGGTGCCGTATTTTCTGGAAGCCAATCCCAACCCCGAGATTGCCCGCTACGATCTCTTTGCCGAAGCCGCCGCTTATGATGGCATGAAATATTCCGAAGTGCTTCGGCGTATCATCGCGCTCGGCATCCAGCGCGCGCGCGCGAAGGCGAGATGAGGCTTTTTTTGCGTCGGCGCAGCGATCCCGCTGGTGCAAAGCGCGGGCGCTTGCATGGTACGTCCTGACGACAGCACAGACGTCCCCAAACGCATGAGCCCGAAAGCCGGTCAGATCGATCGGACCGACACCGCATTGCTGGTATTTCTGTCCTTGATGTGGGGCGGCGGTTTCGTACTCGCCGGCATCGCTCTGAAGGAGTTGCCGCCGGTTACGGTGGTTTTCGGCCGCGTCGCTTTTGGCGCTTCGCCTGGCCTGCGTGGGCGCATAAGGCTCGCCGCGCGCCATAGCCGTCTCGTCAGTCAAGACTTCATCCGAGGATTTCCGGACGCCCGTCGAACCGACAACGCCTGACGCGCCGCTTGCAGCGATTACTGTGACGTGCCCGCGCCTGTGGTGCTTGCGGTCGGCTCCGGCGGCAATCCAATCAGTTCGCGGCCGCGCGTCGCCCACCAGTCGATCGGCGCAATAGGGACGCTCGTCACCGGATATTTGCGCGGAATGACATCCACGATCTTCATGCTCATCGGATCGATCACCAGCGTTTCGGCCTGCAGCTTGGCATAGTCGTACTGGCGTAGGCGCGGCACCTCATAGATCAGCGGCCGCGGCATCGGATTAAGTTTGATGGACGAATCCACAGTCACGCCGACCTTGGCCTCGAAGTCTTTTGGCGTGCGTTGATAGGTATGCTCGTTCGCGATCGCTTCAGCAATCGCCGCACGCTCGTCATCCGTGAGGTTCAACGGCGGCTTGTGCGACTGCATCTCAATCTCGGGTACCGTATGGGCACGCCTCTTGCCCTGTCCGGTCCCCGCCCCGCCGCTATGCGTCGCATTCTCGTCGCCCCGCGGACCATGCTCGGTCTGCATCTGGGCGATCGAGGGAGTGAACCAGAACAGCATGACCGCGGCTGCGCCGCAGCAGAGCCAGGGTTTCATGGCATCCTCCAAATCGATATGGGGGAACAACCATGAAGCCTGGAAGGCGTTCCAGCAGGCAGGGATTTGCGCACAGCCGCGACTACGATCCTATCCAGCTTGCTAGCGCCTGCGTCACCGCCTCCGGGCCTTCCAGCGTGGACAGGTGTCCGCAATCCGGCACCATGACGAGCCGGCTGCCGGGGATGAGTTGAGCCATTTCCTCCGACAGGGCCGGTGGCGTGAGCCGGTCGCCGTCGCCGACCAGGACGAGCGTCGGGCACCTGATATTCGGCAGACCGGGGCGGGAATCCGGCCGCGTCATGATGGCGGTCTGCTGTCGTATGAAGGCCTCCGCCCCTGTCATCTGCATCATGTCGCCGACGATCTTTTTCAGTGACACGTCGTCCTGGCGATCCTTGTGCACCAGGACCGGCCAGAGCATCGCATTGATCTCGTCCAGCCTGCCGGCCCTGGCGAGTGCGATCGTCTCCTTGCGCCGTTCCGCCGCTTCCGGTGGATCGGCGCGCGACCCGGTATCGAGCAGCGCGAGCCTCGCCACCCGCTCGGGCGCGATCCGCATGATTGCGAGCGCGATGTAGCCGCCCATCGACAGGCCGGCCAGCGCGAACCTTGGGGGCGCGTGTTCGAGAATCCGGCCGGCAATCGCGTCCATGGCATCCGCGCCACGGTGATCCGCCACCGTCACCGGACCGAACGTCCACAAGGCGGGCAACTGCTCCGTATAGAGCCGCGCGGTGCATCCGAGGCCCGGAATCAGCAGGATCGGCAGTCTGGCTGCGTCATTCATGTCGTCGTCCGGTCGCTGTAAGAGCCACAAACGCTTGTCTTTATTTAGCTTAACTGGCCCGGAAGCATTGACTTTCGGGCTCCCGCCCCTATTTTCCGGGCCAACGGTCCGATCGATAGAATCGACCGCCCCTCTCGCGCAAACGTCATCCTTCGGTGGTCCGGCGCGAGCCCATAGATGGGCGGCGCCGTTCAGAGGTTCTATGTCCTTTTCACAGCTCGGCTTGTCCGACAAAGTTTTGGCCGCCGTGAAGGCCGCCGGTTACGAAAATCCCACGCCCATCCAGTCCGAAGCCATCCCGCATGTGCTCGCACGGCGCGACGTGCTCGGCATTGCGCAGACCGGCACCGGCAAGACGGCAGCCTTCACCCTGCCGATGATCACCATGCTGGAAAGCGGGCGGGCACGGGCGCGCATGCCGCGCACGCTGATTCTCGAACCGACCCGCGAGCTTGCCGCGCAGGTGCAGGAAAATTTCGAGAAATATGGCGTCGGCCAGAAACTGAACGTCGCCCTTCTGATCGGCGGCGTGTCGTTCGACGATCAGGACGCCAAGCTGACCCGCGGCGTCGATGTGCTGATCGCCACCCCCGGACGCCTGCTTGACCATTTCGAGCGCGGACGGCTGCTTCTCACCGGGGTCGAATTGCTGGTGATCGACGAAGCCGACCGCATGCTCGACATGGGCTTCATCCCCGACATCGAGCGCATCTGCAAACTCGTCCCCTTCACGCGCCAGACGCTGTTCTTCACCGCAACCATGCCGCCAGAAATCCGGCGTATTACCGAGCAATTCCTGTCCAGTCCCGTCAAGGTCGAGGTCTCGCGACCGGCGACGGCGGCCTCCACTATCACCCAGCAACTCGTCAAATGCGGGCGCGAGCCGCACGAAAAGCGCGAGACGCTGCGCCGGCTGATCCGCAATCCCGCCGAGAATTTCAAGAACGCCATCGTATTCTGCAATCGCAAGCGCGAGGTGGCGCTTCTGCATCGCTCGCTGCTCAAGCATGGCTTCAACGCAGTCGCGCTGCATGGCGACATGGACCAGCCCGCCCGCATGGCGGCGCTCGACAAGTTCCGCAAGGGCGAGGCTGATCTTCTGATCGCATCCGACGTTGCCGCGCGCGGTCTCGACATCCCGGACGTCAGCCATGTGCTGAATTTCGACGTGCCGTTCCACGCCGACGATTATGTGCACCGGATCGGCCGCACCGGGCGCGCCGGCAAGAGCGGCATCGCCTATACGATCGTGACGCCCGCGGACCAGAAGGCGGTCGCTGCGATCGAGAAACTGACCGGACAGCAGATTCCGTTCGCTCCACAGATTGCCGGGCCGGAGCAGGTCGAGGACGCGGGCGAACCTGCGCGCCCGGAGCGTGCGCGGGAACGTCAGCGAGGCGGCGAGCGTCGCCGCGGCGGTCAAACTCCGGCCGCGACGGCGCCGGTCGCGCGTCTCGACCAGTCGAGGCGCCGGCCTCAGCCGGCGAACGATGTCGAGCCGGACCATTCACATCTTCCGGCCTTCCTGCTGCGCCCGGTTCGCGTCAAGGCCTGAGCACCCTTTCCGGTTCGCGCGTCATCACGTCGCCGGGGCGCTGAACGCCTGCTTTCACGGGCTTCCGGTTGCGTTGCCGAACGGCGTTTACGCCTCATTCACCACTGTGGAATAGCTTTCCGTTTAATAAGGACAGGCGCTTTGGCGGGGGCCAGGCGACCGAAAGTGATTGCTTGCCCATCGGGGAGCCACGGATGGCGGCGAACGGCGACGAACACGACCGGACGATGGCGTTCGCCGAAATCGCTCTAGGCCAGATCAAAGCCCTCCGACAGCCCGCGACCCCACGCAATTTCGAACTCTGGTACTGCTACGCAACCGGCTATCATCCCTCGCTCAACGAAGCCGTCAACCGGATCCTGTCGCGCAGCGGCAACCTGAGTGATGCCGACATCGAAATGATCCACGGCACCTATCTGTCTCCGCTCCGGATCAGCGAGCGCATCGACAGCGTCGGCGATCGGGTGGTGGACGAGATCGAACAGGTTATGGCCATGGTGGATGCCGCGGTCGGCTCCACGAGTACCTGTTCGGAAAATCTGGCCGGCGTCTCGCGCCATATACCGCACGCCGACCGTGAGGGGCTGCGCGGAATCGTCGAGAGCTTGGTTCAGACCACAAAAGAGATGGAAAATATCAACTCGAGGCTTGAAGAGCGGCTGGTCGCCTCGAAGAAGGAGATCAATCAGCTTCAGGAAAACCTCGAGGCGATGCGCCACGAGAGCCTGACCGATCCTCTCACCTCGCTCGCCAACCGGAAGTATTTCGATCAGGCACTGGTCGAGGCAATCGCGGAAGCCAAAGCCGACAACGAAGTGATGTCGCTGCTCATGACCGACATCGATCACTTCAAGACCTTCAACGACACCTACGGTCATCTTACCGGCGATCAGGTCCTGCGGCTGGTTGCGCTCTCCGTGAAGCAGAATGTGAAGGGTCAGGATATCGCGGCGCGCTACGGCGGCGAGGAATTCGCGATCATCCTGCCGAATACGGCGCTGCGCTCGGCGGTGACCGTTGCCGACCATATTCGCCGCGCCGTCATGAGCAAGGAACTGATGAAACGCTCGACCGGCGAGCATCTCGGCCGCATCACCATTTCGATCGGCGTTGCCACATTACGGGCCGGCGACAACGCACAATCGCTGATCGGACGCGCCGATGCATGCCTCTATGCCGCCAAGCGGACGGGCCGAAACCGGGTGATCTGCGAGACCGATCCTGAACTCGCAATGCGGCCGGAACCGGTGGCTGCCGTCGCCTGAGCGCTTATTTTCTGCCCCCGCTCGCAAGCGGCCGCTCCGGTCGGCCGGCCTTGCGCTTTGCGATCGACCGGCGCTGCGCCGCCTGCAGTGCGCGTTCGGCCCAGCGCGCCAGTTCGTCGGGATCATCGTAAAGCCGCTCGGGCATCTGCCGATAGGACATGGCAGCGCGCTTGCCGTTCTTCATCACCGGGGCAAATGCGGGCAGTCCCTCGCGCACAAAGTCGTCTTCGTTTTGGGTGTCGGTCTTGAGGTAGAGCGTTCCGCCAGATGACAGGAGCGCGAACATCACCCCCTCGGCATAAAGACCCGCGCCGCCGAACATGCGCCGGACCGTGACCGGTCGGAAGGCAGCGAATAGATCGCGCAGGTCATCGGGACTCATGAGCGGTGTCTTGCCCAACGGCCCGACCCGCGAACCGGCAACGAAGGCGGACCGCCGATTGACCTGCTGCGCATCCTGCCGGCAAGCGCCTCGAAATGCGGTTTTGCGGCTAACGCGCTTCCGCCGCCTCTCCGGTCGCCGGCGTAAGCTGTACAGACTCGCCGCAGCCGCAGGCCGAGGTCTGATTTGGGTTGTTGAACACGAATTGTGCGGAAAGCTTGTCGATCTTGTAGTCCATCTCGGTGCCAAGCAGGAACAGCACGGCCTTCGGATCGATCAGGATCCGCACGCCCTTGTCCTCGACCACCTCATCGGTCGGATTCGCGGCGTCCGCATATTCCATGGTGTAGGCCATGCCGGCACAGCCGCCGTTGCGAACGCCGACGCGCAGACCGGCAATCGGACGCTCCGATTTCGCCATCAATTCCTTGATTCGTTCGGCCGCGGCGTTGGTGAGCCGCATCACCTGGGGCCTCGGGCGGGCGGTCGCCATGGCTGCTCTCTCCTGTCGCCGGATTCAAGGTCCGGGCCGGGACTCGTATGTCCCTAAAGTAACAACGAAATCGGCGCTGTGAAGTCCTTCAACTGGATTTGCCCGAGCCGGTCCCGGCCTTAATAGGTCGCCCAGACCCCCGGCGTGACCAGTTCCAGCAGATGACCGTCCGGGTCGCGGAAATAGATGCTGTGGCCGCCGCGCGGCCAGTCGGTGCGCCCCTCGATCGCGATTTCCTGCTCGCCGAGCCGCCGCTCCCAGTCGGGCAGCGCCTCGGCCGTGATCGCAAAAGCGACATGCAGCGGGCCGCGCCCGTCATGCGGGGGGATGGTGCCGCCGGGCAAATGCACGGTTTCCAGCGTGGCGCCGCGCTTGAACAGCAGCAGCACGCTCGCACCGCCCACGTCATAGGCGCGGAAGCGGGAATCCTCGCTCAACGCGGCAAGGCCGAGAACCTGCTCGTAGAAGCGCGCCGCGCGCGCAAGATCGTCGACATAGAGCGCGGTTTCCAGAACGCGACCAAGAATAGCCACGCCCCTGTCACCACATGTTCAGGACGAGCCGCGCCTCATCCGACATGCGGCTCGGATCCCAGGGCGGGTCCCAAATCACCTGCACATTGACAGAACCGACGCCCTGCACGCTGGCAACGGCATTCTCGACCATCTGCGGCAGTTCGGCTGCCGCCGGGCAGTTCGGTGTGGTCAGCGTCATATCGACATCGACGGTCCGGTCGTCCTTGATATCGACCCGGTAGATCAGACCGAGTTCGTAAATGTCGGCCGGGATTTCCGGGTCGTAGACCGTCTTCAGCGCCGACACGATGTCGTCGGTCAGGCGCGCGATCTCCTGCTGCGGAAGGGCGGATTCCTGCGAAGCGGGAACGGTCGCCGCCTCTGCGGGCGCGGCGACCCCGGTTCCGGCGTTGATGTCGTCGGTCTTGATGTCGTCGGTCATGCGAAGAAATCCTGCGCTTTGATCAGGGCGCTCGCAAGGCTGTCGACCTCATCCTTGGTATTATAGAGGCCGAACGACGCCCTGCAGGTGGCCGTCACGCCAATCCGGTTGAGCAGCGGCATCACGCAATGGGTCCCGGCGCGCACGGCGACTCCGGAACGGTCGATGATCGTCGCGATGTCATGCGGATGCGCTCCGCGCATTTCGAATGAGACCACCGCGCCTTTTTCCTTCGCCTGTCCGATGATCTTCAGCGAATTGATCTCGCGCAATCGGTCATGCGCGTAGCGGATCAGCCCGTCTTCATGCGCCTTGATGCGCTCCTTGCCGATCGAATTCACGTATTCGATTGCAGCGCCAAGCCCGACCGCCTGCACGATCGGCGGCGTGCCGGCCTCGAATTTGTGCGGCGGATCGCCGTAGGTGACGCGATCCTCGAACACATCGCGGATCATCTCGCCGCCGCCATTGAACGGCGGCATCGCCTCCAGATGTTCGGACTTTCCCCAAAGCACGCCGATGCCGGACGGCCCGTAAATCTTGTGGCCGGTGAAGACGTAGAAGTCGCAGCCAATGTCCTGCACGTCGACCGGCAGGTGCACCGCGGCCTGGCTGCCGTCGACCAGCACCGGAATGCCGCGCGCGTGCGCAATCCGTACGACCTCTTTCACCGGCACGAAGGTGCCGAGCGCATTCGACATGTGGGTAATCGCCACCATCCGGGTGCGCGGGGTCAACAGCTTCTCGAACTCGTCGATCAGGAAATTGCCGTCATCGTCGATCGGCGCCCATTTGATGACCGCGCCCTGCCGCTCGCGCAGAAAATGCCACGGCACGATGTTGGAATGGTGCTCCATGATCGAGAGCACGATCTCGTCGCCTTCCTTCAGCCGCTCGCGGCCGAAGGTGTAGGCGACGAGATTGATCGCCTCGGTCGCGTTGCGGGTGAAGATCACCTCTTCCTTCTTGGGCGCATTGAGGAATTTCGCGACGATTTCGCGCGCGCCCTCATAGGCATCGGTCGCGGCATTAGCGAGATAATGCAGGCCGCGATGCACATTTGCGTATTCGAGCGTATACGCGCTCTGGACGCGGTCGAGCACGGCCTTCGGCTTCTGGGCGGAGGCAGCGTTGTCGAGATAGACCAGCGGCTTGCCATAGACCTGCATTGACAAGGCGGGAAAGTCTTCGCGGATGCGCGCGACGTCATACGAACCGTTGGTCACTGCAGGATGCATTCACAAACCTCGTGTCCCGGACGCGGTGCAGCGCGAAGTGGTGCACCGCTGATCCGGGACCCTTTCGATTCCAGTCCAGGTCCCGGTTCTGCGCAGCGGCATTACATGCCGCAGCGCGCCCGGGACACAATCTATCGTCACGCCCTCGCCCTCAGCCAGGCGCGCGCCAGATCCATCAGCGCCTCGCGCACGGCTTCGTTCTCGACCGCCTCCACCGCTTCGCCGATGAAGGCTTTGATCATCAGCGCTTCGGCCTCCGTCTGCGGAATGCCGCGCGAGCGGAGATAGAAAACAAGATCTCCGTCGAGCGCGCCGGTGGTCGCGCCATGGCCGCAGACCACATCGTCGGCGAAGATTTCCAGTTCGGGCTTGGCATCGGCCTCAGCGTTCTCGGACAGCAGAAGCGCGTGCGTTGCCATCTTGGCGTCGGTCTTCTGCGCATGCGGCTGTACGATGATCTTGCCCTGGAACACCGACCGGCTTTCGTCGTCGAGGACCGACTTGAACAATTCGCGGCTCTCGCAATGGCCAACCGCATGGTCCGCGATCAGGGTATTGTCGGCGTGCTGGCGCCCCTTGAGCAGCGTCGCGCCACGGATGGCGGCATGGGTGCCGCTGCCGTTGAGCCGCATCGCAGTCTGATTGCGGGTAACAGCACCGCCCATGGTGAAGGTGAAAGCGTTGAGATGGGCATTCGCGCCGATCTCGGTCACCACTGACGCGACATGCAGCGCCCGATCGCCTTCGCGAACGACCTTGACGTGATCCAGCCGGCCTTCGTCGGCTATCGCGATATCAAATGCATGATTGGCCTGGTTGTCGACGCTGTCGCCACTGTCGTGACTTTCGATGATCGTCAACGAACCGCCTTTGCCAACGCTCACGAGGCAACGCGTGAACACCGAGACCGGCTTTGTCGCGCTTGTGACAAAGACGAGATGGATCGGGCGGGCCACGGCCGCGCCATCGGCGACCCGGATGACCGCCCCGTCGCTCATCATCGCGGTGTTGAGCGCAAAGGCCGGATCATCGGCAAGCGCCGAACGGCGGCTCAGCCGCGCGACCACATCGGCGTCGCCGCTCGACAAGGCTTCCGCAAGCGAGCCGATCGTCAGCCCTGGCTCGAGCCCGGCGAGGTCGGACAGATCGGGCGCGAACACGCCATCGACGATCACCACCCGGCGCGCCTTCGCTGCGCCGGCGAATGCGCCGGCAGATTTCGCCTTGAGTCTGGCCGCCGAATCCGGCGGCGGCGCGAGCGGCTTCGCATCGCGCATCAGCGTGCGCAGATCGGTGTATTTCCACTCCTCGACGCGCCGGTTCGGCAGGCCCTTCGTCTCGAAGGTCCGGAACGCACTCTCGCGCAACGACTTGACCGATGCCGCACCCGGCAAGGATGCGCGCGCCCCCTGGAAGGCTTCGGCCAGCCCTTCTTCCGCTGCGGTTCGTATGATCTTCAGTTCGGCCATGTCGAATGCCTAAGCCGCCTCGTCCTGGTATTGCGCGTAGCCCTTTTCCTCGAGTTCGAGCGCCAGCTCCTTGCCGCCGCTCCGCACGATCCGGCCGCGCGAAAGCACATGCACGAAATCCGGCACGATATATTCGAGCAGCCGCTGATAGTGCGTGATCACCACGAAGGCGCGGTCAGGCGAGCGCAGAGCGTTGACGCCGTCCGAGACGATCTTGAGCGCGTCGATGTCGAGGCCGGAATCGGTCTCGTCGAGTACGGCGAGCCGCGGCTGCAACATCGCCATCTGAAGAATTTCGTTGCGCTTCTTCTCGCCACCGGAAAAGCCGACATTGACCGCACGGCGCAGCATCTCCTGGCTGATGCCGAGGCCGGCCGCGGCTTCGCGCACCCGCTTCATGAATTCGGGCGTGGACAATTCTGGCTCCCCGCGCGCCTTGCGCTGCGCATTCACGGCGGTGCGCAGGAACGTCATTGTGGCGACGCCGGGAATCTCGATCGGATACTGAAAAGCGAGGAACAGCCCCTTGGCCGCGCGCTCGTCCGCCTCCATCCCGGCGATGTTCTGATCGTCGAACAGGATTTCGCCTTCGGTGATCTCGTATCCGTCCTTGCCAGCCAGCACATAGGACAGCGTCGACTTGCCCGAGCCGTTCGGGCCCATGATCGCGTGCACCTGGCCCTTCTCGACCGTGAGATCGAGGCCGTTCAGGATTTTCTTGCCGCCGACTTCGACGTGCAGGTTCTTGATTTTCAATAGAGGCATGATCGTTCCAGTCAGTCGTCGAGCGTCGCGATCTGCTCGATCAGTTCGTTCAATGTCGTTTCGCGCCCGCCGCCATAATCGACCAGATTGGTGGAAGGCGCCGCCACGCTCAGCGACACCCGGAATGTGTCCGGCCCGGTCCGGCGCACGATCAGAAACCGGCCGCCGCCCTTGATGAACAGGTCATCGTTCTCGCGAAACACGTCCGAATCCGGAAAGTATCGCGATACGCAATCGACCAGTACTCCGGCCGGCTTGTTCTGCCCAAGGCACGCCGCCGCTTCCGCCTTGAACTCGTCGGGGGTCATCCGACGCTCCCCTCGAGCGAGATCGAGATCAGCTTCTGCGCCTCCACCGCGAATTCCATCGGCAGCTGCTGCAGCACGTCCCTGACGAAGCCGTTGACCACCAGCGCTGTCGCCTCTTCCGCCGACAGTCCGCGCTGGCGGCAATAGAACAGCATATCCTCGGAAATCTTCGAGGTTGTCGCCTCATGCTCGAACACGGCGGACGAATTCTTGGCTTCCAGATACGGCACGGTGTGCGCGCCGCATTTGTCTCCCACGAGCAGCGAGTCGCAGTTGGTGAAGTTGCGCGCGCCGGTCGCCTTGCGGTGCGCCGACACGAGCCCGCGATAGGTATTCTGCGAGCGTCCGGCCGAAATGCCCTTGGAGATGATGCGGCTGGTCGTGTTCTTGCCGAGATGAATCATCTTGGTGCCGCTATCGACCTGCTGCATGCCGTTCGAGATCGCGATCGAGTAGAACTCGCCCTGCGAGCCGTCGCCACGCAGGATGCAGCTCGGATATTTCCAGGTGATGGCGGAGCCGGTCTCGACTTGGGTCCAGGAAATCTTTGAATTCCGCCCGCGACAATCGCCGCGCTTGGTGACGAAGTTGTAGATGCCGCCGCGACCCTCGCTGTCGCCCGGATACCAGTTCTGCACCGTCGAGTATTTGATTTCCGCATCGTCGAGCGCGACCAGCTCGACCACCGCGGCATGCAGCTGGTTCTCATCGCGCATCGGCGCCGTGCAGCCTTCGAGATAGCTCACATACGAGCCCTTGTCGGCGATGATCAGCGTGCGCTCGAACTGGCCGGTATTCTTCTCGTTGATGCGGAAGTAGGTGGACAGCTCCATCGGGCATCGCACGCCCGGCGGCACGTAAACGAACGAGCCGTCGGAAAACACCGCCGAGTTCAGCGTCGCGTAGAAATTGTCGGTCACCGGCACCACCGTGCCGATGTACTTCTGAACGAGGTCCGGATGCTCGCGCAGCGCCTCCGAGATCGGCATGAAGATCACGCCGGCCTTGGCGAGTTCGGCCTTGAAGGTGGTCGCGACCGAAACCGAGTCAAACACCGCGTCGACCGCCACGCGCGAGGGCGTGGAGCCATCCTCACGCACGACGCCGGCGAGAAGCTCCTGTTCGCGCAGGGGAATGCCGAGCTTCTCGTAGGTGCGCAGGATTTCCGGATCGACCTCGTCGAGCGACTTCGGCGCCACGAATTCCTTCGGGGCGGCATAGTAATACACGTCCTGGAAGTCGATCTTCGGATAGGAGACCCGCGCCCAGGTGGGCTCGCGCATCGTCAGCCAGCGGCGATAGGCATCAAGCCGCCAGTCGAGCATCCACTGGGGCTCGTCCTTCTTCGCAGAGATGAAACGGACAATGTCCTCGGAGAGGCCCTTCGGGGCCTTTTCGGATTCGATTTGGGTCTCGAATCCATACTTGTATTGATCGACGTCGAAACGGCGAACGTGTTCGACGGTCTCTTGTACGGCCGGCATTCTGTTCTCCCCTCGCGGTTTCAAGGACCGCAGCGGATCTGTCGGTTATGGTCGGTCTGGTCGTCTGGGCCTTGCGTCGGTTGCCCTCCGCGAAAGCCGCTCAAGCGGCGATGATTGTTCGCCCCTTAAGTAGTGATTCAGAGAGCTTTGTCCAAGCGTTGAGAAACAGTTCAATATCGGTATTCTTGGTCGAATAACCGGTCGAGACCCGAATCGCGCCCCGCGCCAGCGCCAGATCGACCCCCATGGCGGCCAGCACGTGCGAGGGCTGGACCTTGCCGGAGGAACAGGCGGACCCCGAGGACACCGCGACCCCCGCAAGATCGAAGCTGATCACCGCGGTTTCCGCCCGTAGTCCCGGATGCGTGAACAAAGTGGTATTTGGCAACCGTTCAGTGGCGTCGCCGAAGATCACGGCCTCTGGTGTGATCCTCCGAAGGCCGGTTTCGAGCTGCTGCCGAAGCCGCGCAGTGTGCGAAGCCTCATCGGCAAGACGGCCGGCAATCTCGGCCGCGGCCGCCCCGAAACCGGCGATCGCCGCGACATTCTCGGTCCCGCCGCGCAGGCCGCGCTCCTGACCGCCGCCGCGGATCAGCGGGTCGGGCAGATGCAGGCCGGCTCTGCGGATTAGCGCCCCAGCACCTTTGGGACCACCCATCTTGTGCGAAGAAAGAGTCAGAAGATCAGCGCTCAAATCATTGAAATCGAGAGAAATACGACCGGGTGCCTGGACTGCATCGACATGCAGCACGCCTCCCGCTTCGTGAACGAGCCGAGCAATTTCACGAATCGGTTGAACAACGCCGGTTTCGTTATTGGCGAGCATGACGGAAACTAGCGCGGGGCCTTCCCCTAGCAGCCGTCGCAGCGCGTCCGGATCAACCACGCCCCGGCCATCCACCGGGATGAAGCTGATATATTCGCGACGGCACCTTCCGGCCTCGTGCACCGACGGGTGCTCGATCGCCGATA
>JBIQKQ010000045.1:0-17885 GCA_044506365.1 Hyphomicrobiales bacterium
GGCATGTCCAGATGCGTCACCCCGAAGGGCTTCAGCGCGTCCACCGCCGCATTCACGATCGCCGCGGGAACGCCGACGCAGCCAGCTTCGCCGATACCCTTCGCGCCGAGCATATTGAACGGGCTCGGTGTCTCGATCTTGTCCAGCACCAGCTCGGGGATGTGAACCGCGCGAGGTATAGCATAATCCATGAAGGACGCGGTCACGAGCTGTCCATCCTCGTCATAGACGATCCGCTCCAGCATCGCTTCTCCGAGCCCCTGCGCCAGGCCGCCAATCATCTGGCCCTGTGCCAGCAGCGGATTGACGATGATGCCGGCGTCGTCGACCCATACGATGCGCTCGACCGAAAGAACACCGGTGTCGCGGTCGATGCTGACGGACGCGATCACGCAGCCGCTTGACCAGGCCTCGCCCTCGGCTTCGTACACGCAATGCGTCCGAAAGTTCGGACCGTGCTCTGAGGCAATCTCGGGATCAGTCCCGACGGCTCGCGCAAGATCGCGCCAGGTCAGCGCGCTGCGCAGCGGAACCGCGGTCTCAAATCCGCCTTCCGTTAGTGTGAGATGGTCGGGATCGGCCTGCAGGAGCCGCGCCGCGCAGAGCCGCGTCTTCTCGCGGAATTGCTCGGCGGCCTGTAGAAGCGCGCTGCCCCCGATGGGGGTGGAACGGCTCGCCAGCGCACCGATGCCGGGGGGACAAGCTGCGGTGTCGCCGTGAACGACCGCGATCCGGTCCACGTGCGTTCGCATCACGTCGGCGACGATCTGGGCATAGGCTGTCTGCCGCCCCTGCCCCTGCGCGCTCGAACCGGTCGCAGCCACGATCATGCCGTCCGGATCGAGGCGCACCTCGGCGCTCTCCCAGCCATGGCCGCACGGCTCGGTATAGACGGCGATCCCGATGCCGCAAACTTCCCCTTTCGCACGACGCTCATCGCGAACGCGCAACGCATTGTCGTATTCGGCCCGTCGCTTTGCGAGTTCTAGAAGCTGCGGATAGTCGCCCGAATCGAGAACGGAACCGGCCGCCGTCCGATACGGAAAGGCATCGGCCGGGATGAGATTGCGTCGGCGTATTTCGGCCGGATCGACACCGATCACGTGCGCGGCCCGATCGGCGAGCCGCTCCATTAGCATCGCAGCTTCTGGGCGACCTGCGCCGCGATAGATGCCGACCGCAGCGGTGTTCTCTGCGCGACCTTCGAGCACGACATCGAGATGAGCGCAAACATACGGCCCCGGCAGACAGCGGGCGGCGTTCTTGCCCGGCACGGCGGCGCTGTAGGGCAGCCAATGCCCGAGCGGATAATTGAGCTTCGCGCGCAGGCCGAGGAATTTGCCCTCGTGATCAAGCGCCAACTCACCTTCAATAGTTGCGCCTCGTCCGTGAGTGGCGGCGAGAAAGTCTTCCGTACGCGAGCCGCGCCACTTCACCGGCCGCTTCAGCTTCAGCGCAGCGAGTGCGACCAGCGCGTCCTCGGGATAGAGCGAGGCCTTGCCGCCAAAGGCGCCCCCAACGTCGGGGGCAACCACGCGAATGTTCGTCTCGGAAAGGTTGAGGATCGCGGCGAGATCGCTGCGCGCCCGATGCGGGGTCTGCGTCGAGAGCCAGGCCGTGAGCATCTGAGTGTCCTCGTCCCAGACGGCCATCGCTGCGCGCGGTTCGAGGGCGGCGGGCGCCACGCGCTCATGCGCGACGGTGACGCAAACGACATGCGCGGCCTGCGCAAATGCCTCCGCCACATCGCCTGCCCTGAATTCATGCCGATAGACAGGCGCTTCATCCTCCCACGGCGGCGCTGGCTCGATCTCTGCCTCGATCAGGGCGGCGGCGTCCGCTGCGATCGAAGGCCGCGTGGCGACTACCGCCGCGAGCGGCTGCCCGACCGCATTAATCTCGGAAACCGGCAACACCGGGAACGGAAGCACGCGCATGTCCGCCAGAACGCGGTTAACGGCGGCATGACCAAGCGTGCCGGCTTCGCGCGCGCGCAGCACGTCCACCACGCCGGGCATGTTCCGGGCATCGGCCACGTTCAGTCTGAGGATGCGCCCGCATGCATGATTGCTGCGGACGAATTCCATGAACAGCGTTTCGGGGAATCCAAGGTCGTCGACGAACCGGCCCTTGCCGGTGACAAGCGCGGCGTCCTCGAACCGGCGCATCGGCCGGCCGGTCCATTGCGTTCGTAATACCTGGTCCCGGGTGCGATCCATGGGCGAAAAGGGTCCCGCGCACGCCATAGATGCGTGTGGCCCGCATCTTCAGGCCCCCGCATTCATTGAGCAAGATGACATTATCATATCTATTGATATAATCGGATTATGAATATCACGCTGCGGCAGATTCAGGCCTTCAAGACGGTCGCCGAATTCGGCTCATTTACCCGCGCTGCGGAGCGGCTGAAGGTGGCGCAGCCAGCGCTGTCGCTGTCGATCCGCGAACTGGAACGCGAGCTGGACCTGCGTCTGTTCGACCGCACCACGCGCCGGGTCGAACTCACCGGAGCCGGACGTGAATTCTTGCAGTCGGCCGATAAGCTGCTCGCTGATCTCGACCGGGCCGTGCGCGACGCGCGTGACCTGTCCGAGAAGAAGCGCGGGCGCGTCGTGATCGCGGCGCCGCCGCTGCTGGCCGCCATGATCGTGCCGGCCGCTATCGCGCAATTCAATGCCGCGTTTCCCGGCATCGATGTCGGCTTGGTCGATGCTCGCAACGACCAGATTCTGCACCGGCTGCGCGCCGGCGAAGCCGATCTCGCGATCGGCACTTTCGATGACCGCGCAGACGGGATTCGCCGCGAGGTGCTGACGCAGGATGCGCTGACGCTGTTCTGCGCGCCCTCCTCTCCATTCGCGAAAAAACGCAAGGTGCGCTGGGAGGACCTGCATGACCAGAAACTGATCATGCTGACGCGCGATTCCTCGATCCGCGCATTGGTCGAGCACACGCTGGCGCAGGTGGGCCACCATGACAGCCGACCACTCTATGAAGTGTCGCAGATGATCACGGCAGTCATGCTCGCCGAAGCCCGTCTCGGCGTCACCGTGTTGCCGGCCTATGCCTGGTCGTTCGCCCGCGGCCGCGATGTCGTGTCGCGGCCGCTGTCCGATCCGCAGGTGACGCGTAACGTCTACCTGATCCAGCCAGACGGCCGCTCATTGTCGCCGGCAGCCGAGGGCTTCGCACGGACGCTGCGCAAACACACGCAGGCAGCGATCGCGACAATCGTGAAACGGTAGATCACGATTGCGACAGTGCGGGATTTCGCGCATGGCACGCGCCCTTGTGGAGACTATCGTCCCGGCAGTGGCTTTTGGAGACCGATCATGACTCGCACGCTCGTTTTTTCCCTGGCGCTTGCACTCTTCGCTTCGGGCGCAGCGGCGCAGCATCATTCGCCCTACGCACAAGTCAAGGACCGGACGATCAAGGCGCTATCCGATCAGCAGATCGCCGACCTGAAAGCCGGGCGCGGCATGGGGCTGGCGCTTCCGGCGGAACTGAACGGGTATCCGGGGCCGATCCACGTGCTGGAGCTCGCGGAGGAAATGGGTCTCAGCGCCGAACAGCGACAGCGAACTAAGGACCTGTTCAATAGCATGAAGGGCAAAGCCGTGCCGCTCGGCGACAAACTGATCGAAGGCGAGGCGAAACTTGAACGGCTGTTCGCGACCCGCGAAATCACGCCCGCCGCCCTGACGCGGGCGACGCAGGACATTGCGCGCCTGCAAGCAGCGCTTCGGGAAACCCATCTCAAATATCATCTGAGCATGGTGGACCTGCTGACGCCTGCGCAGGTGACACGCTATCGCGAATTGCGCGGCTATCAGCCCACCGCAGGTTCGGGGCATCAGCATCACCGGCGACACCACTGAGCCAAAACGCACTCATATTTTGATCATATCAATCCATAACATTTTGTCCGCTTGCAGAATGAATGTGAGACGGTGAGATTAGGCCAGTTTCCGTTCGTTCCGCGAAAGCGGGGACGATGTTCCTGCATGCGCGGCAGCGAAACGGAGTAAGTGGAGCCCGGGGAGAATCTAGAATGGCCCGCATCGAACTCGCCGACCGCCACGCCCTGCCGGAGGAGTTCAAGGAGCGCTTCGACGTCATCGAGAAGTCGAACGGCTATATCCCGAACAGTTACCTGCAGCTGGCTCACCGGCCGCCGATCCTCAAGGCGCTGATGGATCTGTCCAAGGCAGTGATCCGCGATGAAGGCGCGCTCGACCGCGGCTTCCGCTTCCTGATCGCCTATATCTCGAGCCGCACCGCCGGCTGCCAGTTTTGCCAGGCGCACAACATCTCCAGCGCATCGCGCTGGGGCATTCCCGACGACAAGCTGAACGCGATCTGGGATTATGAGACCTCGCCGCTGTTTACCGAGGCCGAGCGCGCGGCGTTCGACTATGCCCGCGGCGCCTCAGTCGTGCCGAATGCCGTCACCGACGAGATTTTCGCGCGCGTGAAGAAGCACTACACCACGCCGCAGATCGTGGAGATGACCGCAGTGATCGCTCTGTTCGGCTGGCAGAACCGCTTCAACGACACCCTGCACACCGATCTCGACCAGCACACGCTCGACTGGGCCGCACAATTCGAGCTTGCCGACAAGACCGGATGGGACCCGAGCGATCATATTCCGGGATCACCCGGCAAAGCTGATTGAAGGAGCCTTCCCATGGCACAAAACGCCTCCGTTCGGAAAACCGAATCTCCGGGACCTACTTCGTTCAACCTGATGAAGTGGATCGCCGAAAACCCGGACAAGCTGAAGCCGCCGCTCGGCGCCAAGACCATCTTCCGTGAAGACGATTTCATGGTGACGGTTGTCGGGGGGCCGAATGCGCGCACCGATTATCACGTCAACCAGACCGAGGAATTCTTCTTCCAGCTTAAGGGCACGGTGAAGGTGCGCATCCAGCATGAGGGCAAGCCGCACGACGTGATCCTGCCGGAGGGTTCAATCTATCTGCTCCCGGCCAACGTGCCGCATGCGCCAATGCGCGGGCCGGACACAGTTGGACTGATCATTGAACGCATCCGCAAGAACGGAATGACCGACACGCACCGCTGGTATTGCGACAAGTGCAACAACGTGCTGTTCGAGAAGACAGTGGTGATCGAGTTGCTGGAACGTGACATGCCCCCGGTATTCGAAGCCTATTACGGCGATCCGGAGAACCAGCGTTGCAAGGAATGCGGCCACGGCAATCCGGGAAGGCCGCAGAAGGGGTGATCTTTTCCTCTCCCCGCTGCCTCACACTCCGTTCACCTCTCCCCTCGCGGGGGGGAGGTCGCGAGCAATGCGAAGCGACCGGGTGAGGGGGAAGGAAATCATCAAGGCAATTGAAGCACCCTCACCCCAGCCCTCTCCCCCAATGGGGAGAGGGAGCGCACCGAGTGCGTGGAAAGGGCCTAACGCCTCGGCCGCCGCACCGTCTCGGACGGCTTCTCTCCGAACCGCGCCGCGTAGGTCTGCGCAAACCGTCCGAAATGGGTAAAGCCGAAAGCAAGCGCCGTCTCCGTGACGCCCTCTCCCGCCAGCATTGCGGCACGCGCCGCGTCGAGCCGCAGGTTGCGGGAGAACTCGGACGGACTGCAGCCACGATGACACCGAAAGGCCTGCTGCAGGGCGCGCTCGCTGACGCCGGTCACAGCAACAAGCTCGGCTATACCAATGCTTCGACAGATATGCGTGAGGATATGCGCCTCGGCGCGATGCAGATAGCCGGGCGCGGTATCGACCATTTGCGGCTGCGTCGCGATCAATGCCGACAAAAACAGATCCTCCATCTCGCGCCGCAGGCTAGTATGCGCGCTCAGGCCGTGCACATTGGCGAGATCGCGGCACAGATGCGCGATAAGGCCGATCAGCCCGTCGGTCTCATCCCGTCGCGAGGCGGCTGGCGCAAACCTGATTGGGCGGGCCGCATGCGCGGCAAGACGCGCCCGCGGAATCTTGATCATCAGCTGATGTGCATCGCGGCTCCAGATCTTGCGATAGCGCAGGCCCGGATTCATGACGAACAGCGTGCCGGGCTTGAGCGTGATCTCGAACCGGTCGGTCCGGAACGCCACTTCGCCCTCGAGCGTGAGCTGGGCCATGTAGCAATCGAGCGCCGGCGCCACGATTTCGACCTCGGTGCCGTAGCGCAGCATTCCGAGCGAGGTGTCGCACAGGTGCGCCTGCCGATGGCTGAAATCGAGGCGCCCGGCCGCGAGGCGCAGATCGTGGTCGGCAAAGATCGCGGCAAGGTGCGAGCGCGCGACGTCAGGGCGCGTTGTGCGGGTCGCCGGCAGGGACCGGTCGAGCTCGCGCAGATGCGGGATATCGTAAACCATGGTGTCTCTCGCTCCGGACAGAGCGTAGTCCAGTCGGGGCGGTTCTTGAAGTGCGACGCGCATGCCGCGTGTTCCCTCTCCCGGCGCAGAGGAAAATGGGAGAGAGGCCTGCGGTATCCGGACAGGCCATACGGCTTCCGGCTAGCGCACCGGAAACTCCGGCGCTCTCATGTGGCAAACCGCAATCGGGAGCCGCAAACCATGCTTAAGTCCGGCAAAGAATACTTGGAAGGTCTGCGCGATGGCCGCACCGTATATATCGGCCGGGAGCGCGTCGCGGATGTGCCAACCCACCCCGCCTTTCGCAAAGTCGCGCATGCTTTCGCTGAATTTTATGATCTCAAGCGCGATCCCGCGCAACGCGATGTCCTCACTTATGAGGAAGACGGCGGCCGCCACTCGATCTATTACATGAAAGCCAGGACGAAGGAGCAACTCGCCAAGCGCTCGAACGCGCACCGCGTGCTGGCCGAGCCGAATTTCGGCCTGCTCGGCCGTTCGCCCGACTATATCGCGAGCTTCGTCACCGGCATGAACCTAAAGGCCGAACTGTTCGGCCAATACGCCGACAATGTTCGTAACTATTACAAATTCATGCGCGACAACGACATCTTCGCCGCGCATGCGATTGTCTCGCCGCAGGCCGCGCGCGACCCGGATTTCTTCCAGAAGAAGAACCTGCCCAATCCGGCCTGCCGCGTCGTCGCCGAGGAGGACGATGGCGTCGTAATCTCCGGCATGAAGATGCTGGCGACCGGCTCCGCGCTTGCTGACGAAATCTGGATCGGCAACATTCTGCCGCTCTCGCCAGAAGCGATAGCTGAATCGATCACCTTTGCCGTGCCGTGCAATGCAAAGGGTGTATCTTTGTGGTCACGCAAGCCATTCGCACCCGCGGCACAATCCGAATTCGAGGCGCCGCTGACCTACCGCTTCGACGAGGCCGACGCCATGGTGATGTTCGACAACGTCAAGGTGCCGTGGGAGCGCGTGTTTGTGCACAACGACCCCGCCCTCTCACGCGGCCTCTATATCGAGACCGCGGCGCATTCCTACGGCAACCATCACTCCAACGTGCGACTGATGGTGAAGATGCAGTTCCTGGTCGGGCTGTGCAGCCGGATCGCGCAGGCGAACGGTGCGGCCGAAGTGCCCGCGGTGCGCGAGACGCTCGGCCGGCTCGCCGCCCTCGAATCGGTTCTGGAAGCGATCGTCGCGGGTCAGATCGAAGCCTGCGAGGAATGGCCGGTGAAAGGCTATGTGACTTTCAACCGCCGCATGATGTATGCCGGGCTGAACTGGGGTGTGGAGAACTATTCGGCCGTGATCGACAGCCTGCGCGAACTCTGCGGCGGCGGCATGCTGCAGATGCCAGCCGATGGCTCGGTGATGGAAGACGCCGCGCTTGGCGAGCAGTTCCGCACCTATTGGCAGACGCCGCACATGAGCGCGCTCGACCGCATGAAGCTGTTCCGGCTCGCCTGGGACATTGTCGGCTCGGAACTAGGCGGACGCCACCTGCAATACGAAAAGTTCTTTCCCGGCGCATCATTCGTGGTGCGCAATCACAATTATCGCGAGGCGCCCTGGTCGGCGTGGCAGGATCGCATCGATACGATCCTGAACCGCATGACGCCGCCGGGCGAACTCACCGAAGCAGCGGAGTGATCATGCAGAGGCGTTTGCGACTCGTTTTCATTGGATTTGGCGCGATCAACTCGCGCGTCGCCGATCTCCTGAAAGCGCGCAACGCGCCCGTCGATATCGTCGCGGCCGCCACGAAGGACGATCCGGCCGAGCGCGCGCGCATTCCTGCAGGCGTGCCGTTTCTCACATCGCCGTCGGAACTGGCGGCGCTCAAGCCCGACCTCGTCGCCGAGGCCGCCGGACGCGCCGCGATCGACATCTGGGCACCGGCCGCGCTTGCCGCATCCTCACGCATGATCATCGCCTCGACCAGCGCATTCGTGGACGACGCACTGCTGCCCCGGCTGGCGGACATCGCGGAAACGCACGGCAGCCGCATCCTCATTCCCTCCGGCGCCATCGGCGGGATCGACGCGCTTGCGGGCGCCGCCGTGCTGGGTCTCGATGCGGTCACGCACCGGATCGTCAAGCCGCCGGTGGCATGGAAAGGCACGCCGGCGGAAAAGCTGCTTGCGCTCGCATCGCTCCACGAGCGGACCGTGTTCTTCGAAGGCACCGCCCGCGAGGCCGCGAGCCAGTATCCGCAGAATGCGAACGCGACCGTGGTCACCTCGCTCGCCGGCCTCGGCCTCGACCGCACCCGCGTGGAACTCATCGCCGATCCGGCGGTGCGCCTGAACGGCCATACCATCACAGCCGAAGGCGCTTTCGGCCGCATGACCATCACATTGGAAAACAACCCGCTTGCCACCAATCCGAAATCGTCGGAACTGACCGCGCTCAGTCTGGTACGCCTGATCGAGCAGCAGACCCGGGGCGTCACGATTTAGCACCGCCTCGTCATGGCGGCGAAAGCGGGGAACTGAAGTACCGCCGCTACAGTCATTCCCGGTTGCCCGCGGCTGCCGGGAACGCAACAAATGAGCGGCACCTTGCGCGGCGTCAAATCCTGCACAACGTCGCCGCTATTTTCATCCGCCGCCGTTCGCGGCTATAATGCATTCAATCGAATGCTTTGGTTTAGTTGCGGAGGCATGTGATGGCCCGGCTGCGTCATTTTGCGGTTTGCGTCGGCGACCTCGACAGGGCGGCGAAGTTCTACGGCGACGTCTTCGGCATGAAGCGGCACGGCCGGGAGGACCTGTCGATCGGCTCCGCCATCTATATGGGCGACGGAACCATCAATCTCGCTCTTCTGAACTTCAAGGGTGAGAAGGGCCACGATTTCGGCGACAAGCCGGAAGGCCAGATCGGCGCCAACCACTTCGGCTTCCAGATCGAAAGCATGAAGGACACCCAGGCGCTGATCGAGAAGCACGGCGGCAAGTTCTTCTTTGACCTCGGCGACGAGCGCAAAGGCAATTTCGAGCGCAAATTCAAGGATCCCGAAGGCATCATCTTCGACATCTCCGAGAATGGATGGGTTGGCACCGACGGCCGCAAGGTCAAGGCGGATCCGGCGCACGCCTTCCTGGACGAAACCCTCGTGCTGCAAGCCAACCTCAAGGGCCGGATCAAGCACATGGCGCTATTCGTACGCGACCTCGAAAAGCAGGCAGCGTTCTATCAGGCGGTGTTCGGACTGACGCACCTTGGCTACGACCACCAGCCAATGGGCTCGGCGGTTTATTTGACCGATGGCACCACCAATCTCGCACTGATCTGCCCGAACATGCCGGCGGACAAATTCAAGCCCGGCGCCAACCATTGCGGCTTCCAGGTCGCAGACCTGAAGGAGGCGGAGGGCTGGATCGAGAAGTCGGGCGGTTCGTTCTTCTTCGATTTCGGCGACGCCAAGCACGGCAACTTCGAGAAGAAGTTCAAGGATCACGACGGTGTCGTGTTCGACATATCGAAGCACGGCTGGGTCGGGACCGACACCTACACGGCGAAGAACGAAAACGCGAGCGCCATGGCGCCCGCCCAGTAGTAGCGCTTCACCTCACGAATTGAGGCCCCCGCATCAGAATGCCGGGGCCCCGCCGCCTTCAGTTCGCTTTCAGACCGGCTTCCGAAACGACTTGCGGGGCAGCCTTGCGGCCCGTGGTGATTTGCGTCCGCAACTCCTCAAGCGTCCCCGCAGCCGGTGACAGCCCGCGGTCGAGGACGTTGCGTTTCGCAAAGGCCGGATCAGAGATGATCTCTGCGATTTCGGACCGCATCCTCTCGACAATCGGTTGCGGCGTGTTGGCCGGGGCGAACAGCGCGAAGAAAGGCCTGCCGATGTAACCTTTGTAACCGAGCTCAATCGCGGTCGGCACATCGGGAAGACTTGGAAGCCGCTGCTCGCCGTCGATGACAAGACCGGTCACCTTCTTGGCCTCGAGCAATGCCTGCAGATTGCTCACCCCGATGAACGCAACGGGGGTCGTGCCGGTCAGCATGCCGTTGACGGCATCGCCGCCGCCCCGAAACGGCACCTTCACCATGTCCCCGCCCTGATCCCGCTTGATGAAGGATTCGACGAAAGCCGCCTGCGCGACGCCCGGAGACGCATAGCTCATGGTGCCGGGTTTCGCTTTCGACAATTTCACGAGATCGGCCACCGACTTGACGTTCATGTCGGCATTGATCGCAAGCACCTGTGGCAGGAAGAACAATGTCATCACAGGTTCGATGCTCTTGTCGGGATCGTATGGCAGATTCTTAAACAGGAACGGGTTGTAGATCACCGCCTCGCCAGGCAGCACGCAGAATGTATAGCCATCTGGCGCGGCGTCGGCGCAGGCGCGCGACGCGATGTTGAATCCGCCGCCCGGCCGATTTTCAATGATCACCGGCTGCTTCAGCTGCTTGCTGAGTTCTTCCGCCACCGAGCGCGCGAAGATATCGCTGGCCCCGCCGGCGCTCGACGCGTTGATGAAGCGGATGGCCGCCTGCGGATAATCGCTCTGCGCCACCACCGGAGCCGCGATGGTTGTCCCGGCCAGAATCGCCAATGCCGCACCAAGGGCTTTCATATCGTTCTCCTCACCAGTCTCGACGTGTTGTCGTCGTTTTGAGCGCCATTTGCTGTCAATTCAGCGCGGCGGCGCGAGCACTTCCGCGATCCAGTCGGTCATGTAGTCGATCTGTATCGACATGTTGTCGACGCCGCAATGTTCGATGCCGCCCTCGGACGCGTCGAAAATGCGCAGATCGCGACGCGGGCTGTTGACGGCGCGCTCCACCATCGTCTTCGCCTGTTCGAGCGGGACCTGACGGTCGTTGGCGCCATGGGCGACCAGCACCGGACACCGGATACGCTCGGCGACTCCGCCTTCGAGTGACATCGCCGCGATCGCCTTCGCCGTCTCTTCCTCGGTGCTTGTGCCGTAATACCACATGGCGTGATCCAGCCAGTCGGCGATGGATCGCGCCGCGCCCGGGTTGCGCAGAATGCGGCCATGCGAGCCGTCATTGTCCCAGCGCGCACCATGCGCCACCGCGCAGGCGAGCCGATGCTCGAATGCCGCCGACCGAAACGCGTAATAGCCGCCAAGGCTCGGCGCGATAATGCCAATTTTTTTCGGATCGACCTCCGGTCTGATCGACAGCCAGTCGACACAGGCGGTCGCAGCGCGCTCGATGTCGGCAATCGCCGGTAGTTTCAGCTTGCGCAGTGCGGCGCCGACACCGGGATGATCGACGTGAAGACAACCGACATTCCGCGCAGCCAATTCCGTGGTCAGGTCTGAGAGGAAGGCCCATTCCTTCGAGACGTCAAATCCGTCGAAGACGATCATGCAGGCGCCGGGTGCCTGGCTCGGCGGCGGCACGTACAACGATGGCAACACGGTATTCTCGAATGGCACATCCACGAACTGGACCGGATTGCGGGACAGCGTCATGCTGAGCCGGAACGTTTCAAGCATCGCGTCGTAGCTTTGCATCTTGCGCGGATCGCGATGGCTCGTCTGGCGTTCCGCCGCCATGTAATAGAGGCAGGCGCGGTGATATTTGCGCGCGGCGCTTCGGTCATGCCCATTGACGCGATCGCGATCCGCAAGTCCGCGCACACGATCAGCGAGCTTGCACCAGGATTCCCACCACTCGATCTGCCGCTCCTTGGCAGTGGCACCTTTTGACGCATTGTCGCGAAGCGGGCGGCAAGCCTCCTCGATCTCCGACATCTCCCCGCCGACCTGGACGGTCATCAGAACGGCCATGTTCCAGGAATAATTATCCGGGAAATATTCGAAGACCTTCACGCTCGGCTGCATGTCCTGATGTGATCCTTTTGTTTCGCCGCGCTCGAATTCGACCAGCACATCGGTGCTAAAGGCTTCTGCAATTTCCGCAGCAAAAAAATCCGCATATCGCAGCGATCAGCCGCGCGGTCAGCGCATATCTTCGGTGCCGACCGGCACATGTCGCGCTGTCTTGGTGCGCTGGGCAATCATCCACTTCGATTTGCCGGCGAGCGTCAAAAAGGCGCGCCGCAGCGGCGTCGGCCAGGTGGCCGGCAGACCGAGGAAAACCGAGACGCGCTGGGTGTGTTCGGTCAGCGGCCGCTCGCGTCTTTCCCAGACATCGAGCGCGGTCGCAATATCCATTTCGCGCTCGAGATAGTAGGCAAGCGACAGCGCGTTCATCATCGAGCAGCCTGCGCCCTGCCCGATATTCGGCGGCAGCGCATGCGCCGCATCGCCCAGAACGGCGACGCAACCCGATGACCACTTTTTCAGCCGGATATATTCGAAGCGATCGTAGCGCGCGTCATCGGTGATCCGGTCGATCAGATCCGACCAGTGTGGAAAAGCGCGCTTCCAGTCGCCCTTGTCGATCGGCGTGCGCCGGCCAACCGCATCGGAATGCAGCATGGTCAGCGCGATATAGACCTCGCTCTTGCTGACGGGGGTGTAGAGGATGCGCCGGCTCCCGGACCAGTTCTCGATCGTGGTGCCGTCGTCGACAGACGCCATCTCCTCCGGGGTCTTGTCGATCAGCACCCGGATCGCTCCGTCCGGAAGCGGCTTGCGCTTGGCGATCAGGCTGAGCGAATCGCGGATTTTCGAATTCACGCCGTCGCCCGCGACGATCAGATCAGCCTGCAGCTTTCGGCCGTCCGCCATGGTGAGTTCGCCCCTTGGCGTCGCGGCGACTGCTTCCGAACCGAGCACGATCTCCACGCCGTTCTTGCGTGCGGCATCCGCCATCGCATTGATGACGCGCTGACGCACCACCGAGAACACGCGCTTCGAGGGGTCCCAGCGATGCACCGACAGAACGCGATTGTGCTCGTCGCGCATCTCGCGGGTATGCGCGAAGGGCGCGCCCTTCACCGCCTCGTCATAGGCGCCGAGCTTTTCCAGCACCCTCAGGCCGTTCTCGTAGATATAGATACCGGCTCCGCTCGGACGCAGTTCCGCTGCCCGTTCATGCAGCCGGACACTCCAGCCGCGCTGCGCCAGGGCACAGGCCGCCGCGAGACCGGCAAATCCGCCGCCGACAATTTCGGCATGTCGCTTGCTTTTCATGCTGCATCAATACGTCATTCCGGGGCGCTTGCGAAGGAGCGCACCCGGAAACCAGCTCGGTGGAAATGCGAGGTCGCCTTCCGATTCCGGTTGGCGCCTTCAGGCGCGCCCCCAAACGCGGCAGCGTAGACGTCGTTGTTGAGGCCCTACTTGATGAACTGGTTAGTATAGAGATCCTCGACCGGCGTCTTCTTCTGGATGAAGCCCTTCTCCAGATAGAAATCCTGCAGCTTGGAGAGCCGCTCCGGATTGATTTCGCCGATCCGCTTTTGATCGACATAGACGAGCTTGGCGTAATAATTCAGCGCATCCTTGACCACTTGCTCCTTGCCCTTCCAAGTCGGCACGAACTTAACGAAGTCCTCGGCCGCCTTGTTGGGGTCGTCCATCACGTCCTTCATGCCGCGCATCGCTGCGGTCACGAATTTCTGGATCATTTCCGGCTTGTCCTTGATCAGTTGATCAGAGACCGCGATGCCCTGTGCAAGATGCGGAAAATACTGGTCGGTCTGGATCACCTTCACCTTGGTGCCGGTCGCCTGCACCATCGCAAGCCAGTCGGGCACGCCGGCCATTCCTTGTGACTTACCCGCCGCGACGAATTCCCAAACTCCGGTCGGGCCCGCCTGCTGCACGTTCACGTCGTTCTGCGTCAGGCCAACGCTCGCCAAGAGCCCGATCAGGGCGTAGAAAGTCGTATCCTGGAACGACAGCACGGTCAGCGTCTTGCCTTTCAGGTCGGCGGGCTTCTCGATACCTGCGTCTTCGCGCACCACGGTCTGCATGAAGCCCTTGCCGCCGAACATGGCGACGATCTTCACCGGCACGCCATTGGCGCGCACCATGATGGGCCCGTCGCCGACGATACCGCCAATCTCCGCGTTGCCGGCACCGACCATTTTCGCGACTTCAACGCCGCCGCGCGCCACCTGAAATTCGACGTCGAGTCCGGCTTCCTTGAAATAACCCTTGCCCTTTGCGAGTTGCAGCGGCGCGAAGGCCGGCAGGATCGGCGGCGCGGGGAATAGATAGGTCACCTTTTCCTGCGCGGCGGCCTGCGGCAAGGACAAGCCGGCACCGAATGCGGCGGCAAGCGCGGCTATCGCCAGACGCCTGCTGATGGTGGAAGCGATCGAAACGGTCATGGAATCCCCACTGGTGCTCGTAACATTGTGCCCCGTTCCCGCGGGCGTGACACCCTCGGATTAAACTTACTATACTCGACAGTCTCGCGGGGCGCTACGTGCCGACCCGTCAGGCAATTGGTCCGACGCCGTTCCCGGTGTCGCCAGTCACAGATTAGTCAAAGGCGGACAATCGTCGCATGAAGCGGCTGGAATATCGCAAGGTCACAATGCGCTTTGCGGGCGCAAAGGGCGCTACCATCACGGCCATCGAGGACGTCGATTTTTCGGTTGCCGATGGGGAGGTCATCTCGCTGATCGGTCCGAGCGGCTGCGGCAAGAGCACCTTGCTCAACATCGGCGCCGGCCTTTATGCGCCAAGCCTCGGCGAAGCCTTTGTTGACGGCGAGCGCGTCGAAGGACCGAACGATCATGTCGCCTTCATGCTCCAGAAGGACCTGTTATTGCCGTGGCGCACCATCGAACAAAACGTGCTGCTTGGCACCGAAATCCGTCAGCTCAGCCCGGCAGACAGCCGACGCAAGGCGCGTGAATTGCTGCAGGCCTTCAAGCTAGGCGAATTTTCCGATCGTTACCCGCACCAGTTGTCCGGCGGCATGCGCCAGCGTGCGGCGCTCGCGCGCACGCTCGCGGTTGATCCATCCGTGCTTCTTCTCGACGAACCGTTCTCGGCGGTCGATGCGCAGACCCGCATCATGCTGCAGCACGATCTGGCACAGACGCTGATGACCGCCAAGAAGACAGCGCTGCTCATCACCCATGACCTGCTCGAGGCGGTGATCCTCTCGGACAGGGTACTGGTCATGAGCAGGCGGCCCGGCCGCATCATCGACGAGATCGCGATTGACATCCCCGGTCGCGACCAGCCGCTGCAGAGGCGGCGTGATCCCAAGGTCGCAGGCTACATCGCCCGCCTGATGGACAGGCTCGACATCGGCGAGCACCCCGCGCAGGAAGCGTCGAAGGACGCCGCGCACAAGGAGCCCGCCTGATGGATGCCGACCGTTCCGCTCTGGTCCGCCGCGGCACCATTGCCAGTGTCGCGATGCTGATCGTGTTTCTGGTCGCGTGGGAATGGGGACCGGGCCTGCTGAAAATCCCACCCTATATCGTGCCGCCGCTGTCGGCGACGTTCAAGGAATTCCTGCGGATGTGGCACGTGACGGCGCTTCCGTTTCACACCGGCATCACCGCCTTCGAAGTTCTGGTCGGGTTCATCCTAGGCAGTTTGCTCGGCGCCTTGATTGGCTACATGCTCGGCATGTCGCCGACCGCCGAATTCGCGCTCTCGCCCTATATCCTCGCGCTGCAGATCGCGCCCAAGATCGCGTTCGCGCCGCTGTTCATTCTGTGGATGGGCTTTACGATCTATCCAAAAATCCTGGTCGCGATCCTGATCGTGTTCTTTCCGGTGATGGTCAACGTGCTGACGTCCGTGCGCAACGTCGATCCCGATCTGATCAACCTCGCGCGCTCGTTCAAGGCGACACGCTCGCAGATATTCTGGAAGATCGAGTTTCCGGCCTCGCTGCCGCCACTGTTCGCCGGACTTCGCATCGGCTCGACGCTCGCGGTGATCGGCGTCGTGGTCGGCGAACTGGTCGGTGGCAATTCGGGGCTCGGCTATCTTCTCTCTTTCGGGGAAGGCCAGGGCAACACCGCGATGGTCTTCGTCACCATCATCATGCTGACCATCGTTGGTGGCATCGCCTATTTGCTGGTGATTCTCATCGAAATGCGGGTGCTGCACTACATGCCAAAGCGCGCGGCCGGCGGGATTTAAACTGTCGTCCCCGCGAAAGCGGGGACCCATACTCACCGCTCTGCAATTTGGGCCCCCCGCCTTCGCGGGGGCGACGCACTCACACCATCACATGCCGCACGGCGCTCTCGATTCTCTCGTCGATCTCCTCGGCTTGCGGCCCTTTTTCAATCCCGAGAAGCATTTTCAAATGCGAGTAGCCGCGCAGCAATTCGAGAAACTCCTCCGCCGCACGGCGTGGATCGGCGACCTTCAGCGCCGGATCGTCCCTGTGCCGCCGGAAATAGTCTTCCAGCGCATCGATACAGGCCTGCGGGCCGGTCTCGTAAAACAGCCGGCCCAGTTTCGGAAACCGCCGGCTTTCCGCGATCACGATACGATGCAGCTCGGTGGTGTCGCGCGCAAATACGATACCGGTCATCTTGCGCGCGAACGCGCGCAGCGCCTCCCGCGGGGCGCGCGCAAAAATCTCATCGATCTCCTCAGTTACGATCTGCTGGCACAAGTCGGTGATGACGCCCGCGAACAGGTCCTCCTTGCTGCCGAAATGCCGGTACACTGTCATTTTTGAGACGGAGGCGGCGGCCGCGACCTGGTCCATGCTGGCACCGCCGAAGCCGTGCTTCAGGAACACCGCCTTGGCGCCCTTCAGAATTGCCTCGCGCTTGCGGTCGGACAGACCATTGCGCGCTCCGCCCGCTGATTTTCCCAGAACAAGCGCCACGATGTCGCAATTCCTCACTTGATGTAGACGATACTCCACAGTATCGTTTGTTTCAATTCCAGCTTCCAAGCGTCCGGAGGATCAATCGTGCGGACCTCGAACGATCTGGCCGATGCCGTGCAGCCGGCGCGCGTCCATCGCAAACTGTACACCGATCCTGAAATTTTCAACCTCGAGATGGACCGCATCTTCGGCCACGCCTGGCTCTATGTCGGGCATGAAAGCCAGGTGCGCAATCCAGGCGATTATTTCCTAACCCAGGTCGGCCGCAAGGCCATGGTCGTGACCCGCGACGAGAGCGGCACGCTGCGAGTCCTGCACAACCAGTGTGCCCATCGTGGGGCAATGGTGGTGGCGTCCGATTGCGGACATGCAAAGGAATTCCAGTGCGTCTACCACGGCTGGACCTATCATCTCGACGGTCGCCTGAAGGCGGTGCCTCTCAATCACGGCTATCCGCAGGATTTCGACACCAAGAGCCCGCGCACCGCGATGACGCAGGTGCCGCGCGTGGAGAGCTATCGCGGCTTCATCTTCATGAGCCAGTCACCCGAGGGCAAGAGCCTGAAGGAGCATCTCGGCTACATGGCGACCTCGATCGACGACATGGTCGATCGCGCCCCGGGCGGGGAGATCGAGGTCGCGGGCGGCGTCTTCCGGCACGTCTACAATGCCAACTGGAAGCTCTATCTGGAAAACCTGTGCGACGCCGCGCATCCCTGGTTCACGCACCGGTCCTCGATCGACGCAGCCCAGCAGCAGAGCGACGAGGTCTATTCCGACGGCACCGGCGA
>JBIQKQ010000045.1:17985-19734 GCA_044506365.1 Hyphomicrobiales bacterium
ACCATCGCCTTCGCCAATATCGTCAACGGCACCGGCTCGCTGGTGCTGACCGACGACCTCGAAATCTACAATCGCGTCGGCATCGGGCTCGCGAGCGAAGGCTCCGAGTGGATTGAGATCGGCCGCGGCTATCTCAGCGACGTGCGCGACGAGCATGGCGGACTTAAGGGTAAAAACTCCACCAGCGAAGTGTATATCCGCAACATGTTCGATGCCTGGCGCGGCTATATGCTGGGCGAAAGCGCATCCGCGAACGAGATGAAGGCCAGCGCATGACGGCCCCCGCCCCCAGGATTGCAAGCGCGCTATCGCGCGCCGACGCCGACGATTTCCTTCTCCACGAGGCGCGCCTGCTCGACGAAGCGCGCTTCGACGAATGGCTCGCGCTGTTCACGTCGGAAGCGCATTACTGGGTGCCGAGCCAGCCGGGACAGGACAGCCCACTCGACACGATTTCGCTGATGTATGACGACCGGCGTCTCCTTGAGACACGGGTGCGCCGGCTGTCCTCTCCGCGAATCTATTCGCAGGAGCCGCGCTCGCGCACGAGCCGCATCGTCACCAATGTCACGATCGAGGGCGGCGATGGCGCGACCACCGAGGTGCGGTCGAAATTCATGATCGTGGAGTACCGGCGCGAGGAGCAGCGCATCTTCGCCGGCACCTACCGGCACAGGCTGGTCACGACCGGCGGCGATACGCGCATCGCGCTCAAGCGCGTCGATCTAGTCAACTGCGACGCGCCGATGGACGGCCTCGTGGTGCCGTTCTGAATGGGTCGTCCCCACGAAAGCGGAGATCCATAACCACCGCTCTGGAAAATGGGCCCCCGCTTTCGCGGGGGCGTCAGAGGCTTACGGCAGCACCGGCTTTTCCGGCAGATAGCCCGGCGCGAAAATCTGCTCCGCCTTCAGCTTCTCGCCCGGCACCTCGATATTCTTGTTGATGAAATCGACGGTAGTCTTCATGCGTTCCAGCGTGATGTATCCGAGGCCGTTCTTCTGCACTTCGGGCGTGATCGCGATGCGGCGCAGAATGTCGATCTCCTCGACGATGATCTGCGGATCGAGGGCCTTGACGTACTGAAGCTGGATTTTCGCCGCTTCCTTCGGATTGTCGAAGGTGTCCTTCCAGCCGCGCAAGGCAGCGCGCACGAACTTCTTCACCACGTCCGGGTTCTTCTTAAGATAGTCCTCGTGCACGCCGATCGAATTGGCGTAGATTTCCAGTCCGAGATCGCCGGCGAACAGGCAGACCGGCTTCGCGTCAGGCACCGCGCGCTTGATTGCAGGCTCGCTCATGAGAAAAAGATCGATCGACTGCACCTTGCGCGCCGCCAGCATCGGCACGCGCGCCGGCGCATCGATATTGACCACCTTCATGGTCTTGGAATCGACCCCGTTCATCTCCATCACCGCCTGCCAGATTTTCGGCAGGAACGAGGCCGAGCTTGAACCGAGTTCGATTCCCTCGAGTTTCTTGGCCGTATCGATATTGGCACCCGGATTGAGGCTGAAGATGCAATAAGGCGGCTTCTGATAATTCGCGGCCACGATCTTGATCGTGGAGCCCGCGCCACCCGCTGCAACAAGGCTCGGCACGTCGATGAAGCCGAGTTCGGCCGCGCCGGTCGCAACTGTACGGATCGCGTCCGCCGTGCCCTTCGATGGCATGATCGTGACGTTCAGCCCCTCATCCTTGAAATAGCCCTTGCCGTGCGCGACCAAGAGCGCGGTCGCGTCGGTGATC
>JBIQKQ010000045.1:19744-23547 GCA_044506365.1 Hyphomicrobiales bacterium
ACGTACCAGGGCGCGTGACGGCCGAGGCTGATGAAGTCCAGGATGAATTTCACGTCGGTCGTCTGTGCCTGCGCCGCCGGCATCGACAAACACGCTGCGACCGCAGCCAGCATCATTCTTTTCAACATCACGGCCCTCCCTTTCCTGGTTCGCGATACGCCGCGAGCGTCCGAAATTGACAGTAAAAATATCATAAGATATTTCAGTACGGGCACAAGCGCTCCGTGCGGTGGTGCGGACAGCCCGATGTCGACACGACGAACCGCGCAAAGCAAGGCCCAGGCCACAATGGAACGGGCAGGACCATCTGGCAATTCACCCCCTGGCATTTCGTATCATGGCCTTCGGCACGATCAGGAATGTGAGAAAAGTGTTCGCGGGGTACGAGCTGGCCTCGCGTTCAGCGGAGCCCGTTGTCGCGCTTGAGGACGCGAGCTTCGAGTTTGATGAAGGGCAGTTGATCGCGCTGCTGGGGCCGAGTGGCTGCGGCAAAACCACGCTGCTGCGCGTTGTCGGCGGTCTGATTCAGAAATCGTCCGGCTCGGTGACGATCGGGGGCCGCGAGGTGACCGAGCCGCTCGGCGATTACGGCTTCGTGTTTCAGCAGCCGAGCCTGATGCCATGGCGCTCGGTGATCGACAATGTGCTGTTCACGATGGAAATCCTGAAGCGCAACGATCGCGCCGCCCGGGAGCGCGCCACGCATCTGCTCGAACTGGTCGGACTATCCGGATTCCTGCAAGCGCGCCCGCATCAATTGTCGGGCGGCATGCAGCAGCGCGTGGCGCTCTGCCGCGCGCTGATCCATCAGCCGAAACTCCTCCTGATGGACGAGCCGTTCGGCGCCCTCGACGAACTGACGCGGCTCGAAATGAACGATCTGCTCCTGCGCATCCGCAAGGAGACCGGCGCTTCGGTGCTGTTCGTGACCCACTCGATTTCGGAGGCCGTCTACCTGTCCGACAAGGTGGTCGTGTTCAGCCGCCGCCCGGCGCGCGTCGCGACCGAAATCCCGATCCCGCTGCCCTATCCGCGCAGCCAGCAGCTCCGGTTCACCCCGGCCTTCACGCAGGCGGAACATCAAGCCAGCGTCGCGCTCGGCGTCGTGCCGGCAAGCGAAAGCGTCGCGTGATGACACGCCGCTTCGCATCGCAGATCGGCTATCCGCTGGCCGGCACCGTGATCCTGATCGCGATTTGGGCAGCCTACTGCGTCTACGGCAAGGTGCCGACCGTCGTGCTGCCGACGCCGGACAAGGTGTTGTACGCCTTTATCGCGCGCTTCGATCTAATCCTGTCGGAGGGCTGGGTCACGCTGAAGGAAACGCTGTACGGCTTCGTTCTCGCGCTGCTGATCGGCATTCCGATGGCGGTCGCAGTCGCCAATTCCCGCGCGCTGAACCTGATGTTCTATCCGTTGCTGATCGCCCTGCAATCGGTGCCGAAGGTTGCGCTGGCGCCGATCATTCTCGTGTGGCTCGGCACAGGCATCGAGTCGAAGCTTGCGATCGTATGGCTGGTCGCGTTCTTTCCGATCATCGTCGATACGGTGGCGGGCCTGCGCTCGACACCGCGCGAACTGCTCGAACTGGCGCGCTCGCTGCGCGCATCCCCGATGCAGGTGTTCCTGAAGGTGCAGCTGCCGGCCGCCCTGCCCTTCATTTTCACCGGCGCCAAGGTCGCGATCACGCTTGCGGTGATCGGCGCGGTGATCGGCGAGTTTGTCGGTTCCAGCGAGGGACTGGGCTTTCTGCTGCTCAGCGCCACCTCGCAGCTCGATGCCCCGCTCGCCTTTGCGGCGCTGTTCGCGCTCTCGTTTCTCGGCATCTTCGTCTATCTGCTGGTCGAACTGGCAGAGCGGCTGGCGGCGCCGTGGCTGCCGCCGGCGCCACAAAGGCACTGAGCCATGGCGAAAAAGGCTGTCAAAAAGCGGGCTCCGACCAGACAGGCGGGCCCCAAAGTCAGTGCAACAACGCGCAAGGCGACGACCCGCGCGCCGCGCAAGTCCTCGCTTGCCGAGATGGCCTTCGAGGCGATCAAGGAGAAGATCCTGAAGCTGTATTTTCTGCCCGGCCAGTACCTCAACGAAGGCGCATTAAGCGCGCTGCTCGACATGGGACGCACGCCGGTGCATCAGGCGCTGCAACGCCTGCAGCACGAGGGCCTTGTCGAGATCATGCCGCGCAAGGGCGTCATCGTGCAGCCCGGCAGCATCCCCGAAATCCTGAAAATTCTCGATTCCCGCGCGACCGTGGAAGCCGAACTGGCGCGCAACGCCGCAGAGCGCGCAAGCCCCAAGGATATCGAAGAGCTGAAAGCGCTCGCGCGCCTCGGCTCCACCAATGCCAAAGCCTCGGAACTCGACAGCTTCATCGGAGCGGACCGCGACTTTCATCGTAAATTCGCCGAACTTGCGGAGAATCCGGTGCTGAGCGATTTCGCGCGCTCGCTGCATGAGCGCTCGATCCGCTACTGGTATCTGCATCTGTGGCAGACATTCGATGACAAGGCGACGATCCGCCAGCACACCGACATCGCCGATGCGATCGCCCGGCGCGACGCAGATGCTGCTGGAGAGGCGGTGCGCACCCATATAGAGAGCCTGCGGACGCGACTGATGCGCGCGCAGGACGCTTCGCGCGGACGTGGCTCGCTGCATCTGAAATGAAAACGTCAGGAGGTGATCTTTAAATGACCGCTTATTCCGGGATACCGAAGCTTGGCGAAGGCGCGATGCCGAGCCTCGACGAGGTGCTGCTGCAAGCCAATGACCTGCCCTGGCGCGAGAAATCGCTGAAGGGGGTTTCGGAAAAGATGCTGTGGCGCAACGAGGAAACCGGTGCCTCGATCGCGCTGATCCGCTTCGAGAAGGGGGCCGGCATCCCTGCACCGCACAGCCACGCCTCGAACCAGTTCATGTTCTGTCTGGAAGGCAAGTACGAATACACCAACACCGGGGTCACGCTGACTGCGGGCTCGTTCTACTGGAATCCGAAAGGCAACGTACACGGGCCGGCCATGGCGCACGAAGAGACGGTCGTGGTCGAAGTCTATGACGGGCCGCATTATCCGATCCGGCCGTCCTGGTACACCAACGACGAGGACGCGCGCTGATGGCGGATACTGCAAGCGCATTGCCCGACCTTGTGCAGGTCGATGCAGGACGGCTCGCGCAGGCCGTCGCACGTATTTTCGCGGCACTCGGCATCGCTCAGACCGATGCGGATATCGTTGCGCAGGATCTCGTGCTCGCCGAACGCGAAGGCATCGGCTCGCATGGCGTGATGCTGATGCCGATGTATGTCGAACGCATCCTCAAAGGCTCGGTATCGAAACGCAGTCAGGGCGATGTGGTGAGCGATCTTCGCACCTCGATCGTCGTGGATGCCGGCAACGCTCTCGGCCAGCTCACGGCCCATCAGGCCGTGAAACTGGTGACCGAACGGGCGAAGAATGCGGGCATGGCCATCGTCGCGGTACGCAACGCTTTTCATTTCGGCACCGCGGGGCGCTATGCGCGATTGATTGCGGAGCAGAACTGCGTCGGCATCGTGATGTCGAACACCCGGCCCTTGATGCCCGCGCCCGGCGGCGCTGAGGCAATCACCGGCAACAATCCGATCGCGATTGCGCTGCCGAGTGCGGGCGAATTCCCGGTCGAAGTCGACATGGCGCTGAGCGCCACCGCCATGGGGAAGATCAGGCTTGCGGCCGCCGAGGGCCGGAGCATTCCCTCCGATTGGGCAATGGCGGCAGACGGCCAGCCGACCACCGACCCCGCCGAAGCCATCATCGGCGCGTTCG
>JBIQKQ010000208.1:0-3039 GCA_044506365.1 Hyphomicrobiales bacterium
TTGCCCATCGCAACGATCGCGGTCTCCTGCGCAGCGATCCGGCCGTGCTGACCGGAGAACTGGTCCTTCACCAGGCCGTGCACGGTGTCGACGATGCCCTCGGCCACGTCGGCGAACACCTGCCCCGCCTGCCGCGCCGAGACGGTGCCGGACAGGATGCGGGTGCCGATCAGGAACAGGCTTTCCTGGCCGAACAGCCGCATCCGGTCGAGAAATTCCTCGTAGGAATCGGCGTCCGCGAGCGTGGCCGCCAGCCGCGCAGACAGTTCCTGCCGGTCGGGCATGGCGCCGAAGAAACGCGGATCGATCAGCCCGTCCACGATCTGGGGCCGGCGCGCCAGCATGTCGGCGAGGCGCGGCGCCGCGCCGAGCACGAGCGCAACCAGCGCAACCAGATCCCTGTTCTGGCTGAGCAGCGAGATCAGCCGGCCGCCCCGCTGCAGCGCCTGCAGGAAGCGGTCGAACGCCATCACCGCGCTGTCCGGCTCCTCGGCGCGCGCCAGCCCCTCGATCAGCGCCGGCACGAATGCTTCGAACGCAGTGCGCGTCGCTTGCACCTTGAGGACCCGATATTCGCCCGCCATCCATTGCCGGATGGTGGCGGCGACCATTCTCGGCTGCTTGAATCCGAGCTTTACCAGATGATCGAGAAGCCGCACATCATCAGGTCCGGCGGTATATTCTACTGACGGCAATTTCGCGGTGCCCGCCGGATCGCCTTCGAACAGCCGGCTATAGTGTCCCTGCACGCAATTCAGATGCACCAGCAACTCGTCGGCAAAGGCCGCTCGATCGTCGAATCCCAGGAAACGAGCGAAACGCTCCATCGCTTCGATATCGGCGGGCAACGTGTGCGTCTGCTCATCGGCGATCATCTGAATACGATGCTCGACCTTGCGCAAAAACAGATAGGCGGCGGTCAGTTCGTCCCGCGCCTGTTCCGTGATCCAGTTGTTCGAGGTGAGAATATTCAACGCGTCCAGCGTCGGGCGTACCCGCAATTCGGGATGCCGTCCGCCGGCGATCAACTGCTGGGTCTGCGCGAAGAACTCGATCTCGCGGATGCCGCCGCGCCCGATCTTGACGTTGTGATTTTCGACAGCGATCTCGCTCTGCCCGCGAAAGGTCTGCATCTGCCGCTTCATGTCGTGGACGTCGGCAAGCGCGGCGAAATCGAGATGCTTGCGCCAGACGAATGGCGATATCTCCGCGATCATGGTCTCGCCAGCCTTGCGATCGCCAGCGCAGGGCCGCGCCTTGATCATGGCGGCGCGCTCCCACGTCCGCCCTTCGCGCTCGTAATAGTCGAGCGCGGCGGCGGTCGAGACGGCGACCTGGGTCGAGGCCGGATCCGGCCGCAAGCGCAGATCGACCCGGAAGACATAGCCGTCGCCGGTTCTGTGTTGCAGCATGCGCGCAAGCGACTGCGTGAGGCGCACGAAAAACGGCTGCGGCTCGATCCCGGGCGCAAGCGTCGGCGCGGCGAGATCGAAGAACACGATCAAATCGATGTCGCTGGAATAGTTGAGTTCGCCCGCGCCCATCTTTCCCATGGCGAGCACCACAAGGCCGCTGCCGTCCTCGGGCCGGTCGATGTCGGCGGGTTGCAGGCGGCCCCGCACCGTCTCCTGCCGCAACAGGAATCGCAGCGCGCTCCGGACCGCTGCACCGGCGATGTCGGTCAACCCGGCCGTCACCTGCATCACCGGCCACACCCCGCCGATGTCGCACAGCGCGATCAAAAGCGCCGCCTCCGCCTTGACGGCGCGAAGCTGCCGCATGGCCTCGGCTTCATCGCCGGCCTCTGCGGCTGCCGATATCTGCGCGATCAGTCGCGCCAGATGGCCTTCGGGCTCGCCGCGAAACAGACGCAGCGTCCGGTCCGGATCAGCGCGCATCAGGTCGAAAAGATAGGGTGACGACTCCGCGACACCGAGCAGGATGGCCAGGACCGGAGGAAATGCTGCGGTCAGAGCCCGCATTGCTCCGGATTGCTCCGGCGTCAGCTCGGACAGCCAGTCCTCAAGACGGCGTTCGGCTTCGGCGGGCGCTAACACCTTTGGTACGTCCGCAAGACGCGCCGCCAGACAGGCCCGGTCCGCGTCGTCCTTCGCGGCTGAAATCATGCGCCAATCTGTTGCACGTCCGGCGTCGGCGCCGCAAGCCCCTCACCGTTCCGCGCCGGGATCGACAGCGTCGCGCGCAAGCCGGGATGCGCATCGTCGAGCGTCAGGTCGCCGCCGTGCAGCCTGGCCACCGCCGACGCCAGGCTCAGGCCGAGTCCGGATCCCGGCAGGGTCCGGCTGGTCTCGAGCCGCACGAAGCGTTCGACAGCGTGCTTGCGGTCGGCGTCGGGAATCCCGCAGCCGTGATCGGTTACCGCGAGAATGATGCGGTCGCCGTCACGGCGGGCTTCGATCAGGACCGTCCTGTCGGCTGCGGCCGCATCCGCGCCGAGCGGCTGGGCGGCCGGCTTCGGCTGACCGTATTTGATTGCGTTCTCGACAAGGTTTGCAAGCGCCTGGCTTATCAGTTCACGATTGCCATGCAGCGGCGCGGGCTCGGATCGCACGTTAAGGCTGAGACCGTTGTCTTCGGCCAGCGGCTCGTAGAGTTCGTGGATGCCCTGCGCGACGTCGGCGGCGTCGAAATCCGCCATGTTGTCGCGGGCCTGCCCTGATTCCGCTCGCGCGATCATCAGCAGCGCGTTGAAAGTCCGGATCAGGCCGTCGGACTCTTCGATGGTCTGCTCCAATGCGGCGCGATAGTCGCCCTCGCTGCCGGATTTGGCGAGCGCTTGCTCGGCGCGATTACGCAACCGCGTCAGCGGCGTCTTCAGGTCGTGAGCGATGTTGTCGGAGACTTCCTTCAGGCCGTTCATCAGCGCTTCGATGCGTTCGAGCATCTCATTGAGGTTCTCCGCAAGCCGGTCGAGTTCATCGCCCGAGCGGCCGACCGGAAGCCGTCCGCCGAGGTCGCCGGCCATGATGCGCCGGGTGGTCCCGGTCATCGCATCGATCCGGCGCAGCACGCGGCGCG
>JBIQKQ010000208.1:3049-3341 GCA_044506365.1 Hyphomicrobiales bacterium
TCAGGAGCGACCACTGCGCGGCCGAAGCCACGACGCCGAAGATACGATGACGCTCTTCGAGATCGCGGCCGATCAGCAGGCGAAATCCATTGGACAGCTCCGTCACATTGACCAGCGCGAGATGGTCAGTCTTGTCCTGCTCGTCGAGCCGGCGGTAGGCTGTCTCGCTCCAGCCGGTGGTCTCCATGACGCCGGGCTGAAGCGAACCGACATTGCCCGCGACCGCCAGCCCGGCGGGCGTCGTCACCAGGTAAAGGTTGGAGCCCGGCCGCAACGCGCGGTTCTCGATCGC
>JBIQKQ010000209.1:0-3313 GCA_044506365.1 Hyphomicrobiales bacterium
GGCGCAGACAGCGCCTGACGCGACGCCGGCCAAGCAGGCCGCTCCTGCAAGTCCAGCCGCGGCGGGCACCGACACCGACGATGCCAAGGCCAGGCGGGCGGAAGAGTGCAAGGCCAAGCGTGCCGAGAAAAAGGCCAAGCGTGAGGAAGCCCGCAAGGAGCGGGCGGCCAAGCGTGAGGAAGCCAAGAAGGAACGCGCGGCGAAGCGCGAGGAAGCCAAAAAAGAGCGCTCCGAGCTGCGCACCGCCCGCCGCAAGCAATGCGGCACGGAATGGCGCGAAGCGCGCGCGGCCGGTACGGTTGAGAAGACCATGACCTGGCCGAAATTCTGGAGCGCGTGCAACACGCGCCTGAAGGCGCAGGCGGAGAAACCGAAAGCGAACTAACCGATCCGGCCTATCAGCAGCCGGCAAATATAGAAGAGCGGACCCTGAAAGACCGAGGGCGTCGGAGAGACATGATGGTCTCGCCGACGCCCTCCGTCATTACACGACGCCAACAATGCCTCGCCCCGAAATTCGTTCGCGGTACGGCGTCGTCGGCCCTGTAACGTGGCACGAAAACGGCGCGCGATTACTTCCGCTTCTTCGCGCGCTTCGTCTTCTTCGCAGCCTTCTTGGCCGCTGCCTTCTTACGTTTCGCCATTGTGCCCTCCAAGTTAGAGATGGCGCTATCGAAAAACGTGCCGCCGCGAATCGACATGCACGACATTCCGATTACACCAGAATACAGAAAACAGCGACTCCGCTTAACGAAACGTGTACTCGCGCGCTTCGCAGCATGCACCGGACAACACGCGATGCCTTGCATGAGTTGCGATTGAGCGCTCGTTATGTCAGCGCGCAACGCCGCTTGCCGATCGATTCATGGACAATCATTTTGATCCGATAAAATAAGGACAATTCATATGTCCTGCGCGTACGGCTGCACACGCGCGCGATCGACATCATTCTCATCGCGAGCGCCATTGCAGCACTTGTCGTGTCAAGCGGTGAAGCGCCCTGCCATCGAAAAATTTTTTTTGCGAAGATGGGGGAAACCGCTTGGCCGAACGCCGTTTCGAACCCGAATCGCACGAATCGGCGTCGCAGCGATTCGCGTTCGCGCATATTCGGCTCCGCGCCAAGACCTCGAACATGCGCTCGCGCATCGCCGCCGAACGGCTTCAGGCGACATCAAGTGATGGCGTTCGCACGGTCGCGTGACGCACTGCCTCAAACGGGACGCGCCGGATGCGGCACAACGTCGGAAAGCGCACTTACCGCTCGCACGCGGTCGGTCAGAGGCCGAGTCTTGCCTTAAGAATTTCGTTCACGGCCTGGGGGTTGGCCTTGCCGCCGGACGACTTCATCACCTGGCCGACGAACCAGCCGATCGCCTTCGGGTTCGTCTTCGCATCCGCAACCTTGTCCGGATGCGCCGCTATGATGTCGGCGACCACTTTCTCGATCGCAGCCGTATCGGTGACCTGCTTCATGCCGCGCTGCTCGACGATGGCCCGCGGATCGCCGCCCTCGCTCCAGACAATCTCGAACAGATCCTTGGCGATCTTGCCGGAAATGGTCTTGTCGCCGATCAGGTCGAGGATCGCGCCGAGTTGCGCCGCGGACACCGGCGAAGCGCCGATGTCCTTGCCTTCCTTGTTCAGCCGTCCGGTGAGTTCGTTGATGACCCAGTTGGCGGCCACCTTGGGATCGCGCCCGGCGGCGACCGTCTCGAAATAGTCCGCGGTCTCTTTCTCGGCGATCAGGACACCAGCGTCATAGGGCGAGAGGCCATAGGCGGCGATGAAGCGCTCCTTCTTGTCGTCCGGGAGTTCCGGCAGACCCGCCTTGAGCGCTTCGACATAGACATCGTCGAATTCCAGCGGGAGAAGATCGGGATCCGGGAAATAGCGGTAGTCGTGCGCTTCTTCCTTGGTTCGCATCGAGCGGGTCTCGCCCCGGTTCGGATCGAACAGCCGGGTCTCCTGCTCGATGACGCCCCCGTCCTCGATGATCTCGATCTGCCGGCGCGCCTCGTATTCGATGGCCTGGCCGATGAAGCGGATGGAGTTGACGTTCTTGATCTCGCAGCGGGTGCCGTAGGGCTCGCCTTTCCGCCGCACCGACACGTTCACATCGGCGCGCAGATTGCCCTTCTCCATGTCGCCGTCGCATGTGCCGAGGTACCGCAGAATCGAGCGCAGCTTGCTGACATAGGCCTTGGCCTGCTCCGACGAACGGATATCCGGCTTCGACACGATTTCCATCAGCGCGACGCCGCAGCGGTTGAGATCGACCAGCGAGAGGGTCGGATGCTGGTCGTGGATGCTCTTGCCCGCATCCTGCTCCAGGTGCACGCGCTCGATCCCGACCTCGATGACGCCGCCGTCCGGCAGATCGACCGCGACCACGCCCTCGCCCACGATCGGGAACTTGTACTGGCTGATCTGATAGCCCTGCGGCAGATCGGGATAGAAATAGTTCTTCCGGTCGAAGACCGACTTGTTGTTGATCCGCGCCTTGAGACCGAGACCCGTGCGGATCGCCTGCCGCACGCATTCCTCGTTGATGACCGGCAGCATGCCGGGCATCGCCGCATCGACCAGCGAGACATGCGAATTGGGCTCTCCGCCGAAGGCGGTGGAGGCGCCGGAGAACAGCTTCGATTCCGAGGTGACCTGCGCATGAACCTCCATGCCGATCACGATTTCCCAGTCGCCGGTGGCGCCGCGGATCAGGTTCGGATCTGTTGCAGGCGCGGCCATCACCACCATGCCTCGACCGGATAGTGACCCGCCGCCTGCTCGATCGTCGCACCGAGCGAGAACAGCGTCTCCTCGTCAAACGGCCGGCCGATCAGTTGAAGTCCGAGCGGCAAGCCTTCCGCCGACAATCCGGCCGGGACGGAAATACCCGGCAGGCCAGCCATGTTCACCGTCACCGTGAACACGTCGTTCAGATACATCTCGATCGGGTCGGCGCCGCCCTTCTCGCCGATGCCGAATGCCGCCGACGGAGTCGCCGGCGTCAGGATCGCATCGATCCCATCCGCGAACACGGTCTCGAAATCCCTCTTGATCAGCGTGCGCACCTTCTGCGCGCGCAGGTAATAGGCATCGTAATAACCCGCCGAGAGCACATAGGTGCCGATCATCACACGCCGGCGCACCTCCGGCCCGAAACCCGCCGCGCGCGTTGCCTCGTACATGGCGGTGAGGTCGCGCCCCTGCTCGCGCAATCCGTAGCGCACGCCATCGTAACGCGCGAGGTTGGACGAGGCTTCCGCCGGCGCCACGATGTAATAGGCCGGCAGCGCGTATTTGGTGTGCG
>JBIQKQ010000046.1:0-22927 GCA_044506365.1 Hyphomicrobiales bacterium
GACCACGTCGCGCCGATGGCCTTTCGTGCGTCTGCGCAAGAAGCAATCTTCTTCCTCCGAACAGCCTTCAGCATCCTTTCTTCGCGTGACATTTGGCTCTCCTGGCTTCCGGCTCCCCTGTCCATCTGGGGATAGCCGGGACAATGAAATACTTTGTAGCTTACCCACTGTTGCTTTTTATCAGAATTCTACAATTGCGTGCAATTCAGTGATTCCCGAGGTTAAAGAATGACTGCTTCAAAAAGTGAAATTCCGACGGTCGCGACCAAATTGCATGACCTTCTTTATCCGCTCGACAGCGCGAAGCGGAAACTCGCTATCAGAGCCGCGCTCACCATGCTTGGCGACGATGGCGATGTAGTTGGCGAGGAAAAGAGCAAAAAGGGTAATAAGGAGCGCCACTCAGACGATGATGACGCGGCGTTCGACGGCGGCCTGCACGCCAGGGCGAAGGCTTGGAAGAAAAGTCATCAGGTGTCAGACGACGCGCTGAGCCAAGTTTTCCATGTCGAGAACGGCGCCGTAGAAATCATCGTATCAGCCGCTCCCGGCAACAATGCGAAGGCGCAGACGATCAATACTTACGTGCTGACCGGGATCGCGAAACTGTTGGAGACCGGCGACAGCAAATTTGATGACAAACTTGCTCGTGCCAACTGCAAGAAACTAGGCTGTTACAACGAGGCCAATCACGCGTCCTACATGAAGGACAAAGGAAACGTGTTGGGAGGGTCTAAAGCGGCGGGCTGGACCTTGACCGCACCGGGACTGAAGGCGGGCGCTGAGCTCGTGAAGCCCTTCGGCAGCGAGTGAGTACAGACCCCTCAAATCTGCTTGCTGCGATCCCGGCGGGGCTTCGAGACCCGTTGATGGACATCTATAAGCAGATCGGCACCAACTTTTTGGAACACCGCTGGGAGCCGTCAGAGCTGAATGGCGGAAAATTCTGCGAGTGTGTTTACACCATAATTCACGGCGCTTTGTCTGGGACATATGTCTCGGGTCCGAAGAAGCCCGACAACATGGTCGCGGCTTGTAAGAAGCTCGAAGAACTCAAAAACCCCGGACTGACCGGCGAGAGGTCGCTACGCATCCTCATCCCACGCTTGCTACCGCCGCTGTACGAAATTCGTAACAACCGAGGCGTCGGGCATGTCGGTGGCGACGTGGATCCAAACTTAATGGATGCTACAGCCGTCTATTCGATGAGCAGTTGGATTATGGCTGAACTCGTCCGTATTTTTCACAACGTCTCGACTACGGCGGCACAAGAGGCCGTTGATGCGTTGGTCGAACGGAAGTTGCCGTTGATCTGGTCTCCCGGAACACACAAGCGTGTGCTGGATACAAAACTGAAGGCTGCTGCTCAGACCCTACTACTGCTCCACCAAGCTCTAGGCTGGGTAGAGGAAAGCGAGCTTCTTGCTTCAGTCGAATACAGCAAGGCCAGCCTGTATCGGAGCAACGTCCTGCGTCGGCTGCATAAGCAGAGACTTATCGAGTACGACGCGGCGAACAATCGCGCGAAGATTTCGCCGAAGGGCAGCGCTCATATCGAGAAGACCGTTTTGAAGTCATCCTAGCAACGACCCCGGCCATCACCGGCGTGGTCCCGGTCCTAGCTCCCTCGAAGGGGACCTAACGCACGCGTGGCTCCGGCCGGAATAGGCCCCCTCGCTCGCTTCCGACCCGCTAACCGGGCCATCGGAAACACAGTTTTCCCGCGATTTTCCGGGCCGGGGGTTCCCGACCTACCCGGAAAGCGGCGTATGTGCCTACAGGCCTTAGAATTGACCCAGCGCGGTCGGGGGGTTCGTCGGGGGTTGGCGCCAAAAATTCGAGTTAACTTATTGAATTTAATGCTGTAATGGCGGAGAGAGAGGGATTCGAACCCTCGATACGGTTGCCCGTATACACGCTTTCCAAGCGTGCGCCTTCAGCCACTCGGCCACCTCTCCGTGGGCGTCCTTTTGGCTGCGAACGGCTGCTTTTTCAAGAGTCTGGGCGAATATTCGGGTTCGGCCCAATTTTAGGCGACGAGCCTGATCTCGCCGCAAACCGACAGATCGTATCCGCCCAGCTCCGCCGCTCGCCGCCGGAACCGATCCGACCGGACAAATCCGAACAGGGCCGACGGTCCGGGCAGAAAATAATCGCGCTGGCGCAGAACAAGATCGAAGTCCTCCCAGATCAGCGGCACAAAATCGAGGCCGGCAGTCTGCGCCACGGCGCGGGTCGCAATCCCGCAATCCGCATGCCCGGCGCGCACGGCTTGCGCGAGGTCGGTTCCGGTCGCATAGGCCGGCCTGACCGGCGCGATATCGCGCGGCTCGATACGGTTTTGGGCCAGCAGCATCAGCAGTAGCAACTGCGCGCCGGCGCCTTCCTGACGCTGCGCCAGGCGAAGGCCGGTTCCGGCGATTTGTGCCAGGCTGCGGATCTCATGCGGATTTCCCGGCGCCACCAGCAAGCCCTGCTCACGCCGTGCAAAGCCAATGACGACCACGTCATGCAGGCCGGGCGCTTGACTGACGGCATTGATATTCGCCGATTTTTCGCCAGTGTCGATCCGATGCAGATGGATCGCGGCAAGGCTCACCTCGCGCCGGGCCAGCCGGCGTAGACCGGCTTCCGAGCCCTCCGGCAGGCTCGCCAGGCCCGATCCGCTCTCCCGCAGTGCCCATTCGAGCAGCGGGTCGGTGCTGCCGCCAACGATCGGCGGCGCCGATTCTGCCAGCGGCTCCAATGCCTTAGGAAAACCCGAAGCGACCCATCGGTCGAGCGCGGCCTTGGGGAATAGCCAGCGGCCCGTGACTTTGCTGCAGGGAATGGCACCGGTCGCAACCAGATCGTAAAGCTTGCGTTCGCTAAGCCGCAGATACGCGGCGGCCTCGTCGGTATTCAGAAGCTCGTACATGCATCATTCTGCAGATAAATGAACATACTACAAAAATTGACGGTGGCGATCCTGAATGCAACACAATTCACGTGCCAACGGACGCTTCTGCCCTCGACCTGCTTCTGCGGGCTGACCCGGTTCTGCTCGCGATCGTCCAGCTGTCGCTGATCGTCAGCCTGTCGGCAGTGGCCTGCGCGGCGCTGGTCGGCATCCCGCTCGGCGCGTTGATCGCACTGACGAAATTCCCCGGGCGCAACGGCGTCATCGTGGTGCTGAATGCGCTCATGGGTCTGCCCCCGGTGGTGGTCGGGCTCGCGGTCTATCTCCTTCTGTCGCGCTCGGGCCCGCTCGGCAGCCTCGGAATCCTGTTCACGCCGGGGGGGATGGTCGTCGCGCAGACCATTCTGGTGGCGCCGATCATCGCTGCTCTGGCCCGGCAGACCATCGAGGATCTCTGGGCGGAATACCGCGACGAACTTGACGCGATGAATGTCGGGCCGCTGCGGCGGGTCGTCACCCTCATTGCCGACGCGCGATTTTCCCTTGTGACAGCGCTACTTGCGGGCTTCGGGCGGGCGGCCGCCGAGGTCGGCGCGGTGATCATCGTCGGCGGCAATATCGAGGGCTTCACCCGCGTGATGACCACGGCGATCGCGCTCGAAACCTCGAAGGGCAACCTTTCTCTGGCCATTGGTCTGGGGATTGTTCTGATGATTCTGGTGTTGCTCGTGAATGCTCTGGCCTGGGGCGTACGCCGGGCCGGCGAGCGATATGCGGGATGACGGCGATGCGCGCACCCGCCTCCGATCTCCCGTTGGTGCTCGAAGACGTGACGTTGCGCGCGCGCGAGGTGACGATTCTCGACCGCGTTTCGCTCACCTTCGCGGCCGGAGCACCGACGATGCTGGTCGGCCCGAACGGATCGGGCAAATCCAGCCTGATGCGCGTCGCGATGGGCCTCGTTCCGGCGAGCGGCGGCCGTGTCACCTATGGCGGCCGGACCGACGTGCCGCCCGCGCGCCGGGCCATCGTGTTTCAGCGGCCGGTTATGCTGCGGCGGAGCGCGGCCGGCAACCTCACCTATGCGCTGGCTGCCGCCGGCATGAAGCGCGCCGAACGTGGCGCCGCGGCGCAGGAATTGCTCGACCGTGTCGGGTTGTCCGCATTGAGCGAGCGGCCGGCGCGGCGCATGTCCGGCGGCGAGCAGCAGCGGCTTGCGATCGCGCGTGCGCTCGCCAAGCACCCGGAAATCCTGTTTCTCGACGAACCCACTGCCAGCCTCGATCCCGCCGCCACCAAGGCGACCGAGGACATCATCCGGACCATCGCCGGCCAGGGCATCAAGATCGTGATGGCGACGCACGACCTCGGTGAGGCCCGCCGTCTCGGCGGCGAGATCGTGCTGATGAACAGGGGTCGCATCGTCGAAGTCGCCGATACGCAGACCTTCTTTACATCGCCGAAAACCGACGCCGCACGCCGCTTCGTCGCCGGCGAACTGCTCGTCTGAATCAGACCAACCGGAGGACTATGGCATGAGAAGCATTTTTGCGCCGGCACCGGCCCCCCACCCCGATCTCCTTCGCCATAGCGCGTCAAAGGCGCGCGTAAACGCGCTTATGGCTCAGTCGATCGACACTCCCCACCGCTTCGCGGGGGGAGGGATGAAGCAGGCGGCGATCGCTGCGCTCGTCAGCATCGTTGCGCTTGCGGTCGGAACACCCGCAGTTGCGCAGGACAAATCGATTGTCGTCTCGTCCACCACATCGACGGTCGATTCCGGGCTGTTCAATCATCTGCTGCCGCTGTTCAAGAAGAAGACCGGCATCGATGTCAAAGTGGTGTCGCAGGGCACCGGTCAGGCGCTCGAAACCGGCCGGCGCGGCGATTCCGACGTGGTGTTCGTGCACGCCAAGTCGCAGGAGGAGAAATTCGTCGCCGACGGTTACGGCGTGAAGCGTTTTCCGGTCATGTATAATGACTTCGTCCTGATCGGGCCGAAGAGCGACCCGGCCGGCATCAAGGGCTCGAAGGATATCTCCGCCGCGCTGAAGGCCATCAAGGCAAAGGCGGCGCCGTTCATCTCGCGCGGCGACAAGTCCGGGACCCATTCCGCCGAGCTGCGGCTTTGGAAGGGCGCGGGCATCGACATCGCGGCCGACAAGGGCGGCTGGTACAAGGAGATCGGGCAGGGCATGGGCGCGGCGCTCAACACCGCCTCGGCCGCCAATGCCTATGTGCTTGCCGATCGCGGCACCTGGCTGTCGTTCAAGAACAGGGGCGATCTCGACATCGTGGTCGAGGGCGACAACAGGCTGTTCAACCAGTATGGCGTGATCCTCGTTAATCCCGAAAAGCACCCGAACGTGAAGAAGGCCGAGGGCCAGGCGTTCATCGACTGGATCATTTCGCCGGAAGGCCAGAAGGCGATCGCCGAGTACAAGATCAATGGCCAGCAGCTGTTCTTCCCGAACGCGACGGCGTCCGGAGTGTGAGTTTTCCTCCTCCCGGCTTCAGCGGGGAGAAGGAAGATCATGCGTCGCTCAAGTCAGCGCCGCATGCGGTCCCTTACCTCTCCCCGCTGCGGGGAGAGGTCGGGACGCGCAGAGTTGCGCGTGCCGGGTGAGGGGGAGCCTCCGCGAATGCGTGGCGCTAACGAGGGCAAGATCAGTCGCGCGACGGCTGCGCCGCACCTCCACGCGCGCAGAACTGCTGCTGTGGAGCAAGCTGCGAGTGCGCCAACTGGGTAGTTTCAAGTTTGTGAGACAGGAGCCGATAGGCGGTTACGTGGTGGATTTCATATGCCGTGACCGACGCGTGATCGTTGAGGTGGATGGCGGGCAGCATGCGACCGATCCGCGCGATCTCGTACGCGATCGATGGCTGCGAGATCACAATTACCGGGTCTTGCGATTCTGGAACAACGATGTGCTTACGAAGATGGAAGGGGTTCTCGAACCAATCTTAAGCGCATTGCGTGCGGATACTCCCCCTCACCCGGATCGCTTCGCGCTCCGACCTCTCCCCGCAAGCGGGGAGAGGTGAGACCCGCAAGCGGGGAGAGGTGAGCGAGGACGGGCGTGTCGTGTTCCTGCCGGTCTAGATCTTGTCGAAGACCATCACCTTCGACACGAAGGCCGGCTCGTCGCGCACATGCGTCAGGCCCTGCGCGCCGGCGATCGCGGTGAAATCCTCGTCGAGATAGCTCTCGAAATACGGCTCGTGATAGTTCTGCGGGAAGCGTTCGAGCAGGCCTACATAGTCCGGCACGTCGCGCCGCTGCAGCGAGTCCACGATCACCAGCCGGCCGCCCGGTTTGAGCACGCGCCCGCATTCGGCAATCACCGCGCGCCGCACCTTCGACGGCAATTCGTGCATCATGAAGATCGAGGTGACGGCATCCTGGCTCGCATCCGCGAGCGGCAGGGATTCGGCATCGCCGACAACGGCGCGCACCTGCGACCAGCGCCGCAAATGCCGCCGCGCGTGTTTGACATAAGGCTCGGACAGGTCGATGCCGAGGACCGGCAGCCGTGGCCAGGCCTGCTTGACGAAATCGAGGAAGCGCCCGGTGCCGCAGCCGATATCGGCAAGGCGCAGCCTGCGCTGGTCGCGGCCGCGGAAAACCTCGTGCAGTTCGGGCAGCGCCATGCGGCGCATCGCATTCGCGGTGCCCTTGAACAGCACCTCGACCTGGGTGTCGTAGCGGTCGGCCGAATCCTCGGTCAGCCAGCCGCCGGACTGGAAGTGGAAATTCTGCAGGTAATAATCCGGCCGCTTGCCGCGCAGGTCCTCGGTCAGCACCTCGTCGTGGCGGCGTTCCTTCCGGCGGCGATACACCTCGGGGAGATCATCGAAGAACAACCGCGAGCGGCGAATCAGGGTCGGGAGCGAGCCGTCATGGTCGGCCGGCAGCGGATAGAGTCCGGCCTCGACATTGGCGAGATCGCGGCCGAGCAATTCGGCCATGTCGCCGTAAAGCCGGCGCTGGCTCGGGACCGGCGCATGGTTGTCGCCAATCTGTCTTGACCCCCGGCGTGGCGCCGGCGGCTCCTCGCCCTCGCGCCGGCGTGCTTCGGCGGCGAGCCGCTGCAGCGCATAGCCATGGCCCGCATACCAGGCGAGGCGCGGCAACTGGGTCGCGCCATAGGCGATGCGGGTGGCGAGGCGGGCGAGGGGGCTCATGAGCTCTCGTCTGTCCGGTTCCGCTGAGGGCTTATCCGATTGAAAAGACCTACCGGCAATCCGCTCGGTTTGCCCGCTAATCCTATATATGGAGGCCCAGACCGAGAATCACATGCCGAAAGCCGTTGCCGGACCCGAAATCGAACGCCTGATCCAGTTGCTGGCGCGCCTGCCGGGCCTTGGTCCGCGCTCCGCCCGGCGCGCGGCGCTGCATCTCATCAAGAAGCGCGAATTATTGATGGCGCCGCTCGCCGATGCGTTGGAGGTGGCGCGCGCACGGATCGCGGTGTGTGGAACCTGCGGCAATATCGATTCGCAGAATCCCTGCACGGTCTGCACCGACCACAAGCGCGATCCTTCGGTCATCGTCGTGGTCGCCGATGTCGCCGACCTCTGGGCGCTGGAGCGGGCGGGCGCGGTCAATGCGCGCTATCACGTGCTCGGCGGCACGCTGTCGCCGCTCGACGGCGTCGGCCCGCAGGACCTCACCATCGATGCGCTGGTGACGCGGGCGCATGAGCCCGCGGTGAAGGAAGTGATCCTTGCGCTCAATGCCACGGTCGATGGCCAGACCACGGCCCATTACATCACCGATCTGCTCCAGGACGCCAATGTGACGGTGACGCGCCTCGCGCATGGCGTGCCGGTCGGCGGCGAACTCGACTATCTCGACGAGGGCACGCTGTCGGCCGCGATCCGGCAGCGGACCGCGATGTAGCGATCGTCGGTCGAGCGGAGAAGGCAAAGTTTCACGATAGCAGTTCTGCCCTACACATCCCGCTGTACGCTCGCACGCTGCCACGGAAAGCGGCCGTCGACCTCCAGCTGCAGGCTCATACTGAGGAACGTCCGGATCAACACGATGGCGCCGAGCACCGCGACGCTTTCCAGCGTCGGCGTCACCGCGACGGTGCGGATGATGTCGGCCGCCACCAGCACTTCGAGGCCGAGCAGGATGGCGCGGCCGATGTCCTGCCTCAACTGTCGATAGGTGTCGGCTCCGGGGGGCGGCGCGAAAGCAATGCCCGCATAACGCACGAAGGAGATGACAAGACCGATCGCGATCAACCCGACGCCGACGAGGTCGAGCGTCGAGCCGACGACTTCGATCCAGTGCGAGAACATCATGGCGGCTCCTTCGGTTCGTTCGTAGCCCGCATGAACACAGCGATATGCGGGTGCGATGGCCGGATGTCGCTTCGCTCATTCGGGCTGCGGTCCACGGACCGCCAGCGAGGAATCAGGAGGCTGATTCGGCCTCGCTTGTCCAACATCCGGAAGGTCGGCGGATTTGCGGTTCGTCGCGCGCATGAGCGCAGCGACATGCGGGGCGATTCCCGGATGTTGCTTCGCTCCGAGCTACGGTCGATGGACCGCCGGCGGGACTCACGAGGCTGATTCGTCCCGCTTGTCCAACGTCCGGAAATGTCCGCGCATTTGCAGCCAGGCGAGCAACAGGAAGCTTGGAATCGACAGCAATACGGAAATGACGAAAAACCAGAACCAGCCCGTTGATTCGGCGACGAAGCCGCCGCCGGAGGACAAGGTGGTGCGGCCGACTGCGGCCAGCGCGGTCAGAAGCGCGAACTGCGTCGCGGTATGCGCGCGCACGCCGCACAGCGCCGACAGATACGCGACGAAGATGACCGTTCCGATCGCCCCGGTGAAATTCTCGAAGATGACGGCGATGGTGAGCGCCGGCACATGCGGCCCGATCAGCGCCAGCCAGGCGAAGGACAGGTTTGAAAAGGCCTGCAGAATGCCGCCGACCCAGAGGCTCGTTGAAAGCGGCATCGCACGCGCGACGAGGCCGCCCGCAAATCCGCCGGCGAGCGCGGCGGCAAGGCCGACGCCTTTGACGATCGTTGCATAGGTCGCCTTGTCGAACCCGATATCGATGATGAAGGGCGCGGTCAGAACACCGGCAAAGGCGTCGCAGAATTTGAACAGCACGACGAACAGCAGAATGACAACCGCCTCGGGCCGGGTGAGAAACTCCCGGAACGCGCCAAAGGCGGTGACGGCGACGCGGCTGATCGGATCGCGCTGCTTGTCGACCACGTCGGCGGGCGCTGCGGGTTCGGTGGCCATGAGCGAAGCGCCGATGCCGATTGCCATCAATGCCGCGGCGGCAAAGTAGCCCCACATCCAGACGGTGTTGCGCGACACGCCGATTTCCGCGAGCCAGTAGGTGAGCGCGAGGACGCCGGCGCCCGACGCCAGCATGCCGATGCGGTAGGCGGCGACATAGCCGGCCATGCCGGCCGCCTGTTCGCTGGTCTCGAGGCTTTCGACGCGGAATGCGTCGATCACGATATCCTGGGTCGCCGAGGCGGTCGCGATCATCACAGCGCCGAGCGCGACCGGCCAGAGCGAGACGCTCGGGTCCTGCAGCGCGAGGAACAGGATCGCGACGGTGAGCAGCAATTGCGAGAAGACGAGCCAGCCGCGCCGTCGCCCGAGCGCCCGCGACAGGATCGGGATGTCGAGCGCGTCCACCAGCGGCGCCCACAGGAATTTCAGCGTGTAGGGCAGGCCGACCAGCGCATAGAGGCCGATCGTGCGCAGGTTGACCCCGCTCTCGGTCATCCAGATCGCCAGTGTCGCGCCCGACAGCGCGAGCGGCAGCCCGGACGAGAAGCCGAGCAGGATGACGATGAGGACGCGCGGCTTGAAATAGACCGCGAGCGCGTCGGACCACGAGGTTTTGGCGGCAGGTGATTCGAGGGCGGTCATCCGCGAGGAGTCTAGAGGGTGAGCTGGCGAGATTGAAGCACGCGAATGTGCCGCAATCTGGTCCGCTGCCCTGCTGAAACGCCTCAATTGCGCAGGGCGGCGGTCTCGGTCTGATGCGACGGCGACGCGGGGGCGGCCGGCCTGTCACGCGCGACCTGCAACCCGCGCTCCTGCATGTTGCGCTGGCGGACCAGTTCCATGACATCGCCGATGTCATCGAAGGCGCGGCTGTGCGCGTTGCCGCCCTTGGCTTGCAGCGGCGTGAGATCATAGACCGCGACCCGCTGCGCCTCGAGTTCGCTGCGATACGGCTCGCTGGCGCCGACCTCGCCGATGCGATCCACGCCGCCCCAGATCTGCTTCGACAGAGACAGCGCGCCGTCGTCGCGCGATGCGAACAGCAGCATCTTCGGCCGGTTCGGTCCCATACGCTTGAGAGTGGCGCGGAACACGTCGATGTCCACGTCCGGCGCGACCAGCATCGCCTGCTTGACCTTGTCGTTGCCGGGCGCGCGCCGCATCGAGCGGCCGCGCAGGGCCTCAAGCGTCACGTGGCTTCCCATCGAATGCGCGAGCAGGTGAATTTCCTTGATATGCGGATTGCTCGCGATCTGGTCGATCAGCCCTTCAAGCGCATCGCGTGAGTAGTTCGCGCTCTCGCGGTCATAAGTATAGGACTTCAGCTCCACACTGCCGCGCGAGGGCCATGTGAACAGGATCGGGACGGCTTCGGCCTTGGAGTCATGGACGATCTGGGCGAAGCGGTAGACCGCGTCGTCGAAGCGGTTGTTGAAGCCGTGAACGAAGATCAGCACGCGGGGGTGCCGCGTCCTGCGCGCGGTTTCCGTCACCGAGGCGGCGAAGGCGCGCTGGTCGATATAATCGGCGGACAGCGTCACGAAATCGCGCCTGGCATCGCCGGGCAGGGAGGCTGGCCACTGAACATGACCGACTTTGCGCTCCGGCGGGATCGATACCGTAATCGAGGCGTAGGACAGGCTGTCGGCACGTTCGCCGCCGAACATGGCGCCGGGGTCTTCGACCGCCTTCTTGCGGGTGGTGGCGACGAGGATGGGAACGCTCGCCGTTCCTTCAACCTGCTGCTTCGTCGGCGTCAGCACGCCTTGCGCGGGACGGTGTACGCAGCCCGCGGACAGCGCAGCCGCAGCCAGCGCGGCGATGAGCAGACCCCCCCTCAGCACGACGACACCCCTGAAACGCATTCATAACTTGTTAACCACCAACTTACCTCAACCCGGGGGGCTTCGCCAGACGGCGGCGCCGTACCATGGTGCCATCAACGCAATCAGGACGCAGGATGGTTAATGGGCAACACTCGCCCGCAACGCGCCAGCTTGCTTATTCGGCCGCAACAACGCGCCGGGCGCCGACCGGGGCGGGGAGCACGATGTTGCTCTTATCGTCGGGATCGTCGTCGAACTCCACCTCGCGGATGCGGCTCCCGCGGCGCTCCAGTTTGTCGGTCGAGATCACGATCTGTTTGATGTCCTCGGTGGCCTGGCCGAAATGCGCCTCGAGCTTGCGCACGCGGTCGCGCAGCCGCTTGAGGTCATCCATGAAATGTCCGACTTCGGCATGGATCTTGTCGGCGGCCTCGCGCATGCGGGCATCCCGGTGGATCTGCTGGATCACCTGCACCGCAAGCATGAGCAGCGAGGGCGACACGATCACCACGCGCGAGCGGAAGGCTCGCTGGATCAGATCGTCGAACTGGTCGTGCAGTTCGGCATAGACCGATTCCGACGGGACGAACATCAGCGCGAGTTCCTGGGTCTCGCCGGGGATCAAATATTTGCTGGCAATGTCGGTGATGTGCTTCGTGACGTTCTGGCGCAGCATCCGGCCGGCGATGTTGCGCTCGTCGTCCGACTTGGCGTCGCGGAAGGCGGTGACGGCTTCGAGCGGGAATTTCGCGTCGATAACCAGCGGGCGCTGGTCGGGAAAATGGATCGCGCAATCGGGCCGGGTATTGTTCGACAGCGTGAACTGGAATTCGTAAGCGCCCTTCGGCAGCCCGTCCTCGATGATCATCTCCATGCGGCCCTGACCGAAGGCTCCGCGCTGCTGCTTGTTGGACAGCACGCTCTGCAGGGACGTGACCTGCGAGGCGAGGCTGGTGATGTTCTGTTGCGCCGCGTCGATGACGGCGAGCCGCTCGTTCAGCCGGTTGAGGTTTTCGCCGGTCTGATGCGTCGTGTGCTGGATCGACTGGCCGATCCGGTGCGTCACCGCATCGAGCCGTTCGGAGAATGTCTTCTCGAATTGCGACTGGCGGCTGGCCAGCATGTCGCCCATGGCGCGGACGAGGCCGGTGGTCTCGGCCTGCAGGCGGCGCAGTTCCGCCATCCGCGCCTCATTCTCTTCCGCCTCGATCCGCTCCGCTTCCGCCGCCTCCTCCATGCGGCGGCGCCGGCGCGCGATCAGCATGATCGTCACGCCGATGGTGGCCGCCAGAAGAAAGGCGCAAATCGCCGCAATCACCGCGACGATCAGCAGCGGATCGAGTGCGAGAAGCCGGTCCCGGATCGGGGCGAAACTGTCCATCCGGCCCTTGTAGCACGATTCGCGGGTCAAAAAGAACAGAAAGTGAACATGTCGCGCTTATCCCTCCCCGCTTGCGGGGAGGGCGGCGAGGCGCGCCAGCGGCGAGCAGGGTGGGGATTGACGGTTGGAATACCCCACCCGGCTCCTCGCTTCGCTCGGAGCCACCCTCCCCTGAAAAGGGGAGGGACAAGAAAGAGGAAATTGACCGCGCGGCGTCCAATAATTACATCGCGCGCATGGCTCTCCGCGACATCCTCGTCATTCCCGACAAACGCCTGCGCGTCGTCTCCAAGCCGGTGGAGACGGTGGACGCGTCCGTGCGGGCGCTCGCCGAGGACATGCTGGAGACCATGTATGACGCGCCCGGAATCGGTCTCGCTGCGATCCAGATCGGCGAGCCGCTGCGGCTCGTGACCATGGACCTCGCCAAGAAGGACGACGAGAAGGACCCGCGGGTCTTTATCAACCCGCACATCACCTGGTCTTCCGACGAGATGAACCTGCACGAGGAAGGCTGCCTCTCGATCCCCGAATATTACGAGGAGGTCGAGCGGCCAGCGAGCGTGCGGTTCACCTATCTGGATCTCGACGGCAGATTGCAGGAGGCCGAGGCCGACGGGCTGTTCGCGACCTGCATCCAGCACGAGATCGACCACCTCAACGGGATCCTGTTCATCGATCACATCTCCAAGCTGAAGCGCGATCGCGTGATCAAGAAATTCACCAAGATGGCGAAACAGGCCGCGGAGTAGTCACTCTTTCCCTCTCCCCGCTTGCGGGGAGAGGTCGCCAGGCGAGCGTAGCGAGGCTAGCGGGTGAGGGGCTCTTGATGCATTTGGGCGATCCGGATAGTCCCCCTCATCAAGCTCGCGCGTTCCGCGCTCGCCATCCTCTCCCCGCTTGCGGGGAGAGGAACGGGACGAACTGATGCCGCTCCGCCTCATCTTCATGGGTACGCCTGATTTCGCGGTGCCGACGCTGATCGAGCTCGCCGGCGCGGGACACGAGATCGCGGCGGTCTATACCCGCGCGCCGAAACCGGCCGGGCGCGGCATGGACCTGCAGGACACGCCGGTCGCGCGCGAGGCGAAGCGGCTGGGTCTGCCGGTTGTGACGCCGACGTCGCTGCGTACCGAAGAGGCGCAGGCCGCCTTCGCCGCGCACGGCGCGGATGCGGCCGTGGTGGTCGCCTATGGCCTGATCCTGCCGAAACCCATTCTCGATGCGGTGCCGCTCGGCTGCTTCAACCTGCATGCATCGCTGCTGCCGCGCTGGCGGGGCGCCGCCCCGATCAACCGCGCGGTGATGGCGGGTGATGCCGAAAGCGGTGTCACCGTGATGAAGATGGACGAAGGGCTCGACACCGGCGGCATGGCGATGATCGAGCGTGTCGCGATCGGCCCCGACATGACGGCCGGCGACCTGCATGACCGGCTTGCGGCGATCGGCGGCGACCTGATGAATCGCGCGCTCGGCGCACTGGAGCGAGGCTCGCTGCAGATTGTGCCACAGCCGGAAACCGGCGTGACCTACGCGGAGAAGATCGACAAGAGCGAAACGCGGATCGACTGGTCCCGCCCTGCCCAGGAGGTGCACAATCACATCCGCGGGCTGTCGCCGTTTCCAGGCGCCTGGTTCGAAATGCCGGGCGAGAAGGGGCCAGTGCGGGTGAAGGTGCTGCGCACGACGCTTGCCACGGGAAGCGGCGCGCCCGGCACGGTGCTGGACGACGATCTCGCCATCGCCTGCGGCGACGGCGCGATCCGCATCCGCGAATTGCAGCGCGCCGGCAAGCAGCCGATGAACGCGGAGGAGTTTCTGCGGGGCACGCCGCTCAAGCGCGGAGCGCGCTTGTGTTAGGTGTCATTCCCGAGGGGCGCGCGCGGCGCACGTGCCCGGGATGACGCGCCTTGCGGAGCATGGGCCTTCGCAAGCACGACAGGACAAGAATGCCCCGCTACAAGCTTCTCATCGAATATGATGGCGCGCCGTATCGCGGCTGGCAATTCCAGGCCGATGTGCCGAGCGTGCAGGGCGCGATCGAGGATGCGATCGCGCAATTCGACGGGCAGCGCGTGACCATCCAGGGCGCGGGCCGCACCGATGCCGGGGTGCATGCGCTCGGCCAGGTGGCGCATTGCGACCTGCGCAGCGCGCACGAGGGCGGCACAGTGCGCGATGCGCTGAATTTCTATCTGCGGCCGCAGCCGATTGCCGTGCTTGCGGCTGAGCGCGTGGCTGACGATTTCAACGCGCGCTTCTCCGCGACGAAGCGCCATTATCTCTATCGCGTGGTGAACCGAAGGCCCGATCTCGCGCTTGACCTCGGCAGAGCCTGGCGGGTCGGGCGTCCGCTCGACATCGCGGCGATGCGCGAGGCGGCAAAACGGCTGATCGGCAACCATGACTTCACAACTTTCCGCTCGACCGAATGCCAGTCGAAATCGCCGGTGAAGACGCTCGATCAAATCGACATCGAAACCGACGGCTGGAACGTGAACCTGCATGTCTCTGCGCGCTCGTTCCTGCACAATCAGGTGCGCTCGATGGTCGGATCGCTGGTGCATGTCGGCGAGGGCAAATGGACGCCGGACGACATCACCCGCATTCTCGCGGCGCGCGACCGCACCCAATGCGGGCAGGTGGCCCCGCCAGAGGGTTTGTATCTCGTGAAGGTGGATTATTAGTCTGGTTTGCGCGACAGCCCTACGGCTGTCATGCCCCGCGAAGGCGGGGCATCCAGTAACCGCCGGTGTTCGATGTGGGACGAGAGCATCGATACTTTGTCTACATTCTTGCCAGTCGCATCGGCGGCACGCTCTACACTGGCGTGACCAATGACCTGACTCGCCGCGTCTTTCAGCATCGAACGGACATGATCGATGGATTCACAAAGCAATACGGCGTTCATCGGTTGGTTCATTACGAGATTTACGACGATATCCGCATTGCCATCCAGCGCGAGAAGCGCATTAAGAAGTGGAACCGGGCGTGGAAGATCAGGTTGATCGAAGAGAACAATCCGAACTGGTCCGACCTTTATCCGTCAATTGCGACACCGTGAGTACTGGATGCCCCGCCTTCGCGGGGCATGACAGATCTGAGAGCACGCTTCCAAGGGAAGGGATCAGTCGCCGGTCAGGCGAAATACCGCTCGAGGATCTTCCGGTAGATCCCAGTCAGCGCGACAAGCTCGGCGACCGGCACGCGCTCGTCGACCGCGTGCATGGTCTGGCCGACCAGACCAAACTCCACGACCGAGCAGTAATTCTTGATGAAGCGCGCATCCGACGTACCGCCGGTGGTCGAGAGCACCGGCTTGCGTCCGGTCACCTCGGCCACCGCATTCGCGACCAGATCGGTGAACGGACCCGGCTCGACCACGAACATATCGGCGTTGGACGGCTCCCATACGAACGAGAACCGGATCTTGCCGTCGGCGGCGCGCAGCGCGCGTTCTTCCATCAGCACCTTTAGCGATTCCTGATTGTGCAGGTCGTTGAAGCGGATGTTGAAGCGGGCGCGGGCCTCGGCCGGAATGAGATTGACCGTCGGATTGCCGACATCGACCGAGGTGAATTCGAGATTGGACGGATCGAACAGCTTCGAGCCATGGTCGAGCGGTTCGCTCTTCAGCGCTGCGATCAGCTTCACGATCCCGGTCACCGGATTGTCGGCGCGCTCGGGATAGGCGACATGGCCCTGCTTGCCATGCACGATCAGCGTGCCGTTCAGCGACCCGCGCCGGCCGATCTTGATGGTGTCGCCGAGCGCCTCGCGGTTGCTCGGCTCGCCGAGAATGCAGTGGTCGAATGTCTCGCCGCGCTTCGCCGCCCAGTCGAGCAGCTTCGGCGTGCCGTTGATCGCAACGCTCTCCTCGTCGCCGGTGATCAGGAACGAGATCGAGCCTTTGCCGTTCTTTTGGGGCGCCCCGCCGTTGGCGGCCAGATAATCGAGCGCCGCAGCGACGGCGGCGGCGATGCCGCCCTTCATGTCGACGGCGCCGCGCCCGTAGAGTACGCCATCGGCGATCGCGCCGGCGAAGGGCGGATATGTCCAGGCCTTCTCGTTGCCGGGCGGCACCACGTCGGTATGGCCCGCGAACATCAGGTGCGGCGCGCCGGTGCCGATGCGGGCGTAGAAATTTTCCACGTCCGGCGTGCCGGGCTCGGAAAATGTCATCCGGTGGGTGGAAAAGCCGGCGGCTTTCAGTGTGGTTTCCAGCACCGTGAGTGCGCCGCCTTCCGCCGGTGTGACGGAGGGACAGCGCAGCAGGCTCTGGGCAATGGCGACAGGATCGGCGGTCATCACCGCAGCTAGCACCACGCCGCTCTCGATCCGTCAATGGTTGAGCTGTCGGAGGTCCGATTACGGCGGGCGGGCGCCGGACCCAAAATTTCAGTCCAGGCCCAAAATTGTCCGCTCACCCTCCGCTGTTGCGGGGGTGAGCGGCTCTGAGCGTCATTTTCGCAGCGCGTCAGTCGCGCAGCAATTCGTTGATTGAGGTCTTGGAGCGGGTCTTCTCGTCCACGCGCTTGACGATGACGGCGCAATAGAGGTTGGGACCCGGTTGCCCATTCGGCAGCGGCTTGCCGGGCAGCGTACCTGACACCACGACCGAATAGGGCGGCACCTCGCCGCGGAACGTCTCGCCGGTCGAGCGGTCGATGATCGTCGTCGACGCGCCGAGATAGACGCCCATCGACAGCACCGAGCCTTCGCGCACCACGACGCCCTCGGCGACCTCGGCGCGCGCGCCGATGAAGCAATTGTCCTCGATGATGACCGGCCCCGCCTGAAGCGGCTCAAGCACGCCGCCGATGCCGGCGCCGCCCGAGATGTGGCAGTTCTTGCCGATTTGCGCGCAGGAGCCGACGGTCGCCCAGGTATCGACCATGGTCCCGCTATCGACATAGGCGCCGAGATTGACGAAGGACGGCATCAAGACGACGCCGGGAGCGATGAACGCGGACTTGCGCACCACGCAATTGGGCACGGCACGAAAGCCCGCTTCCCTGAATTTAGCATCGGTCCAGCCGTGGAATTTGGAGGGCACCTTGTCCCACCACACCGATTGGCCAGGGCCGCCCTCAATCACGCTCATGTCGTTCAGCCGGAACGAGAGCAGCACGGCCTTTTTCAGCCATTGATTGACCTGCCAGCGGCCGTCGCTCTGCTTCTCCGCGACTCGCACCGCCCCCGAATCCATCAGATCGAGCGCCTGCTCGACCGCCTCGCGCACCGGTCCCACGGTATTCGGCGAGACGTCCTCGCGCTTTTCAAAGGCGTCGTCGATTGTCTGAGCGAGTTTCTCGTGAGCCATGCCAGTCCCCGTCCCGTGAGCGCCGCTGTGTGGCGCGGCGCGGGCCGCCATGTCAATGGCGCGGAGGGCATCGCGGCATGCGCTGGCGCGGGCTTGCCGGATGCATTGATCTTCCGCAACGTGATGGGCCTTCCCTCACGCTAACCGCCGCTGTGTTTCGCCATTGCGGGGGCGGCCTCATTTTGGCAGCTTAGTGGCACAACGGAAATCGGCCGCATGCCTGCGCGCCGATCGGGAGGACAATGACCATGACAGGATTGACCCGGCGGGCCTTGCTGCCGGCAGCTTTCGCCCTTGCCCTCGGCGCCGGCGCGGCCCATGCGCAGCAGCAGCCGATCGAACTGAAGCTCGCCTATTATGTCGGCGACCAGCATGCGATGTCGCAATGGCTGATCAAGTGGGCCGACAAACTCGAAAAGGAATCCGGCGGCCGGCTGGTGTTCAAGCGCTTCCCCGGCGCGCAGATGGGCCCGGTCCCGCAGCATTACGATTTCGCGCGCACCGGCCAGGCCGACATCTCCTGGTTCCTGCATGGCGCGACGCCGGGCCGCTTCCCGCTGACCGGCATCATCCAGGTGCCGTATATGGTCGGCAGCGCCGAGATCGGCACCAAGGTCCTGAACGACCCCGAACTGCGCTCGAAATATCTCGATGCCGAGCACAAGGGCGTGAAGCTGCTGCTGCTGTTCACCCATCAGCCCGGCAACATTCATACGACCAAGAAGCCGATCAAGACCGTTGACGACATCAAGGGCATGCGTCTGCGCTTCGCATCACCTGAAATCCGCGACTTCATTGCCGCGCTCGGCGGCTCGCCGGTGGGCGTCGCGCCGACCGAGCAGGTCGAGCAGATGCAGAAGGGCACGCTCGACGGCGTGGTGATCGACTATGGCGGCGCCGGCATCGCCTTCAAGATGGGCGGTACGGTGAAGCATTCGACCGAGATGTATTCCTATGTCGCGAGCTTCGGCCTCGCGATGAACGAGGACACCTGGAAGAAGCTGTCGCCGGATCTGCAGCAGATGATCACCAAGTCGCTGGTCGGCGTCGAAAAGGAAATCGGCCAGGCCTGGGATGCGCTGGATGCTCCGGGGAAGAAAGCATTGCTCGACGGCGGCGGCGAGGCGATCAAGCTGTCGCCCGAGGAGAATGCCAAGTTCCGCAAGATCGGCGCCGACGTTGCTGCGGCCAAGATCAAGGAGCTGGACGGCAAGGGGCTTCCGGCCAGCGCCGTGCACGGCATGATGAAGTCGCTGTCCGAAAAGCACGCGAAGGACTCGCGCAATTTCTGGAACTGAAATTGAGATCGCGCGGCGGTCTTACCTCTCCCCGCTTGCGGGGAGAGGTCGGTCGCCGAAGGCGACCGGGAGAGGGGGCCTATCTGTTTTGATCAAGCGCCTGTTACATGCCCCTCACCCCACCCCTCTCCCCGCAAGCGGGGAGAGGGAGCAGACTGTGCTTGCGGTTGAAGGCGCGGATCATCGTCGGACGCTGGGAAAGCCGTGAAGCGCTGGGGCAACATCACGTCGACAATCTGCGGCGGCGTCGCGGTCGCGTTCCTGTTCGGCATGCTGGCGCTCACCGTCGCCGACGTCGTGTTGCGCACAGTCTTCAGCTACTCGCTGCGCGGTGTGTACGAATTGATCGAACTGATGCTGGCGGGCTCGTTCTTTCTGGCCTTGCCCTGCGTGTTCCTGCGCGACGACAACATCCTCGTGAATACCATTGACGAGTTCTGGCCGCGCATTGTGCCGTTGCTCAAGCGAATCGCCCTTGCCCTGTCCGTGGCGACATTCGTCGTCCTGGTCTGGCAGGGCTGGGATGCCGCCTGGGACTCCTATGAATTCCATGACATCACTGCCGATCTTGGCCTGCCGAAATTCTGGCACTGGACGATCGTGCTTGTCGGAATGAGCCTCGCTGCGCTCGCCGCGTTGTTCATGCTCTTCCGCGGCGACGATAAGGGCCCCGATCCGGTCGAGCCTCGGATCGAGGATCGCGTATGAGCATCACAGCGATCGGTTTCGCCGGCGTCCTCCTTCTGCTGGTGATGATCTTCTTGCGCGTGCCGATCGCGATTGCGCTCGCGGCGTCGGGATTTCTTGGTTATGCGGCAATCGACGGCTGGACGCCCGCGCTCAAGATGGGCGGGCTCGTGCCCTATCAAATGGCGAGCGCGTATTCGCTCTCGGTGATCCCGCTGTTCATCCTCATGGGCGCGGTGGCATCGCGCGCCAACATGGCGAAGGAACTGTTCCAGGCCTGCAATGCCGTGTTCTCGGGAATTCGCGGCGCGCTCGCGAATGCGAGCATCGGCGCCTGCACGTTGTTCGGCGCGATTTGCGGCTCATCGATCGCAACCGCCGCGACCTTCTCGCGCGTGGCGATCCCGGAGATGCGGCGCCACGGCTATGACCCGGCCTTCGCCGGCGGCACGGTCGCCTCTGCCGGCACGCTGAGCGTCCTCGTTCCGCCATCGGTGCTGACCGCGATCTACTCGATCGTCGCCGAAGTGTCGCTGGTCAAGCTCTATGCGGCCGCCTTTATCCCCGGCTTCGTTCTGGCCGGCCTTTATGTGCTCACGGTGTGGACCGTGGCCTGGCTCAAGCCGAAGTGGATTCCGCGAGTCCCGTCCATGGCATGGTCCGAGCGGCTCCGAGCCTCGATCGGCATGTGGAAGCTCGGGCTGCTGTTCTTTATCGCGGTATTCGGCATCTATTTCGGCTGGTTTTCGCCGACCGAAGCTGCCGCGGTCGCGGCATTCCTGGCGATTGTCATCGGCTTTGCCACGCGTGCGATGACGATCCGCGATCTCATCGATTGCATGCTGGAGACGGTCTACACCACCGCTTCGATCCTGCTCGTCGTTGCGGGCGCCTTCATCTTCGCACGCTTCATTGTGCTGACCCAGTTTCCGAACGAGCTGACCAAATGGGCGCATCTCAGCGAATTGTCGCCATTCTGGATCCTGATGGCGGTGATGGCGCTCTATATCGTTCTCGGCACCTTTCTGGACGAGGTTTCGACCATCCTGATCACGGTGCCGATCACGCTGCCGCTGGTCAACGCGATCGGCTATGACGGCGTGTGGTTCGGCATTTTCGTTACCGTGATGTGCACCATCGGCCTGATCACGCCGCCGACCGGCATGACGGTGTTCGTCATCCAGGCGCAGCACCCGGAGATTCCGGTGATGCGGATTTACGGCGGCACATTGCCGTTTCTGGCGGCCGATTTCGTGCTGGTCGCGCTGCTGATCCTGTTCCCGGCGATGGCGCTCTGGCTGCCGAGTATCGTGGGGGGATAGACGCTCGAAAGCGGTCATCGCCGCGATGCGGGCGATGACACTGCGAGCGGACGTCTCATTCCTGTAAGGACAGGCCCCGCCTTCGCGCGGCCTGACGGCGCTACCGGCAGCACCTCGCCTGCAGGAATCCGGACAGGTCGTCGGTCACGTGGTCGACATGGGCCGCGTCGCGCCCCTCCAGTTCCCAATCCTCGCGGAAAACTTCACGCGTGCCGCCGGGCACCACCAGAACGGTGGTCATGCCGAGCGCGTGCGGGACGGTGAGGTTGCGCGCAAGATCCTCGAACATCGCCGCGCTCGCCGGATCGACGTCGTGGCGCGCGAGGAACCGTTCATAGGTCGTCCGCGAGGGTTTCGGTTCGAGTTCGGCGGCGAGGATGTCGAAAACATCCTCGAAATGCCGGTCAATCTCCAGCCGCCGTATCACCGCGTCGGCATGTTGGCGGGTGCCGTTGGTCAGGATCAGCTTGCGTCCGGGCAGCTTTTCGAGCGCGTCCCCCAGCGCCGGATTGGGCTCGAGCGGCGAGTGATCGATCTGATGCACGAAATCGAGAAAGTCGTCGGGCCTCATGCCGTGTTCGGTCATCAGCCCGCGCATCGGGGTCCCGTAGCGCTTGTAATAATCCTTCTGCAGCCGGAGAGCCTCGTCCTCGGTGATGTTCAGAAGCTGCGCGATGTAGTCGCGGATGCGCCCATCGACCTGCTGCCAGAGATTGAGGTGATGCGGATACAGCGTGTTGTCGAGATCGAAGATCCACGTGGTGACGTGCCCGAACGCGCGCTCTTGGGCAGAGGTGTCAATCGGCGAAGAAGGTGCAGTCGTCATGGCGCCTATGTATGGCAGCCGGCGACGGTGCGCCAGCGTTTGAAAACGCCTACTTGAACCGCACCGTGGTCAGCCCCTGGCCGATCTCGATCGCCGCGAATCCGGTTTTGGTCAGGCCGCGAGCAGCACAGTCGGCGTGGTCATAGGTTTCGAACCGCGCCGGCCGTGTGCAAAGCGGAGTATTGCCGCCCCAGGCGATCGGCTTGCCGCCGCTCATCAGCGTCTGCCCGTTGCCATCGACGGCCTCGCCGAAGGAGAAGACGCGCTTTGCCTCCGCGCCAGTCGCCGGCCGCAGGCAGCGGCCCGGCTCGACCCGATACCAGCCGCGGGTGGTGATGGCGCTGTTGTCCTCGATGCCGATCGCGGCCATCACCGCATGCGGGCTGTCGTTGCACCAGGCGAACCCGTTGCCGGGTTTCTGCGCGGCATCCATCAGCATTGCGAAGAAATCCGAACGCGCCGCGGCGGTGACGGAAAGCTTGTTGTCCTGGGCGAACTGGCGCAGCGCGCTGTCGGTCTTGTCGCCGCGCACGCCGTCGATCGGGCCGGCATCATAGCCCGCGACCGCAAGCAGGCGCTGGATGCCGGCGTCGCGCGCGTGGTCTTCGGAATAGCCGGCCTCTTCGGCGAATGTCAGGCGATACACATCCTCGGCCTGCTCGGATCGCGATGGCTTCACCGCCGTGAACAGGGCCGGCCGCTGGCCGCCGCGGCAGTTGCGCGCGTTGGTGCTGGAAAAATCGACAGCGCCAACGCAGAACTCGGTGTCGCCGCGCTGCGGCAGCGGCGAGGGGCCGTACAGGGCCGGCACCCGCGCATGCACAAACATCGCCCCCGCCGGCAGCGCGCCCTGGATGGCTTCGCGGCACTGGCCGGGATCGAGCCGGTACCAGCCGCGCGAACTGGCCGCGCCGCGATCCTCGATCGCGAGCGCGACATCGATCACATAGCTCATGGTGTTGCAGAGCTTGAGATCGGCGCGTGCAGGCGTCGATGCGAGCGCGGTCATGAGACCGGCGGCAAGCCCAATCCAGCAGAATGCCTTCGCCATCGCACCGCCTTGCGATTGCCATGGCGGCGAAGGGT